>CAZRKP010000004.1:0-200200 GCA_964600895.1 uncultured Victivallis sp.
CACATCGCTGCGGCACTTCCTCCTGAATACATACCTTCGGACAAGCTCAGGATAGACGCCTACCGCCAGCTCTGCAGGGCGACGGACAGGGAGGAGCTTGACAGGAAAGCTTCGGAACTCGAGGACAGATATGGAAAGCTTCCGGAAATGACACTGAATTTGATCAAAGTTTACAAAATCAGGCTTTTACTTGCGGAATCAGGATATAGATTTTTTAATGTGAAGAACAATGTTGTCACGCTGGGCCCTGATTTGAAGAATCAGAAACCGGAAGCAAAATTCTTCCTGAAGTCATTGTCCTCAGTGAAGAAACTTAACGAACTTCACAAGCTGATAGAGGAGACGAGATAGAAATGTCCGGCAAATATATGGTTGGCATCGATCTCGGAGGGACGAAAATCCTCGCAACCGTGGTCTCTCCGAAATTCAAGGTCGTCGCGAGATCCAAATGCAAGACCAAGTCCGAGCTTGGGATCGACGGCACAGGCAAGAGGATGAAGGAGGCCGCAAACGAGGCCCTTGCGGATGCAGGACTTTCCTGGAATGATATTGCAAGCGTTGGCATCGCCGTCCCTACACCGGTCGATCCGGAAACGGGAGATGCACTACATTCGCCTGCGCTCGGATGGAAGAACCAGCCGCTCAGGAACAAGTTCCGCAAGATATTCAGGAAGCCCATTTACCTTGAGAACGATGTCAACTGCGGAACTCTCGCTGAATTCAGATGTGGTGCCGCAAAAGGATACCGTCATGTCGTAGGTTTTTTCCTCGGCACCGGACTCGGTGGAGGAATAATAATAGACGGCAGGCTTCATACTGGCGTAAGGGGATCTGCTGGCGAGCTCGGTCACGAGATCATACATTTCAAAGGCCGCAAATGCGGCTGCGGGAAACTTGGTTGCCTCGAAGCATACTGCAGCAAGACGGCCTTCTGCAGACAATTCCACAAGCTGATAGTCGAAGAAGGGAAGAAGAGCCTGCTGAGCGATTATACCGATAATGATTTCAAGGGCATAAAGAGCGGTGTCCTCCTCAAATGCTATAATGCGAAGGATAAGATCACGCGGAGGGTCTTGAACAGGGGATTTTATCTTCTCGGTCTCGCGGCGGCGAACCAGGCATCTATAATATCTCCTGAATGCATCGTGTTCGGAGGAGGAGTGATGGAGGCGTTCAAAAAACTCGCCATGTCGCATATCCGCAGGGGATTCGAGGAGAACCTCTTCGCTCTTTCAAAGAATGACATCAAGTTGAAGCTCTCTGCGCTAGGAGATGATGCCGTTCCTGTGGGAGCGGCTATACTTGCAATGGAAAAAGGTGAAGTCTGATGCTTGTAACCGATAACTGGAAACTGGATTTTTAACTAAAGGGTACCTTTAAAAGGAGTTGTATATGGCTTCTACAGCGGTAGCTTTCCTTGCATTGCTGGCCTGTCCATTCATCCTCATCCTGCTCGTAATTGCGGTCATGTACAACATGCTTGTCTACAGGAGGAATGCCGCCGACAACGTATTCTCCACGATTGACGTGATGCTCAAGAGGAGATACGATCTTATTCCAAACCTGGTAGAGACCGTAAAGGGCTATGCAAAGCACGAAAAGGAGACTTTTGAAAAGGTTGCGGAAATAAGGACCAAGGCGATTGCGGAAGGCGCAAGCGACAATGACAAGATCGCCCTCGACGGCCAGATGAAGACCGCCCTCGGCAGGCTTTTCGCGGTTGCAGAAAGCTATCCTGAACTCAAGGCCAACGAGCAGTTCCTCAACCTGCAGAAGAACCTTACCGAAACCGAAGAGCAGATCGCAGCAGCAAGAAGGGCCTACAACGCCGCGGTCACCGACTTCAACAATTCCTGCGAGATGTTCCCGACAAACATCTTCGCATCCATGTTCGGCTTCCAGAAGAAGAGCTGGTTCCAGATCACGGATGATGAGAAACAGCCGGTGAAGGCCAACTTATGAGAACCATTGAAGACCTGAAAAGTTTTTATGACGGCGCCCTCCGCCAGAAAATGATGGTTCTTGAGGACAGGAGGAAGAATATCTCATTCAAGATCCTGCTCATGCTTGGAATCATGATGTTCTTCCTCATGCTTGCGTTCCTTGCATCAGTGATCTTCAAAAATCCTATCATATTCATTTTTGCGGCGATCGGGCTTGGTTTAATGGCCCTGCTCTTCTTCTTCATATTCATCAACAGCGAATCGAAGTCCTTCAAGTCCGACTTCAAGAGGCAGATAGTCGGCGAGATCGTGAAGTTTGTGAACTCCAATCTCTCATACATACCTGAGAACGGAATCGGCCAGCCGGCATACATGCAGAGCAGGATATTCCTTACCCAACCCGATAGATACAAGTGTGAAGACTATGTTTCAGGAAAGATCGGGGAGACTTCCATTGAATTCTCCGAAGTTCACTCTGAATACAAGACGGAAACCACTGACAGCAAGGGCAACAGGCAGACACACTGGCATACCATCTTCAGGGGATTGCTCTTCATCGCCGACTTCAACAAGAACTTCACAGGCACGACGGTCGTGCTCCCGGATTTCGCGGAAAGCACCTTCGGATTCCTCGGAAAGATCTTCCAGTCCTGGAACCTCTCTCGGACAGAGAAGCTGATAAAGCTGGAGGATCCTGATTTCGAGAAACTTTTCGTGGTCTATGGAGATGACCAGATAACTGCAAGATACATTCTGACGCCGGCTCTGATGCAGAGACTTGTCGAGTTCCGCCTGAGGATGAAGGATACCATCTATCTTTCGTTCAGGGATTCAAAGGTCTATGTCGCGGTATCGGTCGCAAAGGACCTTTTCGAACCGAGGTTGTTCAGGACGAACGACAACTTCGAACTGATCCGGGAATACTTCAATTATCTCGAACTGGCAGGCAAAATCATAGAAGAGCTCAACCTGAACACCCGCATCTGGAAATAATTCAGCGGTATTCCTCCCATTCAGGCTCGTTCTCGAATATCCACTTGTAATAATCCTTGCCCTTGAGTTTTGCAGCGGCCTTTTCATCCGATATCACAACACATTTGGGATGCAACTGAAGTGCAGTAGCCGAAACCATGGAAGTGACAGGTCCCTCGACCGATTTAGCCAGTATATCGGATTTGGAGGTTCCAAGCACGAGTGTCACGATCCTCTTTGCTTCCAGGATGGTTCCGACGCCCATGGTGATCGCGCGTTTTGGCATATCTCGAGGCCTGTCAAAAAGCGGTGAATTCTGGGTGATGGTCGTGGGAGTAAGGGCCTTCACACGCGTCCTGGAGAAAAACGCAGACAAGGGTTCGTTGAATCCGATGTGGCCTGATTTCCCTATGCCAAGAAGCTGGAGATCTATCCCGTCGCACTTCTTGATTTTATGCTCATATTTCTCGCATTCCTTGTCCAGGTCCTTTGCAGTTCCAGACGGAAGGTGCGTATTGCGGATGTCGATGTTTATCTTCTTGAAAAGATGCTCGTTCATATAGTGGCGGTATGAGTTCTTATTTTCTGCAGGCAATCCGACATATTCATCGAGGTTAAAGGTCCTGCAGAGGGAAAAATCAAGCCTTTCCTTCTTATGCATTTCGGCCAGCCTCGCATAAAGCGGCTCCATCGTGTTCCCGGTTGCAAGCCCGAGCACAAGATCAGGTTTTTCAATGAGGGCATTTGAAATCAGCTTTGCCACAAGTTCAGTGGCCGAAGCCTTGTCTGGGCGTATGATCACTTCCATAAATGAGATTCTCCAATATTCAGAAAATAATTGTATAATCTAAGGGCATCTTTTAATATTGACAAATGACCTCCATCAATAAATTGATTTTGCACTTTGATTTAAGATATAATTCAGCATATATTAAGTTTTTAAATGAAGTGATGCGATCGCCATAGTATTGGACACCTGTATACAGGAACGAACTTTGGGAGAGACAGGCATTATGAAAAGAACATTCCAATTCCTGCTTGCGGCATTTGTAATTTCTGCAATTTTCATCCTCAGAACGAACGCCTTAGACATAGAGACTAAGGACGGGGAGAAATTCGAAGGAGTAACACTTGAGAAACTTTCCGCGGTGGGGGTCAGGTTCCAGCACAACGGAAAGAGCCGGTTTGTCGGCACGCAGGATCTTACGGAAAAATCCCTTACCGCCGTGCAGTCCACTGCGGCAAGCATGAACATGGAAGTGGTTAAACCGGCTGCGGACAATTCAAATGGATCGGCTGGCGGAGGATTGAACTGGGGGGAAAAGCTCCTCGAGAACCTGAAGAAAGTTGAAGGTCTGACAGTTCCGGCCGACCAAATTGTCAAGTTTCCGGATAAGGCTGTTTATGACAGTAGAGAACTTAAGTTGAATCTGAACATTGACTATGCAGCATCTCCCAATCCCAAAGGACAAGGTTCCCCGGTGCATATCACCGTCGCTGTAAAATTCACCAAGGACGGAAGCATATTTGTCAGCGGGGAAGGCGAACTGTTCCTAATCGACAAGAACGGTAAAATAGTTGCCAAGGAGAAAGCGCCACTGGAAAAATTGTGCCCTACCTGAGGGGGCGGAGGAGGGTACTTCGGTGAAGTACCCAGCGGCGATTACCTGCTGATCTCAATTGCTCGCATCGACAAAGGGCCGGTGATGGGTGAAATTGCCGAGATCTTTGTGCCTGTCCCACTTAAGGAAAAACTCAAGACCATCAAGAATCTTCCTCTTCCCCAGAAGCAACTTGAAGAAATGGGAAATGCTGCCATTATTGGAGATAAGACAGTTATGTTTAAAAATTCCCTGTCTTCCGGGGTCACAAATGAAAAAAACAACATTTCCCTCGTCCTGCAGCTTCTGGAATTAAAGGACCGCTCGTTGAAAGCGTTCCAGCCTGAAAAAGGCACTACGTTGAACGTCTATGTCTATGATATGGCTGGCAAGATTGTGGTGAAAAAGAAGGACAAGTGGGAGGTATCTACTCCCCTGCAGATTCAGCAGAACCTACCAAGCGGCTGCTATCTAATAATGGCCTGGGCGGAGCTGCCGAAAGGCCAGAAGTTTGGTAAGACCTTCTACGTCTGCCATGAAAAGTATTACTGAGAAGCCTTCCAAACCGCTCAGTCCTTGATGTTCAGCGTAGGACAGGCGTACCAACTGTTTCCTGACCCAGCCTTTGTTCAATTGAATTTTACCGTTCAACTCCTCTATTATCCGCATGTACCATGATTTTGTCATACAAAACGCCCTTGTTATCGACGGTTCAGGCAAAGCCCCTTTCAAGGGCGATGTCGCAGTAAAAGGCGGAAAAATTTCCGCTGTCGGAAAAAAGCTGCCGGAAACTGGGCTGAAGACCATCGACGCAAAAGGACTTGCCCTTTCACCAGGTTTCATCGACACCCACGGTCACTCCGATATCTCGCTTCTTGCAGAACCAGCATCCATCAGCAAGATATCACAGGGGATAACCACGGAAATATGCGGTAATTGCGGACTTTCTGTCTTCCCGGTATCTGAAAGGAACAGGGCTCATCTTCAAGACCTGTATAGCCAGTATGACGTCAGGATACGATGGAAGGACGTCGAAGATTTCGCTAAAACGCTGAATAAGGCAAATCCTTCAATAAATATCTCCTCGCTCTGCGGACATAACACCCTGCGTGCTGCTGTGATGGGCTACGACGAAGCAACTGCAACTGGCAAACAGATTTCCGAGATGCAAAAACTTCTTCAGGTTTCCTTGAAGCACGGAGCAGTCGGCCTATCAACTGGATTCCTCTATATTCCCGGCAAGTTCGCAGACAGGAAGGAGATTGTTTCCCTTTTAAAGATACTCTCGCCAACCGTCAAACCATACACCACTCATCTGCGAAGCGAGGGGGATTTCCTTATAGAATCAATAGAGGAGACGGTTTCCGTCTCAGCCGAAGCAAAGAACAGGAAAATTCACATCAGCCATCTCAAGACAGCAGGCAAGGAAAACTGGCATAAGCTCGGAGATGTCTTCATACTTATCTCACAGGCACAAAAATCAGGCATGGCCTTGACCGCTGACAGATATCCGTATATCGAGTCAATGACACAGCTCAGCGCATATCTTCCATCGCCATACAATAAGATGGATGACATTAAGCTGAAGAAGTATCTTCAAGACGAGTCCAATTACAGGGAATTCATCCGGGCATTGAAATCTCTTCCGGCTGACAGATGGAAAACTCTCAGGCTCATCAGCACTTCTGCGAAGTTCGAAAGAGCCGGGTTTGGCAGGACATTTGCGGATTTCGCAAGTAAGACAGGAATTCATCCAGCCGAACTTTGCGCCAAGATACTCCGTTGGGATACAGCCGGAGCAACTGCCGCCTCAGCCGGCATGAGCAAGGAAAACATGAAAAAGATCATTTCGAAGGATTTTGTATCCTGCGGTTCTGATGAGACTGCAAGACCTCTGGATTATTCCCTTGGCAGAAGCCATCCGAGAGGCTTCGGTTCCATGCCGAGGTTCATAAACTGTCTAAGATCCGTCATGCCTCTTGAAAAAATAGTTTCCAAAATGACATCGCTCCCGGCGAAGATTTTCAATTTGCGCGACAGAGGCCTGATAAAGAGTGGATACTTTGCAGATCTTGTGCTGTGGGATCCGGAAGAGCTCGATGACACTGCGGATTTCGCAAATCCTCATCAGCTCTCAAAAGGAATTTCAAAAGTCTGGGTGAACGGGATTCTCTCCTATGACGCCCGAGAAATGACTGGAAAACGCGGCGGCAGGTATTTAGTATGTCGGAATTAATCCCGACAGTTGGCGGTTAATAAAACGTTCTACTTCTTCAGCACTTCCACCACCTTGAACTCAGAGAACTTCCATTTTCCTTCAACTTTCTTCAACTTGCACTGGATCTCCCGGGTATCCTCATAAACCTTTGACGAATTCTTCATTTCCCCATAGAACCTGACAGTCGTATCGACCATGGCATTGTCGTTCTCAATTTCAGGATTGATATCGTAGAACTTCAGGCTTATCTTCGAGAACATCGCCCTTCCCCTGGCGGCATGGCTTGTGATCTCCTCGGGAGTGTATATCCCTTCCATGTCATGCTTGGCGAAATCAAAGGAGCATTTGTCGTCAAAGAGATTTCCGATCGAGTTCGCCCTTAAAGCCATGGAAATGTTGGTTTCTCCTTTCTCCTTGGACACCAGATCGGAAAGGGAAGCGAATTGTTTCTTCACCTTCGCCTTCTCATTCGGAGCTATGAAAAACCATGCGACAGCAGCTGCAGCCGCAAGGAGGAAAACTGCAATGATTATCTTTTTATTCATTTTCTAATTTAACCTGCTTTTCCAGAATTTGTCAGGCGCTTTGGCCTGACCTTGGAGTGCTGAAGCGAAGGCTTTGCGTAGATTCAGCCTTGTTTCCTGCGAAGCATGCTTCGCAGAAGAAAAGCGGTATCTTCGTTTCACTCCGCTACGCGCACTCCAAAGATTGCTACGCAATCAAAATACACACCTTATAATCACCAGAGAGGCTTTCCAACAACCTTTTTCAGAGCAGCCTGCCCGAACTGGTGGTTGTCAATGTTCATCTCACGATTGTCACCGATGACATAGACACAATTCTTTTCAACCTTGCGCTGGGGCAGATTCCAGTCACAGGAATATCTCACATATGGCTCGTTCAATTCCTTGCCATTCACAATCAGCCTGCCGTCCTTGAACTCCACAGTTTCATCTTCCAGGGCGACGACACGTTTAAGGAACATCACCTTGTTACCTGCAAGCTTGACCATCACCACGTCCCCGCGTTTCGGCTTTGAAAACCAGTATGCAGGCGTCCAGCAGAAATTCACTCCTCCGTCATGGTATACCGGCTCCATGCTTATGCCGACGATCCGCATCGGAAGACAGATGAAACCGAAAAAAAGATACGCGGCAAAAGCGACAATTCCAAGCCTGACGAAGAATTTCGTCGTCATCTTCGGAAAGAAGAATTCCTTTATGCGGCTGTCTTCCATTTTCATTCCCTTTTTCACTCAAGTTTTGCTTTTATTATTTCCGCCAGTTTCATCCCGATGCCGGGAATTCTCTCAGCTATTTCCTCAGCGGTGGCCTTTTTCAGGTTCTCCACCGAACCGAACTCCCTGAGTATTTGTATCTTCCTGTTATCCCCGATGCCTTCTATCTCGTCCAAGATCGACTCCTCAATGCGTTTTTCACGGAGTTCACGGTGATATGAAATTGCGAAACGGTGTGCCTCATCGCGTATCGCCTGCAACAGTTTTAAAGCAGGCCGTGTCCTATCCAAGACCAAAGAATCTTCCCTTTTGGGCAAAAAGATCTCCTCGTGCCGTTTCGCCAGACCAAGAATTGGAGTCGGAGGATATTTGATCGCAATCAGTGAGGAAAGTGCAGCACTGAGCTGTCCTTTTCCTCCATCAACCATGATCAGATCAGTATCCATTCTGTTTTCTGCCATTTTTCTGGAATAATGCCTTCTAATAACTTCCTCCATCATCGCGAAATCATCTATCTGGTGAACTTCCCTTATGCGGAACCTGCGGTAGCTTGAACGGTCCGGTCGTCCTTCGCGGAAACAGACCATGCTGGCGACAGCGAACTCCCCAGAAATGTTCGATATGTCGAACGCCTCGATTATTTTCGGTTCTCTTTCGATACCAAGTGCTGTCTGCAGATCCAGCACGGCCTCCATCCCAGCTTCTGAAGGAATAGAACTGAACCGAAAATTACGTTTCTTAATTCCAAATATCTCCTCGATGTTAGTGATCATGTCGCGCCATCTGGCGGCAGTTTCAAATTTCTTCCCTTCAGCGGCATCCTCCATCCTGTTGCGAAGTTCGCAGACAACCTCATCGCAGTCTCCATCAAGAACCCTCATGAGAGCTCCAACTCTTTCCATATATCCTTCACGGGTAACCTTTCCGATGCACGGCGCGGAACAATCCCTGATCCTGCTCGCCATGCAATGCCTGTGGTCTTTTTCATCTGGAAAATCAGGACGGCACGAACGAAGCCCGAAATATCTGGTCAGGAAATCAGCGGTTCCACCTACATCTCCCTTGGGGAACGGTCCGAAGTAGAGCGCCCCATCGTTCTTCCTAAGACGCGCAAGCTTCAGTTTCGGGAACTGTTCAGCTGGATTTATCTTCAGAAGGAAGAATCTTTTATCATCACGGAGAAGAACATTGTATTTTGGAGCATATTCCTTGATGAGGCGAGACTCCAGGATCAGAGATTCAGATTCGTTCTTGACGGGAGTCACTTCCCACGATTCGATGGAATTGATCAGGGATCGGAGTTTCGGGTCGGCAAGCCTGGACCGAGAAGGATGGAAATACTGCGAAAGCCTCTTGCGAAGATTTACGGCCTTTCCGACGTAGATGACATCCCCGAACCGGTCCCGAAAAATATAGACTCCTGGCTTCTGTGGAACATCCCCGGGAACAAATGAAACTTTCAGGTTCATATTTCACCACAGAGGCACAAAGACACAAAGTTAAGAGATCTACTCATATTATGAATAATATATACTCTTGGTGTCTCCGTGTCTCTGTGGTAAAATTCTAGATATTGTAGAATTCCTTCGGACCGGAATAGCAGACCTTTTCCGCAAGCCTTGCGGCAACTGGAGACGGCATCTGGCCGTAGTCCACCATTTCTCCGATGACATCACAGAATATCCTCCGGAACATCTCGAATCTGGAACCGTATGACAGGAGTTTCCTGGAATCCGAGACCATTCCTGCGAAGTTCGCAAATAGGTCTACGCTACCTATGTATTCGAGTTGGCGTCTCATTCCGACGGGAGTGTCACAGAGCCACCATGCTGAACCGAGATTTACCTTGGAGCCAAATGCTCTGGAAACCGTCGCAAGAGTCGCTTGATGTCCGGGCTCCAGGCAGTAGAGAACGACCTTGAGCCTGTTGTCGAAGCGGTTCAAGAACTTCTTCAACGGTGAAAGTATGTCAAGATGATGGTTGGAGACATCACCTCCGGAATCGGGTCCGATGCCTTCAAAGAGAGCATTGCGGATGTCTCGGACGGCACCGATATGCATCTGGAACACCCAGCCCTTCTCGGAGTCCATTTCAGCCATTTCTCCCAATATGTAGCTCATGAAGATCCCGCACTGTTCGCAGGAAGGTTTTTTGCCTGACATGGCAATCTTGAAGACCTTGTCTGCATCGCCAACTTTGGCGTCGCCAGGATAAGGCACTTCCAGACCATGGTCGCTGGCCTTGCAGCCGTTTTCAGCAAAGTAATGGTGAGAGAGACGAAGGGCAGTGACAAGATCCTTGACGGACTTGATCTTCATATTGAAGCGCTGTTCAAGTTTGCCGACATATGTCTTCCAGTTCGATGAGAAGATGTTCATTGCCTTGTCAGGACGCCAGGTAGGACGGAGAACGATCCTTTTCATGGATTTATTCACCACCTTATGCTCCTCTAGGAGATCCACTGGATCATCAGTAGAGCACATAACTTCAACACCTATCTCGTTGAGGAGCGCCTGGGGCTTCTTGTTGCTCCTCGCCAGCACATCTGATGCCTTCTCCCATATTTTAAGACCGGTACCGGGTCCGAGAACCTCATCAATCCCAAGGTAACGTTTAAGGTCAAGATGTATCCATTCATATACAGGATTTCCGGCCAGTTCCGGAAATACTGACGCCATCTTCAGCCATTTTTCCCTGGGAGAAGCGTCTCCGGTGAGATATTTTTCATCAACATTCCTTTTCCTGAGGACTTCCCAGACATAATGGTCGGTAGCCGCGAAAAGCTGCCAGGGGTTAGGATAGTTCTTATTTTCAGCGATTTCCTTGACATTTGCATGGTTGTGCGGGTCTATAATAGGTAGTTGTTCCACCTGCCTGTAAAGATCGCGTGCGGTTTTTCCCTTGAGTAGATAATTCTTGTCCAAAAACATAATTTCCCTTCCTTTCATTGTCTTTTCAGTCAGTAAAATTATAACCTGAAACCAAATTTACAAAACATCAGAGCAAATATGGATATTTAGGATAAATTACTGGAAATGAACATAGAAATCCTCACATCCAATTGGACCGAGCACGAACTCCTTGACTCAGGCGACCGCAGGAAGCTTGAACGCTTCGGCAACCATGTTCTCATAAGGAGCGAGCCAAAGGCTTGGTGGAAGCCTTCGCTCCCGGAATCAGAATGGAGAAAAGCTGATGCTCTTTATGATGAATCCGGGAAATGGACGATCACCGGCTGGAATTCATCCCGCGAATGGCTGATGAAATATGGGAAGATCACCTTCCAGTCGCGTCTGACCGACATGTCAAAGCATGTCGGAATATTCCCCGAACAGTCACCCCACTGGGACTGGATAATCAAAAAGCTCTCCGAGTCCGGCAGAAAAGACCTGAAAATGCTGAATCTTTTCGGTTATACCGGAGCTGCAACCCTTGCAGCCGCGTCATGCGGATCAGGAGTCACGCATGTGGATGCATCCAAGCCATCGGTATCATGGGCAAGGAAGAATCAGGAGCTGTCAAAGCTGGAATCTGCACCGGTCCGTTGGATTATAGATGATGCTGTTAAATTCGTAAGACGCGAGATCCGCAGGAACAGCAGATACGACGCAATAGTCATGGATCCGCCATCGTTCGGACGCGGACCGGATGGAGAGGTATGGAAGGCGGAGGAAAAGATCGCCGAGTTCATGGACCTCTGCAGGCAGACATTGACCGACAGGCCACTTTTCATCATCCTTACCATGTATAATCTGGAGGCTTCATCAATAATGCTGGGCAACATCATGAAGGATACGATGAAGTCAAAGGGTGGTAAGGTTTGTTGCGGGGAACTCGTTTTAAAAGAGAAGAATTCCGGAAGACTCCTGCCGATGTCTATCTACTCCCGCTGGGAAAACTAATCCTCAATCTCCATCGATACATCCATCTCCATGGCTCCTTGCGGTGGTTTAGGGAGGGTCTTAAGCTTGGAGACCATCTCTTCCACTGAAGTATCCATAGCCTGATTTCCACTTTTCTTCGTGATCTGGGCTGATCTCACATTACCTGAAGCATCAATTGAAATATGCACAGTAACCGTCGGCTTCAATCCCTTCAGCTCTGCCTTGCCGGGCTGATCCCAAAGGTCGTAGAGATAGACAGAAACCGCGTCGTAATAGCTGGCTGGCATCGTTCCAGCTCCTCCTGGAGTACCGATTCCGCCTGGAAGCCCCGGTCCTCCGCCGCCACCGGTTGTATTTGTTATCTTGCATTGGTTCTGTATCTTCTTGAGCCTGCTTGCAAGATCATTTGCATTGATCTTTGGAGTCGGTGGTTTTCCTTTGACAACCTTCTCAGACTTTACAATTTCCGTAGCTTTCTTCGGTTCCCACTTTTTTACAGGTTCCTTTATCTCAGGTGGTTTGACGACTGGCTTCTCAACAGGAACTTTGACCTTTTCAGTTTTCACAGGAGGTTCAACAATCGGTTTTTTCGGAGTTTCGACCGGAGCTTCCTCTACGGCCTCCTCTGGCTGAGGTTCTTCTTTCTTGTTGTTCTTATTTTCATTCTTCGGAGTCTCGGGATTACCTGGAGGTTCATTCTTGTTGCCATCAGGATTGAAGTTCAGGAGGCTGACCTGCATCGGCAACGGCTTCTTATCGTAGAATTTCTCCCAGATGGCGAAAAAAAAGAATGGACCAGCTATGAAAAGGACATGGCAAAGGGACACCCCGAAGAAGACCTTCTTCACCCTCGCCCTGTCAGTAAGGGTATCCTCCTCACGGTAGATCTCACTTAAATTGTAGATTTCTTCAGTCATTGTAATAGTCTCTGGCCTGCCCTCCAAAGCATTGGCGGAGGAGGGTCGTCGGTCGTCAGCTGAAAATTTCAAATAACAAAGAACTGCTGCTATTTTTCCGATTCCGTCACAAGCGAGACGGTCATGATTCCGGCGTTCCTGACCGCTCTCATTACCTCAATGACTTCATTATACTGACGAGTTCCGTCGGCCCTTATTAGGACTGTAAGCTTGGGATTTAGCCTTTTTTGTATCTCGAGCTTTTCCGCCAGGGCTTTTGCGCTGACAGTCTCCTTGTTGAAGACGATCTGCCCTTTCTTGGTCAGGCTTACTACCTTCGTGTTGTCCTCGGGTATTTTGTCAGCATTCATTTTCGGCGGAGACACGTCTATGCTGTATTCAAGCAATGGTGCCGTGATCATGAAAATAATCAGCAGGACAAGGACCAGGTCGACCATGGGGGTCATGTTGATCTGGTTGACCATCTCGAGCTGCGATCTTTTTCCTCGGCTTGGCATTATTCTGAACCCTTCTCATACTGTTCAAGCTTTATCTTCGCCATGAACTCCTCGACGAAGTTATCCATGCTTACCGTTATCCTGCGTATAGTGACTGTGATCAGATTGTAACCTATAAGTGACGGTATTGCTACGAGCAATCCCACGATAGTGGTGATAAGCGCACCACTAACTCCTGGTGCCAAAGCCTGCATGTCAGCCCTACCCTGAACGGCAAGTGCCGCGAATGCCATTGTAATGCCCCAGACCGTACCGAATAATCCGAAGAACGGACTTGCACTGACAGCAGTGGCCAGGACACCAAGCTTGTCCTCCATGAGAAGGATCTGGTCTGCGACCGTTCTGTCCAAGGTACTTCTGAGGGTCTCTATCTGGGCGGTCGTAAGTTTCTGGATAGGATGCCTTGCGCTTCCGTAATGTTCTGCGAACTCCGGAGGTAGCTCATAGAAATTGAGAAGTTCCTCTGCTCCTTTCAGATAGACTTTTGTCACCGGGCATTTCATCTGTTCGGCCTTTTTCCATAGAGCGAGAGGACATTTCTTGTCCCTGAAAAGATAAATGAAAAGCATCGTTGCCTTCTTGGCGCGGTAGAGGGCGATCCCTTTCTCTATCATGATCGTCCAGGTTATGATTGAACCTACGAACAGAAGCCAGACCACGGCTTTTCCCACGATATCGCAGTGCTGATAGGCATAATAGATGCCCGATCCCGAGTTCATGGTAATTGTAATTACATCACCCTGCATAGATGCTTTCTCCTAAGTAAAGATGTACCCTAAATTTGATAAGACCCGAAAAACAGTTATAGTTCATTCCTTTAAATTTCTTATAATATCAGTTTTTCATGGAGAATCAAGATGAAGAAAAATGAGCAGCTAATACTCGGCTTTGACATAGGTGGGACCAAGATCGCCGCAGCACTCGGTACCGGCGACGGCAAAATCATCGGTTCAAAGAGGATCAAGAGCGAACACCGTTCGCCCGAAGACGTCCTCGGAGAGATGGTCGCCGACGGACACGCACTCCTGAAGGATAACGGATTCAAGAATTCAGATCTCACGGCGATCGGCATAGGCGCACCAGGCCCCATGGACATTCCAAAAGGTACTATCTCCCCGTGCAACATGAAAAAATGGGTCAATGTTCCTGTCCGCGACTATTTAGCGGAAAAGATGGGGGTAAAAGCATATTTCGACAACGATGCCAATGCCGGAGTTCTTGCCGAATGGTTCTTCGGTGCCGGAAAAGGATGCAAGAACCTTATTTATCTGACTATGAGTACCGGAATCGGAGGTGGGATAATCACCAACGGCCATCTTGTCCAGGGGGCAAGCTTTACAGCCGGCGAGATGGGGCACATAGTCCTCGATCCGAATGGGCCACAATGCAACTGCGGTCTCAAAGGATGCTATGAGGCGTTCTGCGGAGGCAGAGCCATCTCCGAGAGGATGAAACGCGAATTGGGCGGTAATCCAGATCACCCGATCATGAAGCTGGCAGAAGGAAAAGTTGAGAATCTTGCGTATCCCATACTCAGAGAAGCTGTCACCCAGCAGAATCCCTATGCCCTTGCCCTCTGGGAGGAGATCTGCATGAGGAACGCACAGGCAATTGGAATTTTCGGCAATACTTTCAATCCGGAAATGATAGTTCTCGGAACAATCGCCCTGCATTCCGGGGATCTCCTGACAGGACCAATCAAGAAACTTCTTCCTCAGTTCTGCTGGAAGGAAATGATAAATGCCATGGATATCCGTGTGACCGCACTGGGCGGACATATCGGTGAATATTCCGGCATCTGTGTCGCGCTCAACGGCCTTTTCGAAGAAGGAAAATGGCAGCTGCCGTGGGAGAAGAAATAATATCGAACCGGCGTATCGGAGAACGGGCGAATCGGAGAATTAGAAACTGGAACTCAGTTTTAAGTTTCAGGTATTAAGTTTTAAGTTGAAGATTTAATGAATTCCCCTCAGATACTTAAAACCTAAAACTTAACACTTAAAACTTTTATTCCTCTGCGCAATCCCGAAGATGTTGTAGAGCAGATTTGCAGCAGTGAAATCGGGATAATGGAATGTCTTCACCGGAGAAAACTCAACAAGATCCATTCCAACAAGCTTGCGGCCCTTGAGTATTTTTTCCAGCAACTCCATCATCTGGTACCAACCGAGTCCGCCAGGGACCGGGGTCCCGGTCGAAGGAATTACCGACGGATCCATCGCATCAATGTCAACTGTAAGATATATTTTCTTCGGAAAACCGGATGGCAATATATTCCTTGGAATTCCTTTGGTGCAGATCTGTTCAGCATCTAGAAAAGGAATCTTCTTTTTCTTCCTATATTCGTGTTCTTCCGAGCAGATGGATCTCACACCTATCTGGAAGACCGGGATTCCAAGTTCGTGTATCCTGCGCAGGACACAGGCATGGCTGTAACTGCTCTTCTGGTAACTGTCCCTGAGATCACCATGTGCGTCGAACTGTACGACCCCGAAATCTGCAAACTTCGCCGAAACAGCCTTGACCGCACCAAACGAAATCGTATGTTCGCCCCCGATCATCACTGGAACTTTTCCAAGCTTCAGAACCCCGGTGACAGATTTTTCAATCCTATTGAGCGCGATTTCATGTGAACCGGAACAGTTAATCGGCGGATGGGTGTGGATCCCAAGCTCGGATGGATCGGATTTCCCGTCAAAAACTTCAAGCTGCTGGGATGCCTCCAGGACCGCAGACGGCCCCATGGATGTTCCTTTGCCGTAGCATACGCTCTTCTCATATGGGACAGGTATTATATGCAGCAATGCCATTCCCGGCTTTGCGGGAGACATGTCGATTGGTTTAAAAGATGTATATTTCAAGTCAGCCCCCTTAAATACTATTGGTTCAAATTTCTAATCTAAGGGGGTTCCAAGGCATTGTCAAGGGGGTGTCAGCTCCTCTGCTTAATCTTTATCTCCTTAATAATCAAGATATTGAACCGTTTTGACATAAAATACTGGCAATCTGGGGTATCCTTTTCAAGGTGAGTTCTTATTTAAAGTAGACCTCCCATGGAGGTCGAATGCTATTCATATGATAAAAATACAGGGACAATGCACAAATCCTTCTAAGGGGGACTACTACGAATAAATGCTTGAGGCACGGGCAGGACGCCTGTGTTACATTGAAAAATCTTCCGGAGGAAAAACTTTATTCGACAATGACCTTGCAGGAGCCTTTGACGACCTTTCCGATGACGTCAGCGGTAAAACCGGTACCCTTGCAGATTTTAATTGCTTCTTTAGCGGATTTTTCCGGAACAAACCAAACCATGCCGATACCCATGTTGAAGACCCTGTATGCTTCCTCAAGGGAGATGTTCCCCTCCTCTACCATCAGGGTAAAGATTGGAGGGATTGGCAGAACATTGCTTTGGAAGACAACATTGACATTGTCAGGTAGTACCCTTGGAACATTGTCATAGAGGCCTCCACCGGTAATATGGGCGATTCCGTCCAAGGACAGTTTCTTGTCTATGGCCTTCTTGATCGCCGGCCAGTATGAGATATGAGGCTTGAGGAGAGCTTCGCCGATGGTGCCGTCCAGTTCCTTGAGTTCGGTATCGATAGTGTATCCGCACTGCTGGAAGAGAACGCGCCTTGCAAGGCTGTAGCCATTTGTATGAAGTCCGTTCGAACCAATACCTATCGCAACATGTCCGGGCTTGATCTTCTGCCCAGTGATGAGTTTTTTCTCCTCGACAACACCGGTTATGACACCGACGAGATCGAAGTCATCGCCATACATTCCGGGCATTTCTGCCGTTTCTCCGCCAAGAAGGGCGCAGCCGGCCTCGCTGCAGGCGTCGGAAATTCCAGAGAGCACTTCAGTATAAAGCGGCCCTTTGAGTTTTCCAATTCCTATATAGTCGAGGAAATAAATTGGTTCTGCTCCCTGGACTGCTATGTCGTTAATGCAGTGGTTGACGATGTCATAACCGACCGAATAGAACTGATCCATCATCATCGCTACCATGAGCTTCGTCCCGACTCCATCAATGCTGGAGACAAGGATGGGGCTCTTGTATTTCTTGAGGTTGAGCTTGAATAGTCCTCCGAATCCTCCTATTGGCGCAAGCATCTCCGGGCGGCGGGCCTTCTGGAATTTCTTCTTCATCTTGTCGAGGAGTTCACCCGCGAGATCGATATCGACACCGGCTTCCTTGTAGGAATTGCTTCTGATCCTGTTCATTTATATATCCTGTAATTATCCCTGCATGAGGGATTGTTAAATTTATATTCCGCTAAAGTAATCCTCTTAGGTGAAATTTCTATGGAATTTTATTTTTCTTCGAGCAGTTTTTCGAAGTCCAGCCGCCAGCTTGCGGGGAAATCAGGTTGTGACATCAATGCGATGAACGGATATCTCCAATAGGTGATCAGCGGTTTTTCCTTCGGATCAAAATACTGCAGATACTTTTCTATCCTCTTCCGAGGATCTTCGCCAAAACGGGGAATATCAGCAACTCTTGCAGAGGCATTCCCATAAAGTTTCTGGTTGTAGACCTTGTAGTCCTGGAATTCAGCGGGTAGGCAGTAGACATGGAACTTTGTGGACTTCTCGATTTTCTCGGGCCAGATTCCGGCGGTCAGCTTCGGATCCCCTGCGAGTTTCGCAAAAGTCATGCCCTCCCATATTTTCTTGAACCGCGAATCTATCACGAACGACTGATCCCCTCTGCGGATCTCGCAGACGACGTGGATCAAATTCTTCGATTCGTCATATATGGAGACCGTCGTCACGTCATAACCTGACTGATAGGCAACTTCGCAAAGCACCCGGGAGATCTCATGCGTGTTGCCATAACCTCTCCCAAGAATCTCCAGGATCGTAAGGGCCTGCGGTTTTCCTTCTTGTGTAGGCCGACATTCGATCTTGTCCATGACAGCCCTGATATTGTCCTGGAGCCCCTTCCCGTTCTTTTTATCATTGATTAAGTTTCTAACGGCACAGGCGTCCTTCCATCTGGCGAAGTCGTATTTCACGAATGGCTGGTTGTATAGCAGGGTGCTGAACTTCATCTCCTCGGCGAGGCGGAGATAGTCTATGTCAGGAATATCCTTCATTTCACAGCCGCCACAGATCCTGGTGGCATACGTCTCGGCCTTTTTAACCTCTCCCTTTTCCACGGCCTCAATCCAGCGGGTGACGTCATCCTTCAAAACTTCCTGCGGCTTCTGCGGAAACAGCCTATCCCTGTTTTGACTGATGTATGATACTCCGGCAACTGCGATGATGACGGCACATAGGATCAGAACTGGCGCATTAATAAAAGGTCTATTTTTGTTTTGGGGGTCCATTTTTCAAAATACCGCTTGCATAGTCTTCATCTTGATTCAATATTACTACAATATGTCTTTTTTAACAAAAGGAAAAGAACATCAATGGGCAATCTGAGAAAAAAACGCAGAAAGAAGATCGCGAAGCATAAACGCAGAAAACTGCTCCGCGCGAACCGCCACAAGAAATCATAAGAGCGCGGACAGGCTTTCATAATCATTTTTCCTGCATGAAATCCGGATCCCGTCCGGAGAGGTATGTGTTTTCCAATGAGAAAACTTGTTCCAGTCTTTTTTTTTCTATTTGCAGGTTCCATGTGCCCTGCCGATATCAACATATGGTCGGACACACTGGTCGATTCCGAAATTGTCGTCTCAAAATCATCCCTGCCTCCCGATTCAGATGAGATCGCCAGATCACTGACTGATTTTGCGGTCGGCTATCTTACATTGCTCGAGCAGGAACGACTTACCCCAACCGCAAAGAAATACTTCATACAGTCAGTACAGAAAAATCCAAATGCCCGTTTCCCGATCGCCATACTTGTGAGCGAATGGTTCAAGGACCAGTCTTATCAGGAATGCATCGACAACTTCCGCCCGATCGCCAATGACAATCCGGGCTCAATAGAGCTTAACCTTTCCCTGGCTTCGGCGCTGATCTGCCTCAAGAAGGACAGCGAGGCGATAGGCTTCCTTGAAAAGACTTTCAATACTCTCGAGTTCCCAATAACCGACAAGGCCAAGCTGAAAAGTGCAATGAGCCTCGTCATCTGCCTTGCTGAGACATATGGCAAGCAGAAGATGTTCTCCGAAGGAGAATCCCTTTTCGACAAGATAATGGACTACAGTGAATTTTCAGAGGACTTCAAGGCGAGGCGTGCGGCTGCCGTTTTCTTCTCCTTGAGGGCCGACCAGGGCGAGGACGGTTTCTTCTCAGGCTGGACCAAGCGCAGGTTCAGGAAGAAGATGGACAATAACCTCGAGATCTGCGAGAATATCTGGTACTCAATGATAAATCCTCCTGAAAAGAAGACCCGTCCGCCATCAATCCTGGAACTCCTGCCCATCCTCGATATCAACAAGAGATACAAGCTCTATGAGAATTCCGAGAGGATCGTGCTTAACACACTCCTGTCTCTTCCTGACAACGAATATCTCTACAGGATCCTGGGCGCAGTCTACAGCGACTGGGGTCAGCAGGGTACCGCCTGCAGAATATGGAAGATGCTGTCGCAGAGGAACAATTCCGAACCTTACTACTATTATGAGCTTGGCCACTCCCAGCTGATGATGAAGAATTTCACCGATGCCTCAAAATCCCTGGAATGGCTCCTCCTCCTGAAGCCCGACTACAATCCCCTCGCCCTATACCAGCTAGGAATCTGCTATTATGAGCTAAGAAAATACGACAAGGCCCTTCAGAAACTGGGAAAGATTTCAAACATGCCGGAAGCGAAATATCTGTCCGCGCTCTGCTACAGGAACCAGGCCGAATACAAGAAGGCCGTAAAAGCTCTGGAAGACGCTGAAAAGATCGCGACCGAACAGAAACGCGACGACTATCTTACGAACGACTTCTATCTCACCCTGGCCGCCTTCTGCGACAAGGCCGGTATGTTCGACAAGACCGTAGAGATCCTTAAGAAGGAGATCGAAAGGAATCCGGAAGATCCTGAAACCGCCAATTTCCTCGGATACATTCTTGCCGACAAGAACAAGGATCTCGACTATGCTGAAAAGCTCATAAGGATCGCCGTGGGAGCTGAGGGGGGAAATCCGGCATTTCTCGACAGCCTGGCCTGGGTTTTCTACAGGAAGGGAGATCTGCAGTCCGCGAAAAAATACATCGAAAAATCACTTAAGGTGCAGGATGGCTCCCCAGATGGTGTTATCTCCGATCATGCCGGAGACATCTACAACGCGCTTGGCGACAAGAACTCCGCCCTAAAATACTGGAAGATAGCCGAGGAAACCTGGAATCCTGACACAAACATCGAGACCATCAAGGCAAAAATCAAGAAATACGAAGAAGTTAAATAAGAATGTATGGATGGAATCTTTCCCTTTGTACTTCTTCGATGCACATGGATTACATGTTCAGGAAGGTACCATTGCCTTGTTCCCACAGAATGGACAAGAATAAGATTTGCCCTTCTGTTCTTCACCGACCATGTTCAACTTGCCGCATACGCAGTTCCAGGTAATTATCTGCCTTGCGTTCGATGGTATCTTCTGTGACTGCCTGCATCCAGGGCATTCCACATCACTTCCGGCAAGCTTTCTTTCGGAAACAAGTCTTTTGCCGCACTTAATGCAGTTATACTCATAATCGTATGAAAGATTCTTTGGAACTACGCATGCCGGTTCCGGAGCTGGAACAGGTTTGGCTGGTTCTGGATTCATCGAAGGCACAGTCCCTTCAACCTTGCAGAAAGGACAAATGTAAGACTTTCCGGAACGATCCTCGTCTACAAGTATCCTGTGCTTGCAGCTGCACTCCCAGGAGATGATCGGCTTCCGGAGTTCAGGCACAGCCTGGACCTGGCTGCAGAAGGGACATGCAAATTCCCTTTTGCCAAGATTCCTCTTCGAGCTTATGTCCTTTCCACAGCCGTTACACTTGAATAAAAAGCTTGAATTGATGTTGCTGATATGGGCATTGGCGGACTTTCCGCCAAGCCCGTAGTGGTCTGTTTCCTTTGAAGAATCTTTCTTACTAACGGTCATATTTCCTCTATCCTTTCTGTTTATAAGACTTTTTCCAACTCCTTTTTGAAATCGGCGACGCTCTTGTACCTTATCTCCGGATCCTCTATAAGCGCCTCGTCTATCAGAGAAGCGAGCTTTTCCGGGATCTCAGGATTCCTCTCCCTGATCGGAACAGGAGGATTGCGTAGTACCATCTGCCATAGATCATGGCACTTTTCAGGAAAATCCCTTGGGAATTTCCCGGTAAGCATGTTGTAAAGCGTCGCTGCAGCAGCCCAAATGTCGAACTCCTTGCGCGGCTTGTCATAATGCACAAAGATGTTCCTGGTCATGTAGCAGACACTTCCGGCAATATCCCCGAACACCTCGTCTTTCGAAATTTCAAGAGGTACTGCTATGTCGAATCCTCCAAGCACCGCGACGTATGAAGGCTCCTGTCCCGAAAGAAAAATATTGTGCGGGCAGATGTCCCTGTGAAGAAGGCCTTTTCTATATCGCCTTGAACCATCGGGAAGTACCATTGTCATTGCAAGTTCTACGTTATGTATGTAATCGAGCCCGTCAAGCACCTGGAGCATTATCCCAATTGCCTCATCAACTCCCAGCACCTCCCCTTTGGAGCTCATAAGCTGGTCGACAGTCCCGCCTGGACAGTATTCATGCGCAAGGAAATATTTACCGTTCGAACAGCCTCCTTCGTGTAGACAGAGGATATTCTTGTGTTTCAAAGATTTTGTCAGGCGGATTTCGCGCTTGAAATCATCGAGATGCCTTGAATTCGATGCAATTGCAGAACTCAATATCTTGAGGGCAACCAGATCTCCCCCTTCCCTTTTTGCAAGAAAAATATTACCTCTTCCACCCTTACCGAGCGTCCTCACGATCTCATAGCCCTTTATTCCAGCAGCCTCCTCCTCTTCTACCCTTTTCTGCTGCACTTTTATCACCTTCAGCAGCAATTCATCGTCAGGCTTAGGTTCCTTGCTCTCGATCTTAAACACCGTATTGGAAAGTTTCAACTCATCCCCGTCATGCAGCGTATAAACATTCTTTTCCCCTTCCTCCTCGTGTCCATGGGGAATCCTGTCCTTGAGCCTTTTGACATTCTGCCCGTTGATGGAGACCAGGCTCAAGTCATGAGAACATTCGACTAGCATGTCTGGAGGTGCGACCCTTATGATGCAAAGGTATTTCGGAGATGGCATTGGGAGCTTGATGGTGCAGTCAACTCCGCTCCCTACAACCAGGGTTCCCCTTCTTTCATAGGAGTATTCCCTTCCGAGCAATGGACCTTCAACCACTTTCAATGTCACACTTGCCGACATTTGACTCCCTTTGAAAAACTCCAAGTTATGCTCATTGTCTCCTGTATATGGCCATGTCGCTCAAACACAGTTCACATATGGATGGGCTCTCTGGTTTTAGGCAGAATGGACAGCAGGCAGTATTACATTTATTACAGAAAAGCCCGATTCCCTGTTTCTTAAGCTGATCGAGAAGAAGGCTTTCTCCATCCTGGCTCTTGAGCTGCTCAAACATGAATTTCTCCATCGCCGCATCAAGCGCCGGTCCTGCCGGCATCACCGGATACCCGCATTTTACACAGTGCGTCCTTGATCTAATAGGACTTGGCAAAGGCTCACGGACCCCGTATTCGATCACTGCCCCGTTGACTTCGTTGAAGATGGCGATAAAATCCTTTCCGAATCCTCCCAGCGGTGTTTCGACTATCAGATATTTCCTTTCCTCCATTACCGGCGTCTTCCTCAGGAATTCAAATGCATCCTCCTTCCTGTCAGCAGAATAAATCTCATATGTGCCATTGTCGTTATCCATTCTCTTCCTGAAAACCACCCCGGGGAACTGCGAAAGCTCGGTCGAGTCCTCAGGTTTTCCCTTGACATCGTCGGCAAAGGAACTGACCGGCCTTCTCGAGGACGAGCTAAGTGCATCAAAATTCTTTTCGACAAGATGATTCATCTTCAACAGAAGGCGTACCCCCTTGTGGAATGAACCGAGTATCCTGGAAATCTTCGCATTGGTCTCCTTCATGGTCTCCAGGCATTTCCTTTTCTCGTCGACAGTCCCTTCAAATGTCGGGAAGAGCATGTATGCTACTGACTGCGCCTCCAGCAGACTGAGCCCGTGATTAATCATTGGATCCCCGGATTTCACCGCACATGCTTCCTTTGCCTGCATGGCCAGCTTGTCAAGTTCCTTCCTGAGATCCTCTGGTGTTTTCCTCACAAGCACCCCTGACGTCCCCAGCACAATAAGTATTACAAGGAACATTCCAACGATCCCGACTATCCACCAATGGACCGCTCCCTTCTTCTTTTCCGTTGGCCCCATGGATTTTACTGACGGTTCTGATCCCTGTTTCTCCGCTGTCGCCTCCACGGCATTCATTACAGGAACATCCTTGGTTTCCGGCTTTTTGCCACCGGCCTGAGCTGTCGTAACAGGCTTGGTCACTGCAGCAGTCTTCGACGCTTCAACAGGCTTGATTTCCACATTTAGTTTTTTCAAGGTCTCGATGACCCTCTCCTTCATGACAGGATCATTCTCGTTCAGGCATTCCTTCAAGGGTTCCACGGCCCTGGCATCCCCGATCTTGCCCAGGGAAATGACGGACCACATCTTCAGAACCTTGTCCTTGCCCTTCAGAAGAGAGATCAGTGGATCTACCGCGCTTTTGTCTCCAAGCACTCCCAGCGCCTTTATTATTTCGACCTTCGATTCACCGCTTGGATCCTTTAAATGCTCCAGGAAAGGTTCACCCGCCTTTTCCCCACCGGTTATCAGCATGGCCTTTATTGTTTCAGTCCGGACGACGGCATCGCTGTCCTTAAGCGATTTTACAAGATATGGAAATGCCTTTTCATCCGCAAGGCTTTTCAAAGCTTCGACTACGGCAAGCCTTACTTCCTTGGAATTGTCATTCAGGCATCCGATCAGGGAATTGGTGGCAAGCTTGTCCTTCAATTTCCCAAGAGCCTTCGCAGCCTGCATCCTGGCCTGCGGATTCCTGTCCAGCAGGCATTCCTTCAACGGTTCGACTGCGCGTTTGTCCCCAAGGGTTCCCAGTGTCTCTGCGATCTCCGCACGGCTTCCGGCACTGTCACTGTCCTTCAATGCAACAATCAAAGGATCAACCGCCGCTGTGCCATATTCGCGGATCTTGTCCCAGTTCTTCTTGGTTATCTGCACGGAAATCTGGGCCGAGGTGACAGCCTTGCTGTTCCCGGCCGGTTGCTGTCCCCATAATGAAATGGAAAACAGCATGGCAGAACCTAAAAGTATTGAGATTGTCTTATTCAAGATCACACCCCTGCCCCTACAGAGAAATCAAGCATCTCCCCTTCCGAAAAAATGCCGCCATGGCTTATTCAGTCATGCAATTCACAGGAAAATGAAGGTTTCTTCAGACGAAAACTTCATTTAAAATAAATCTCACAAGGGAGTTAATATAAGATAAGTGTCAAATATTTTAAAGCAAACAGGATTGGCTTGCTGGAATCAGCCTTTGGAGATTTTTTTGAGGATCTCGGTTGTGGAAAGGCCTGGTACGAACTTTATGAACCTTATTTTAGAGCCTACAGCCTCGAGAACTCTCCGTTCAGGCTGAACTATGCTGTCAATGTCGTAGTCCCCGCCCTTTACGTAGATGTCTGGTTTGATCTTCCTGAAGAGTTCGACGCAGTCCTTGCTTCCAAAGATCACTGCCGCATCCACGCAGGAAAGACTTGCAAGAAGGAACGATCGGTCCTTCTCATTCACTATCGGCCTGTTCTTTCCCTTGTTCCTCCTCACTGATGCATCCGAATTGACAAGGACCAGCAGTGCATCGCCAAGGTTCCTGGCCCTAGAAAGGTATTCGGCGTGGCCACGGTGCAGAAGGTCGAAACACCCGTTGGTGACTACAAGCCTTTTGCCTTTTCTGCGCAAGCTGTTCCTCCAGGCAAGGGCTTTTTTGAGTGACTTTATCTTTATTTCAGGTTTCATATCACTCAATTTAAGGCAGGAGTTTTTATTTTTCCAGCCCAAGCTGAAAATTAAAAATCCGACATGAACGGCATGTAGACATTGTCCTCAAGCGTTATACTTGGTGAGTCAACGTAGAGAAGCCTTGAGAGATCATCCAGCGTGACCGATGAGCTTTCGCTTCCTGAGGTCAGGTCTGCTGCTTCTAAAAATATATACAAAGGCCCCATCGTAGGAACAAAATTGTCCTCGACGTAGCTTGGGGCCGCAGCAAGATCATAGTCATCGTTCTTGAGTTCACCCTTGAAAAGAGATGGATTGTCTGACGTCCCGATAAGGGCCTTGTCATCAGCGGTGTAGAGATAGCCGTCGGCCCCTTCGGACCAATACATGATGGGATCCCCGTTGTCGTTCGCCGTTCCCAGATATCCGTTCTCATCGGCATCGCCCCTGGCGTCAATTATGTTCTCAATGTTAGATGTGGCAAGCTGGGCGATCAGGACGAATCCGCAGAACATGGCAAGCAGGAGCACGAGCGAAGCAGTCAGCTCCGCGATCGCCTGCCCTTGCTGGTTCCTCCTCCTTTTCATGCGCGAATCCTTTCCTTTGACTCCTTCTACAAATAATACGCCGTTGACACCTTTAAATTATATGCAAATCCACCCTTTGGCAAGTTTTCCGGGAACTTTGCTATTTCTCCGATTGTTCCTGTCTCATAATGAGTTATAGTAAATTGAGGAACAGGGGTGCCGACATGACAGGTCTTAATGAAAGAAACATAATATTATTCCTGATTGAGATATTCATTCTTCTTGGCCTGTCAAAACTGTTTGGCGAGATGCTCCGGCGCAGGGGACAGCCCGCAATCGTCGCGGAAATACTTGTCGGCGTAATTCTCGGCCCCAGCATCCTGGGAAGGTATTTCCCCGAATTACATGGACTCCTTTTCCCGAACAACGACATACAGAAATGCATGCTGGAGACGGTGGCCTGGATCGGCATACTCTTCTTCTTGTTAGATACCGGACTTGAACTCGACTTCTCGAGCGCCTGGCGCCAGAGAAGCGACGCTCTCATAATTGCCATCACCGGCCTGGCCGTACCCATGGTCATCTCATTCGTGCCATGTCTCTACATACCCGACCAATATATCGGGGATCCCGACAAGAAGATCATGTTCGCACTTTTTGTCTCCGCAGTCATGACCGTCAGCGCCCTTCCCGTTACTGCGAGGGTTTTAAGGAATTTCAACCTATACAAGACCGACCTTGGATTCCTCATTATGTCGGCTTTGACTGTCAATGACATCCTTGGATGGGTGGCGTTCACGCTGATTCTCGGTTTTTTCCTGAAGGCGCAGATCAATTTCACTCAAGCCGCAGTGATCATACTCGCAACCACAGGTTTTACCTTCGTATGCCTTTCCTATGGCAGGATATTCACTGACAAGGTGATCTCAAGCATTCAGAAGGCCAAACTTCCCGAACCAAGTTCATCCTTAACGTTCATTGTCCTTCTCGGACTTGTCTGCGGCACGCTTACCTCAATGATCGGCATAAACGCCCTGTTTGGATTCTTTATCGCGGGAATAATGGCCGGTGAGGCGCGCTCCCTTTCCGAAAAAACACGCCAGGTCATCTCACAGATGGTATTCTCTATCTTCGTCCCGCTCTTCTTCGCCACGATCGGCCTCAACATTGACGTGCTCAAGAATTTCAACTGGATGATCGCCGCCTTCGTCTTCGTCATTGGCGTGCTCGGACGCTTCGCTGGGGCATGGCTTGGTGTCCTTTTTACAAAGCAACCCCGTTCCAACATCCTGCTCATATCCCTTTCACACGTGGCTGGTGGTGAAATGCAGATAGTCGTAAGCATGCTCGCATTCAATGCCAGGCTTATCAGCGAAACAGTGTTCGTATCCATCATCTTCGGCACTATTGCCTCTTCCATCGCCCTAGGCCCCCTTATTGCATGGGCCCTGAAGATAAGGAAGCATGTCAGCTTCCTGGAATTCTTCTCCAGGGACAACATCCTTTCATCGCTCCAGATGTCCGACAAGGATTCAGCCCTGCTGGCTTTGTGCGCAAATGGCGCTACTGCGATCCAAATGAACGAGAAGGACCTTTATACCGTCGTCAAGAAAAGAGAGGACGAGATGAGCACCGGCCTTGAGGAGGGTATCGCCATCCCCCACGCCAGACTCACCAGCATAAAGGAGCCGGTGATCGTATTCGGAAGATCGGAAGCCGGCATCGAATGGAATTCTCCCGACGGCAAGCCCGCCAAACTGATATTCCTGATCCTGACACCTCTGACCAACGAGGACTCACAGGTCCAGATCCTGAGGAACATCGTCAAGGGGCTCCGCAATGAGGAGAACCGCATGAACATCCTCTCCGCAGTCGATAACCGCGAGATTCTCGACGTCTTCAAAAGCATCTTCAAGGATGCTCAGCTGAAAACATAAAGGCATGTTCTTCCATGCATGAATTATTTCAGCAGATCAATAAGCAGCATCACGTTCAGGATAGTAACCACAGCGGCAATAATCCACAGTATCGTCTTCCCCAGCCTGTCATTCCTGTGCCTTCCCATGACTTTCTCCGAAGATGTCAGGTAGATCAGCGTGAAGATCGTGATCGGCAGCTGTATGCTAAGGAGTATCTGGGAGATTATCAGCCCCTTGAACGGATTTGATATGAAGAAAATCGCCAAGGCTCCACCGAAAAGAGTTATCCCGGCACTGATCTTAGAATGCTTGTCTGAAATATCGTAGGGTTCCCCGAGTATTCCTGCGAATATCGATCCACCGGCAATTCCAGCTGTAATCGAAGAAGCTATTCCTGCAAGAAGTAATGCAATTGCAAATACTGTCGAAGCCGCAACCCCGAGAAGAGGTTCAAGGGTCTTAGTCGCCTGCTCAAGCTCGGTTACCTGGAAAGAGTTCGTGAAAAATACCGCCGCCGCAACGATTATCATCGCGCTGTTGATCGCCCAGCCGACGCCCATGGAGAAAAGTGTGTCCAGAAATTCATATTTAAGTTTACCCTCGATGAACTCGTCTTTCTCGTTCTGCCATTGACGGCTCTGGATTATCTCGGAATGCAGGAAGATGTTGTGCGGCATGACCACCGCCCCGAGCACGCTCATGATTATCGCCATGCTTCCGAGTGGAAATGCCGGCACTACCCAGCCTGATGCCGCGGCAGGCCAGTCAACTTTCACAAGGATGATTTCGAAGATGAAGGCAATTCCTATCAGCGAAACGAAACCTATGATGATCTTCTCGATCTTCCTATATGCGTTAGTGAACACCATCCACGATACGAACGCAACACTGAGAAGCGTCCCAAGATTGAGCGGAATATGGAACAGCATCTTTAGGGCTATTGCCGCACCAAGGATCTCTGCAAGCGCAGTTGATACCGCTGCGAATATCGCAGTAATCAATATGGTACGTGAAACAGAGGGCTTCAAATGCTTTGTTGCGGACTCAGAAAGGCAGAGCCCTGTGCATATCCCGAGATGTGCCGCATTGTGCTGAAGGAATATCAGCATGATCGTTGATAGCGTCACCATCCAGAGGAGCTTGTATCCGAACTGGGAGCCGGCAGCTATGTTTGAAGCCCAGTTCCCGGGATCGATGAATCCTACGGTGACCAGCAGTCCGGGGCCGATGTATTTGAGGATCTCCAGCCCGGTGATCTTCGGAGGCCTTACATCCCTGAACAGCTTTGCGATTTTTTCGTATACAGTCATTTTCAAAATATTTCCTGTCCTGTATTAAGTCAGGCGCTTCGCCTGACCTTGGAGTGCTGAAGCGACAGATTCAGCCTTGTTTTCTGCGAAGCTTGCTTCGCAGGGAAAAAGCGGTATCTCCATTTCACTCCGCTACACGCACTCCAAATGATTCGCTTTGCTTTATCACAAACCACATTTCCGTATAATATACTTCTCAGCTGACAACAACGCTACACATTTAGCCTTTACCATTGTATTTCTCCTGCTTTTATGATATACTTCCCCTGCTCTGAAAAGAGTGTTCTTTGACATTTTCCAGCTTTATATCCATGTTCTTTTTTGGAATTTGGATTTTGGAGCTTGGAACTTATCATTGCCATGGGGGCGTCCCGGTTTCGACTGGTCTGACTGAGCGTCGATGGCATGCCGAGGATGATCGTAGGCCTCGTTAATCATCGGTCACAATAGTAATTGCGAACGAAGAATTCGCTCTCGCCGCTTAAATGCGACGACGTCTTCACCCTGACGCATACTGGGGGATGAAGGCGCAAGCAGTATGCTGGATTCCGGTTTTCTTTTCTGGGGCAGGAATCGAGAAAATTCAGAAAACAGTCTGAAGGTAGCCCGTTCGCCGGCAATACTGGAGGACGATAAACAGCAAAGGCGAGACAAGCATGTAGAGGTCGCCGTAATGTCTCTCTAGGACGGGGGTTCAACTCCCCCCGCCTCCACTTTATAACTCATTAATCGACAAGGGATTATGATTTCAGAACCCTCCCGTTGTGCTCCTGTTATGCTCCGGGGGGAGAGAATTACGTCCCCCACCCGCCTTGAAATTTCCGCAAGTCGGCCCTTGTTCGTCCTTGCATATATGTTCATTGTCAGAGCGGGGTCGCTGTGTCTGGCAAGGCTCTGAACTTCCTTGACTGATGCTCCAGCATTAAGGACAAATGTCACATAAGCGACCCGGCATCCATGGAAATCTATCTTCCCTTCTTCTGTGTGCTTTGGAATACCGGCTTCCTTCAAATCCCTGTCCAGTTCCCTTGAAGGATGGGTGGGGACATACAGCAGAGCGTTTTCAGGAGGAAGCATGGTTATGTTGCACTTGGCATAGAACTGCCTGTATATCTGCTGTGGAACCTCTTTCCTTGAATTTTCCTCCAGCTTCATGGCCAGTTGCGGAGGCAACGGCTGAATCCCATCCTTCCGGTTCTTAGTCCATTCGGCCCTGAGTTTAAGTTCGCTGTTGGCTACATCAAGATCCCTTATCGTCAAAGAACGCAGTTCATTGGCTCTGAGACCAGTGCAGAATGCGGTCTCGTAAAGCAGCCTCCGATGGGACGGTGCAACCGAGAGGAGTTTCAATATTTCCTCAAAAGTAATTGCACGCCTGATGCTCTTTGGAGTCGTATCGAACTTCTTCAGCCTTTTCACCGGATTGTCGGAAAGGTAGTTCCTGACTACACACCATTGGCAGAAACTGAAAAGCGCCTCGGCGTAATGCTGGATTGTTTTGCCGCTTTTCTGGGACTGGTGAAGTTCCCGGAGTTTCGATTCTATCCGGGGAAGGGCTCCTTCCAAGTCGGCGAGAATCTGCAAGTCAAGTTCCTTTTCCCACCAGGAAAGGTATCTTATTCTTTTCCTTTCATGGACATCTCCCCACGGGCGACCGCCTCTGCCCCCTTGAGCCTTGCCCCAGGCAATGTATTCGTCCGCAAATTTCCTGAATTCTTCCCTTTTATGCTTGTCAGCCTTGCTTGGAAGGGGACGGTAGCCTTTTCTGATTTCGTCGTGCTCGGACTCGATCCTTGCGGCAAGTTTCTCGGTTTCCGTCTTGGATGTAAGGCCAGTTCCGGTTTTTCTTTCCCCCGTATAGTCCGTGTATTGGAATCTCCATTTCCGGTGGTGTTTCCCGGTTCTCCTGTTTGTTGTCTGAAAGACGTAAGGCATTTTACACCCCTTTATTTTCCCGCCATGATTTCATCAGCATTGTCGACCTGGATATACCACCTGCTTTTTTGCACTCAACATCTATCATTTTCAGTTCGTTGTTCGACACCCTGACATTAATCTGCCTGCAGAGACGCTCTGAAATCTTCTTCTTTGGTCTGCCCATTTTCTTCTTCATACTGGACAAATACTTTACGTATACGCATAAGTCAAGGGGAATATTTCGAAATTCTTTTTAGCTGGTCTTTGGCATCCTTTTCCGCCTGTTCTGCTGCTGAATTGAGATAGAGCAGGATCCTGTCGGATAGCCAGACTGATCTACCGCCCAGAGAAATGGGCGGTGGCAGTTCTGCCCGTTGAACCATTCTCCTCAGAGTCCTCGGGGTGATTTTCAGTATGTCGGCAAACCTACCCTCATCCAGAATTGTCTTTTCGGGTAGTTGAGCCAGTTCATCAATGAGAAGCCCCTTCTTTTTTTCATCTTCCGCCTCGGCTGGATTATCCACTTTTAAACCTCCTTATTCTGTGAATCATTACAAATCATAATTTCCTATGAGATAATAGAAACTTCCTTATTGCTTTCAAAAGCATAAAAAACATTTTTACCGACTTAATGATGATAAAGATTTCTTAAGTTTCTATAAAGTGATTTTTACCAGACGCAACAGGCCTTGAAAAGAATCTCTATTGAACAACATAGTCTGAATCACGGCAGAAGTGTTTAACAGGAGCTGTCAACAGGAAAATATCTCCAGGGTAACATATTAATATTGAATGACTTGCCTGATTGCCATAATTGCTTCAAATCATTGTTGCTGGAGCATGCAGAAGCATAGCTTTATATTTTTCAAACAAACTCATTTTAAACTCTCTGTCATGGTACGACTGCAGCGCAAGCCTTTGCGGGTAATAACATCGCTGGAAAGATGGACTTATAAATTCAGTATCCACAAGGGAAGAGGTATGACAGGATGTCCCTCAATCTCCCCGATAGCTTTCTGCTTCGAAAGAACCACTCCTCCAGGATATTTCATGATCTGTCCGAGTTCGGAGGTTCTGAACTGGCCTGTCCATTTCACTTCGACTGGATGCATCTTTCCGTCTTTGATATAGGCAAGATCGACTTCTTTCTCCGCTTTAATGTAAAAGCATTTGTACTTTCTGCTGCAGAGGGAAACAGCTATTCCTTCAACCAAATTTCCCGCTTTTTCACTGTTTGCAACAAAGGGAAGGACAGACTCCTCGTATGGTTTTTTAACCGATTCAAGCCATACTTTTGCGCTATGCATGATGAATGGATCCGTAAAAAACACCTTCCTTGCTTTTTTAGGGGCTGCACAAAGCTTGTGTTCGATAATCGCATGATTTACAAAAATGACCTCCATGTCGCACAGCAGATCGATATAGTCCGAAACCGTCGCATGATGATCTATGCTTGTCATAGAGGCAATTGAATGCCAGGTGGTTTGGCTGCCATACTGTTTTACCAGCGCAGATAATATTTCATGGAGGAGATTTTCCTTCTTGCCTCTTTTGAGCATATCGCCCCTGATCCAATCTGAATACGTAGAAAAAGTAGCCGGCTGAATTCTTCCGTTCATGGCAATATCGTTTATTGCGGTCATATATCCGCCATGAACCATGTAATTATCAAACTCAGAAAAGAGGATATCCATCTTTTTAGTGATTATATCCCGGGACTGGGCAAGCTCATCTAGCTCTGAGGTGGAAAATATCTTCTTCACAGAAAGTGTTTCCCTGAACGATAGAGGGTAAAGAAGGAATTCAGGGGAATCCGCGGTGCCATGTCGTCCTGGAAAACGCTTTCTTGCCTCCTTTATAAAACTCAAGTCAGATCCTGTAAGTACGACAACCGCCTTCTCAAAGATGCCGCTGTCGGCAAGATATTTGATGCCCTTGTCCCAGTCTTTTATGTATGTAACTTCGTCAACAAGCAGGTAATGCAGGGGGGATTTCCCCCTATCGTCGGAAAACTTGTTGGCTATCCTTATAAGCTGGTGATGGTCGTTGATCAGTTCTCCGGTAACATACCATATGTCCAAGGGATCTTTTCCCGTCTCCAGGAGCTTAAGCATCCATTGTTTCAGAAGTGTGGTCTTCCCAACCTGTCGGCCTCCTCCCACAGTATATATTCCCGGAATATTGGAAGGAATTTCATTTATCAGTTCGCTCTTATGGACGAAAGGGCAGGACAAGAGCTTCCTCAGCTGAGGATCTTTTTTCCTGAAAAGTTCAATGCTTTCATGATGAAGGTTGTTTGGTGTGAATACGGTATCGTCCATTGTATTTCCCTTACTTTTATGGATATAAAATAGCACTTTTCCAAATTTGGTCAATGGTCAGCGACCAAATTTGGTCATTATGGCCATTTGACCTCATTTATCTGCCCTAAACACCCATGTTTTAGACGAATGGCAAGATCTTTCCTGTCAAGTTTTCTTCTTCCCTGACAGGCTTTCCAGCGGCGGGAGGGGATTGTTCTTCATGGCGGCATCAAGCTTCGTACAGGTATCCCTGGATATTTTCCTTAGAGCAGATGCGGCGGAGTCCTTCCGGTCCGAGCTTTCGGTTCGGATTGAGGTTGAGTCCGCAGATTTCACCTGCTGTGAAGTATTCGATCCCATTTCCTGTAATTTCCCTGATTTTGTCATTGGTTATCCTATACTCCTTTCTGAATTTATCAATAAGCTCATCGGACGGTCTTATCTGGTGGGTGTAGCGCGAAGCGAGCGTGCTTATCAGGACGACATTGCCTCCCTGCGAGACTATGTGCTCCATGAGCGACATTACTGTCCTTCCGAAGGTGTATGTGTCGTCGGCAATGATGTATTGCATGTTCTTATCCGGTATTTTTCCGTCATAGATGATCCTGTTGCCAAGACGGAACGAATGCCCCAGCCCGGTGTTCGGCCTGCTGACCTTGACAATATCATCGACAACTTTCATGGATCTGCCTGTGAATTCGGCATAATAGCTTGCGAGTATTTTGGCATACGCCAGCGGAAGTGCATTGATACTCCATTTCCTTTCGGCCCCGATCACGGGGACAATGCATACCGGTTCATCGTTCCTGAGCCATGAGAACAGTTCCAGCATTTTTTCCCTGCCGGTCTCATTGCACATGACCTTCTTCACTACTTCATATGCGGCCATAGGGTCGCCGTCGTTCTTAGCCCTGTAATATCCGGGGATGCCCTTCAGGTTCAGAAGGCTTGTCCTGGCAAAATTCCTATGGAGGGAAGGCGGCAGTTCCGTTGTCCTGATTGTCCTCTTGTCCATATGCATCTCATATCACGTTTGCGCAGACCGTCTGCTGCTGTGCCGTCATTGGACGGATATATCTGCTAGCGTCAATGACATTCCTTTTATCCTGCGCATTCCTGACATCCTCGACGATCTGCTCAAGTTCGAGATGTTTTACAGCGAACTGGATTCCGGAGGAGATGAATTCCATCCTCTCCTTGATGTCCTTGCCGGAGTTCCCCCACTTCTTAAGATAGAACTCGGACTTGTTCTCGATCCCGAACATCGATGACAAGGCGTATGAGAAAGCCTCCGCCTCTCCTTCAATGAAACCACGCTGGTTGTGCTCGCTGACGTACTGGATTTCATTGTTGAGAAGCTTTTTCCCATGGAGGACGTGGTGGCCGTATTCATGGAACAACGATGAAAGCTGCATTGCGGGAGTACGGAACGGACTTCTGTTGATGCAGATTTCAGCGGTCCTGTGGTCGTACATTCCACCGAGTTCCGGCCTCAGATCGGAACTGAAAAGGACATTTACCCCCTTAATCCGGATCTTTTCCGCAATCCTTGCGAGCACTTTTTCATCTATCTGGGCGGCCATGTCCCTGTACTGCGGCCTTTCCTTGAACGCTCCGACCTCGATAGCGTTCGTCTGCCTGACATCAAACACTGTTCCAGTGCTGAACGCCATCTTCTTGACCGGTTTTCCATTATTATCTATCAAAGGGACTTTGTCCCCTTTTTCATCGAGTCTGAAGGAACCGTCTTCTTTTCTCTGGTAGACGTTCAAGGCCAGCGGGACAAGGATGGTAAATCCCTTTTCGCCCCTCTTCACATGGACGTTCTCGCCGTTTTTTCCCTTGAGTCCTGCCCATGTCCTGAATCCTGCGACCTGTTCGACCGGATAATTCCTCCTCATGGCCTCGGTGTATATCAGAAGCTGGTTGCAGAGCGAGTATGTATAGAACCTTGTCGAAAACTTCAGGTATTCCCTTATCTGCCTTTCCGTCTCCTCGGAATCAAGATTCTTCGATAATATCTCAAGCTTTTCGTTGATCTTCTTCAGAAGCGAATTGTCATCCTTTTTAATTGAATAAGCCTCCTTGTTTTCCTTCAGTCCCATATTCTGCACATTGCTGCGCAGGCTGAGGTTGTTTTCGGCGAAGCTGAAATACCTGTCAAACTTCCCGACAATCAGATGGTCGATCACCTTCATGTCAAAGAACGAGAGGCAGTCCGCAATCGCCTGAGTAAGCCTGACGTCATCGTTTGAAGGAGCGCAGATTCCACTCGGATGGTTGTGCCCGATTATGATGGACGATGCGTTCAAATCAAGCGCCTTTTTCATTACTTCCCGGGGATAGATTATTGAATGATCGACCGTGCCGGAGGCGATTGTCTCACTTTTTATCAGATGGTTTTTTGCATCGAGGAACATGACCTCCATCTTTTCAATGCTGGAATCCTGATGCTTCAACCGGAAATAGTCCGCCGCCTTCCGAGGGGAGGAATACGCCTCGGAACTCCGCATGTCCTCTTCAAGAAATGACTTGCCCAGAGCCTGTATTGCTCCGATGCGTTTCCTCTCGTCATCCGTAAAAATGCCGGATACCTTGTCTGACTGCTGGAAGATATCCGCAAGGGATATTGACTGATCGTTTATCTGCTTCATCTTCTGCGGGATGTTCCTGCAGTCGGCAAGGGTAAGCAGGAGCCTTATCCTGTCCTCCTTCGCCAGCGCATCATATCCGGTCTCGTTGAGCCTCTCCGCGATGTTCATTTTTTCATCTCCCCTGCGATTATGATGAACATCTCAAGGGATTCGGAGAACTTCCTCAAGATGTCCTCCCTCGGTTTCCTGTTCCCGAAGATCCCATCGTTCATCACAAGCATGATTGCGGACATGGCCTCGATCTGGCTTGCCGCCTCAAGATAGAGAGCATCGGTTCCATGCAGTTCCCTTGTAACAGCCCTGCCGTCTGGATCAACACCGGATATCTCATGCCATCTCATGCCTATCTTCGCACAGGCCGGTTCCGCCGGAGCGGAATCCTGAAGCATTCCGGCCTGATCCTTGAACTCATTGCCATAGGCCCCGGCAAGATCGACTTCTGATAGTTCGTCCATTGGAATAATACCGCCTTCTTCATCCTCGATATGCCATCCCGGAACAATGTTTCCCCCGAAGAACGCCTGTTCCGTGGAAGGTCTGCCATACATTGACTTTATAAGTTCTGTCATTTGTGTTCCTGAATTAAAATCCATCCAGAATCCTGAGGGATTCCCCTTCGGACATGGTTTCACCTCCAGCTTTCGGGGAAAACGTCCTTTGCAGTTCCATTGTCCGCCTGGACAGCGCGAAAATAAGCACTGCAAGGAAGATAATGACCAAGAACAGCACCATAATTATCCGCCGGAGCCGGCATGCATTCATTTCCATTCAAATTTCCTCCATGGTTTTAAGGAACGGACGGCGGCCGCAGTCACTGGGAAAGAATTCACGGCCGCCGTCCGGGGTGGGTCATACGCCGACGCCGGCCGCAGCCTGGATCTCCTTGTTCGTCCTGATGGAGCGGAACGGCTCGATCACATTTGCGTTCTTCTCCCTGATCTTCTCAATCAGGGCATGGTTCTCCTTTTCGACTTTAGCGATGATCCCCTGCATGAACCTTCCATTAAGACGAATGGACGATTTCATCCTCCTCATCGTGACAACATTTTCGATGGCTGCCCGGTTGAGGCGGTTCAGCCATTCCACGTGCCTGGGATGCGTCCTGCGGTATTCCGCGACATCGTCCTTTGTTATCTTCGCAAAAGGAATATTGACCTTGACATCATCAAGCTTGCCGTCCGGCATAACCTGCTTCACGCCTTTCAGGTAGTTCTGCCTCCTGCGCATCTCCCTTATGTCGCCCTTGGTCACTTCGCTCATAAGCGCATTGGTAGTGACAGAGGAGATATTTTTGTCGTCAACGGGATTTTCGCTCCTCCACTGCCTTGCATGATCATAGGTGAGAGCTCCGAACTTCACCTTTGAATAGTGCTCTATCTCCTTCTTGTGCTGGTTCTGCTTTTCTCCCTGCGGTTCCATGCCTGTTTTCGGAGTTTCCTCCGCCATGCCGTCCTGGCCCGCCGGTTTCTTCCTGATTGCCATATTTACCTCCTGGTGGGAAATCCCCACGTGTTTTTGTTTCAAATTATTTTCCAGCTGCAGCCGGACTGCCATTTTCCGCAGCGCTCTTGCGTTTCTTCCTGAAATCGCTCATGGCCCTGTTGAAGTCCTCGACGATCTCGTCAACGCTCTCCTTGGAGAGCGACATGATCATCAGCGCCTCGTTCCCCGGTGCGAATCCGCACATTTTCCGGATTTCCCCGTTGGCCTCCTCGAACATCTCGTCCAGCTCCTCCGGAACCGACAGTTTCACCGTCTTCTCGCTCATTTTCCAGCCTCCTTTTTAAGGTTTTCAATTGTTCTTTCAGCCTCGATCTCCCTTATCTTCGCATCAATCTCACCCATCTGTCTTTCAAGCTCGCTTATTCTCCTGACAAGCATGGAATTCTGCTCCTCGATCCGCTTCATTCCGGCAACCGCCTTTTCAACCGCTTCCGCCGCCTTCCCCGTCTGGAGAATAAGGCTCTCGGAAAACCTCCTCTGCCTTTCAAGCTCGCTCCTGAGCTCAGACTCCACTATTTTCTGCAGCGTAGGAGGCTCCCTTGGCGTTTTTCCGACAGGCGGACGGATTTCGGTGTTCGGCCTGAGATTCCACTGAGGAGACTCCTCTACGCGGTAAAGGACGTTCTTCTCATACATGATGCTGCTGTCGCTTGGATCGATGTAGCGCCCGACCACATATGCCTTCATGTCCTCTCCGTATCTTATCCTGTCAAGATCCTCCTCTGGTATATTGCTTCCCGCAACTGACGCGGGCATGACAATCTGCCGTTCAACCTGGATTTCCTGCGGCTTTGCCGCCGACATGCATCCTGCACAGAAAAGAAGTCCTAAAAACAGTAAAAATATTTTCATTGGTTATTTCTCCTGGGTTTTCGGCTGTCTTTCGATGTACCTCGATCCTGCGGCCATCGCATTTTTCATGTCGATGGTCTGCGTCACATATAGATAGAACTGCGTTCCCGCTGGAACTCTGACAAACGATCCGTCCCTTGAAATCGACTGCAGCATCCTCTTTGCATAGAGATCCGCAGCCTTCTTCAAACCTTCGGCCAGTGCGTCCTTAACGGTCCCTCCCTCCTCCCGTGTCGTATATCCGGTTCCGTAAGTGGTAGTAGATGAAGCGTATCCTTCTCCGGCTCCGGAGAGGAATTCGGCGGCAATGGCGATCAGCTCCTGCATGTCGGTTGTGTTTATCACATATCCCCTGATCCCGGCTGAGCCGTCTGAAATGTCCCAGTAGTCGCCATGCGGAGATTTGCGCCTGTCAAGCGCGATCCCTGAAAGCCGCAGTTCCTTTCCATTGTCATCATCGCGTGTCCTCCAGACGATCATCCAGGTTCCATTGGATGAGATGCGGTCGCGCATGTCATCCCTCGCGGCTGTCCCGTGGACTTCCGCCCCGGCGGGGATTATCAGCTTTCCGTCATGCCAGAGATCCTCCGTGACAAGGGCGATTATCGGAGTGTTCAGGCTCGATGAGTCAACGGTATTTACAAGCTCGCATGAGATCAGCCGCCCAAATGGTGCGTAAAACTCCGAGATGTTCACCTCGCTGTGTACCGGCTCGCAGTAGAGCGAAAGAGGAGGAACTGACTGCCTTGCCTCCCTTGGCACAGCTGTCTGGATTAAACTCCTGTCTCCGACTGATTGATTTTCATTTTTAGGAGAAGGGATTTTATTCAAATGCTTTTCATTTTCCGTCCCCTTTTTCTGCTGATTGGGATTGAACGGAACCATCTCGTTCACAGTTCTTGTCTCGGAGAACGACGGATTGAAAATATTCTGCCTGTTTTCAGCCTTGCCCTTTTTCTCGCGGTACTGGTTGTACGCATGGACAAGGCAGAGCCCTGTCCCGACGCAGACAAGGAAAAGGACTGTCCTGCCGACAGATGTCCTGAAGAAGTCAAGAATTTTTCTCGCGTCAATCATCCTTCTCCTTCCCGGCATCCTTCTTTCCCAGATCGTCTGGCGAAACGATTATGCTCCATCTGTTGTCGGCGGAAAGATTGTTCCTGCCTCCCGTAGGAGTTCCGGTTATTGCGAAATACGCGGGAATTGACGAATTAGGCGGCATGATTCCGGAAGCGTCGGCAATGGACGCATAATAGATCGTCTCCCCGATCCTCGCCGCCATCATCCTTGGATCGTACTTGATCTGGGAATCGGACTCGTTGTTCAGAAGAATCCTGAACACAATCGTGTCCTCCCTGTCGAACCTGAACACCTCGTCAACCGTTATTGAAAACCTGTCATAGAAGATTTTCTGCCCGGACCTGATATGCTGGACATCTGCGACGGCTTCCGGATGATGCTTTTTGAAAAGTTCATATGCCTTCGCCTTGTCGAGAAGAGAAAGAAGCACAGGCGGAGTCACGGATTTCTTCCTGGCGGCTCCGGAACTTTTCGCCGAAGTAAAAGTTACCGAGCCGGACATCTCTTCCGCCGATTCTTCAAGCTCAAGGACATACGTCTTCCTGTTGTAGACGATGTTCAGCGATCCCTTAGCACCCTTCTTCAGCGCCCTTATCGAGAAGAAATAGTTCCCCGGCAGATAGCTCAGGAGGAAATCACCGTTGCCATTGTTTGGATCCGTTACTACGTTCGCCCCGGCGATCGCGCTCAAGGCGGACGGGAACATCACCGTCGTGACCAACTTGTCGAACCCGACCTTCAGCCTGTGCACGCTGTATTCATCAAGGCTTATCTGCCTTGCCGTCTGGGCCGGAAGATTCATGCAAAACATATGAAAGCACAGAGATAAAAGGAGCGGATGGAAATTAGTTCTCATGTTTGGTCGCCTTGTATTTGAGGTTCCAGACGGCAAGCGGAAGCCGCCCGTTTGTCGAAAGATTCGGATTCCTGACAAGTGTCAGGACGGTTTCAAAGAGGTAGGACTCGGAGAAAACCTGTCCACCGAAGGTTCCTGTCCTCACAAGCTGGCCCTTCACCTGCGAAATGATCCTGCCGTTGGCGGTGCCTATCGTGTTTATTTCGGAGATTTCCGCCTTCTGGTGGATGTTCTTCTTTATGAACTCACCGGATTCGCCTTCGATGATCTTAAGGGCGTAGGAATATGCAGGCTCTATGTAAAGTTGCTTTAAAAGCTCCCTGTTGTCCGGTCCCGCAGGAGACCTGTCGAGGAATGAAGCAACCGCAAGCGTGGAAATGTATCCGTGCAGTTTTTCCGCATCCTCAAGCCCCGCAACCGGAGCCACATGGAAAACCCCGGATTCGTCCATGACGATCACTTTCTCCTGTATCCTTGAAACTTTGAGCAGGACAATCGGCTGGATCACCGAAACAAGCATCAGGACGAACGAAACGGCAAACCAGAACCTCGCTGCAAGAAGGTTGTTCGAGAATATTTTCACAGGATTGATCATGCAGTTCCCTTGGGTTTCACCGGTACCGGTATAGGTTCGTGAATTCTATTTCTGTGCATTTGAGGCGGGTTGGGATTCGCGAATCCCGGCAGAGGCCTGCCATCGATCCCGACCGGAACCTTCAACCGGGAATTCGTTTCTCCCGCACTTCCGTTGCCTATGGATGAATTCATCGCCGCAGGCAGTGAGCTTGTCAGTGCGCCAAGCTGTGCGGAGATGGACTGAAGGGATTTGACAGCGGTCGTCTCGCCCGGCTTCAGGAGCGGTCTCACGCTGTCCCCAGCAGAAGTGATTGCAGGCGTCCTCTGGAACATAGAGCCTGAAAACACTCCGTACATCGTCCCGAGCCTGATGGCTGCCCCTTCAATGTCCCCGCCCTTCATGAGAAGCGAAAGAAATACAGGGCCGCCGCAGTAGAAGATGCATATCCCAAGAAAGAAGTACCAAGCCAATGCCAGCGCGGCGAGGATTCCAATGACCGCCGCCTGTCCCGCTGTCGCCCCCATCGCTATCGCCGAAACCACCGTCACCGTGCCGGACAACGTTCCGCCTATTGCGTATTCTGCGATCAAAACCGAAATAAGCTGCCAGCCCGCCAATACTGCGAGATCCGCAAGGTTGAATCCGATGCTCCACAGCGTCACGGACAAGGTTGTCACGAGGAATTTCACTCCTGTGCTTTCAAGGTTCGGTACGGCGAGGAACGACAGGATTAGAGGCGAGACTGCAATCAGAAGGTAAATCACCACGGTTTGGACAAGGACGGCTATCTTCCTGATAAGATATGAGAGCCAAAAAAGCGTGTTGTAGACGTACTTGGCCAGCGTGGGGATCGGATTTACAACGCTGTCCTCGCCCTCTATCCTGACGTTCACGACCGCGTTCTGGAGCATAACATCTATGTCCTGGCCGAACTTTACCGAGACACCGTCGAAAACCTTCCTCGCCTCAAGCGAAACGTCCGGATAGAAGCGGATCAGCGCGGCTATACAGAGAAAATAGATGATGATCTTGAATCCCTCAGATACGTCACTCTTAAGGTTCTTCGCCCTCAGGAGCCAGCCAAGCACGCAGAACGCCCCGCCCAGGGGAAGCAGCGCATCCCTCATTGTCATCGCAAACTGGAGTCCCGGACTGCTCATTTCAGAAGTCCTCCAGAATTTCATTCGCCTTCTTCGAATCCATCACACCCTTCGAACTGTCGGCATTGAGCGTCTTCTTCAGAATCTTCCTTTCCTCCTCCTCGCGTTTTCGCCTGTCATTCTCGGCGGCAATGTGTCCGGCAAGAAGCCTGTTCACCGCAGACTGCTCCCTGTTCTGCTCTGCGGAAAGAGTGGAATTCACGGCCATGAGCCCCGCCTTCGCCTTCTGCACCTCCGAGTCCGTCTGCGCGGCGTTCACCCTTCCGCCAAGGTTTTTTACCTCAGACACAAGGGCTGACTTCCTGTCAATTGTCTCCCTGTCAATCGAACTATGTTCGTCAAGGAGGGTGCCGACGGCGGCAATAAAATCCTCCGTGTTTTTCTCATCGCTGGAAGCACTTTGCGCAGGAACGTCCTTCTTCACATCAAGAAGGCCCGTATTGACCGCATTCCGGATGATTGCCGGATCTCCGTTCCTGTTCTTGACAGTCTCGACGTCTACCGATGTCTTCCTTTCGGTGTCGAGGATTGAGGAAAGCCTGTTGAGCTGTTCGTTCAGCTGGTTTATCTGGTATTCCATCCTGTTCAGCTTCACCATGTCTCCTTCTGCGACCTGCTTCTGTACCGTGTACGTCGCATGCTCGACCGCAGGATCGTAGACATAGTACTGGGCGGAGACATTCATTGCTGAAAACAACATGGCTGCTGTAAATATCGCCCTCATGGGAAATCCCTCCTATTCTTCCGTCCTAATTATTACCTTGTGCGGCGCATAGCTGATCCCGTCTTTTTCCACGGCTCCGGGAAACTCGTAATAACGGATATCTCTCTGTTCTTGGGAATCATCTTCCTTCTGGCGGTTCTGGATTATCCAGTACTGAGTCTTGACGGTGTCGCCCGCACCAAGTTCGTAGCCCGCCCGGAACTCCTTCCTTATCTCATCATTAACGTTCGCACGGATGATTTCAGCCGCCGTATACCCGCCGACCGCCGATGCTCCGGCAATCAGATCCTGATGTTCATTCCCCTCAGAAGCCTTGTATCCGATATAGCCGGCCCCCAATGCAGTAAGTACCGAAAGCAGCTGCCCCTTCTCGAAGGAGGAAAACGAGGCGCAGCCCGAACATGAAACGACCATTGGAAACAGCAGGAAATAAATTATTGATTTTCTCATTTTGTGAAGTAAATCCTTTTTGACCATGAGTCATTGTCATTCTTCTCCTCATTGGAAGCGCCCCCGCCATTTATAGACGGATGCGTTTCCTGTTTCATCATGAACGGCAGCACTCCGATGACTCCGATTGCTCCAAGACCAAAATAGTCGGTATTCCCGCTGCTGTTGTCATTGCTGTTATACGTGTTCGAGGTGCTGAAGTAGCTGCTGTCTCCTTCGTTGGTCGTATATGACGAGGTTCCACCGGATGTTCCTCCGGTATTTCCCGTCACGGAACCAGCGCCTCCACTGCCTGTGTCTCCAGTTCCTGTGCCTCCTCCACTGTCTCCTCCAGTCGTATCGCCTGTGCCTGTCCCGCTTCCGCTGGAACCACCTCCTGACCAGTCGCTGTCAAGCCTGATTATGTCATCAAGCAGCTCGTTGTTCCCGAAAGTCTCATACTGGTCGAAAAGCCCATTTCTGCTGTTCAGGTAGTCGTTGTAGTCCTCGTCGGAGGCGTTGCCCTGCGGCAGGGGAGCGTCGAGGATGTATGCGCGGCTCACCTTGTCACTGTCCCCCATTCCGGCCTTGGCTGCAAAGGTCTTCACCCGGCATGAGCCGATCAAGGTGATGGGACCGGAATAGACAGGGCTCGCACTGGAAGGTTCGGTGCCGTTAGTTGTATAATAAATGGTCGCTCCCTGTGTCGTGCAGGTTATTTCAACGGCAGGAAGCTCCGTGAAAGCTCCTCCCGTTGGCGAAATCACTGGCGTTGCCACCTTTTCCTGCACAAACTCATAAGTTGCCGAAACAACGTCGCTCTCCCCATCGCTTCCAGCAACCTTTGCCTCTATGGTCGAAGTCTCGGTTACGATTATGGGATTGACATACTGTGTCCAACCAGTCTGCCCCGGCCCGTAATTGTACCGGAAAAGGATCGTCCCCTCTCCGTTATTGTTCGGGGAGTTTGTGATCGACACTTCAACTTCATCCCCGGCCTGGAATCTCGCGCTGGCCGGAAATATCTCCGGCGGCGACCAGCCGATTTGAAAGGTCTTTGCGGCAACAGGGGATGTCAATGGCTCGTATATGGCTATTGCCTTAATGGTTACGTTATCATATATGGGAATAGGTGTTTCGTAGAGGAGCGAGCTGGATGTCGGTTCCGTACCGTTTGCCGTGTAGCGGATATCACAGTCCGGATATCCGGCTGGAGGCGAAATACTGATTTTTGCTCCAGGTCTCACAATTCCTCCGGATGGGCTTATGACCGGCCCGCCCATCGAAGGCAGTTCATAGATGTATAATGTCCCAGGAGTACCGAATTCGGAGCGGGCCTGGACAATGGCCGGAATGGAACCAGCTGTAAAAATACGTGGAGCCAACCCCCACTCGCGCCCCAAGTAAGCGTAAAATGTGGCATTTATGCCGTCTATGCGACATCCGTTCCAGCCATCGTCCGGCGAGTAGACCAGTTTTATAGCACAATTTTGTGGAATGCCTATGGTTTTGAAATCATCAACTGGCCTTAACTCCACAACCTGCTGGGGAAAAATACTCCCTGCCGTCAGCATTAGAATCAAAAGAAGAAAAGCTTTCTTCATATTCCATTCTCCTTTCTATTTGAAAAATGACTTATCGCTTCAGTGATGTCGCTTCCCGCGAATTCTTTCAGCTCCTTTGCCCTCTTTTCGAAATGCGCCCCGTCGGTTGAACTGCAGTAGAGCATCTCCGGGGAACAGATGTTCCTCACAGTCCCGCAGACCGGCCTCCCGCTGTCCAGATGGAAGTAGGTAAGAGACGAAAACCTGTTCTCCCGGGAAAGGTTCTCGGGATTCGGATAGTTCATGATCTGTTCCCGGGCGATCTCTGAAAGCCCGATGTCCTTTGAAATGTCGTCCAGATCGCCCCTGTCGTTCTGCCTCATCAGGAAAAACTGGCGGCTGTTGCCCATCACTACAGGGCGTATCTTCGTATCCTTGAACCTCGAATACTGCTGGACTATCGAGACGATCCACGTATTGAACTTCCTCATCTGCGCATAGCCTTCGGAAATTATCTTTTCACCGCCCTCGATGTCAAGAATCCTTCCGGCCTCCTCGAAGACAAACCTCTTTCTCGCGCCTCTCGGCAGAGACATTATGTGACTCCGTGTGAAGTTGTGGATGAGAAAGCCGGTCATGCTCTTAAGGTCTCCCGCCGCATCCGGAATGCCGCCAAGCTCGAAATGCGTGATCTTTTCGTCAAGCCTTATGTTCGTCGTACCGTCGAATATCTTTCCGTGCGTCCCGTAGAAGCACCATGAGGAAAGTAATGTGGCCAGATTTTTTATCTCATCCCTGCCATGCTGCCGGAACGGGGATGTCAGCATAAGTTCCACGAGGATTGAATGAGTCGGATACTGCTCCGGCCTGAAGTAGGAAAACGCCATGTCCCGCACAAGCTTCGCGGACATCGGTTCGGAGAGGAATTCCGTGATCTCCTTCTCTGATATGCCGTGGAAACCTTCAAGGATTCTGGAATCTCCCTTTTCAAGAAGGTTTCTGACCTCTGTGAACGCATCAATGACCGTGCTTCCGGGGGACAGGACATTCTCCTTGTATTTCTTCACACATATCGCCTTTCTGGCAATCTCCTCCTGAAGTCCGGCGTTTGCCCTTGTCCAGTCCTCATAAATGTCCGTGTAGAGCTGGTCGATGTACTGCATTATCTGCGATGTACGCAGGTTCTGCCTGTCCTCGTCGCCTGCAATTACTGTCATCTTCGAGACAAGCGCCGTCGCGGTGGCCAGATGCAGGGGACTCAACGGTAGCCCATGTGTGTCAAGGTAGTTTATCGTATATTCGCTGTCAGGATGGATTATTATTGGAGACGCATCCTGTGTCTGCGTATAAATCCCGTAGCTCAGCCCCTCCTCCATTATGCACGTAAAGTCGTAGAAGCATTCCGTCTGGGAGAGCAGATCGGTCATGAACGCCGACTTGCCGGTCCCGCTCATTCCGAACACCGCCGCGTGCTGAGGGACTCCATCCGTGAAATTTTTAATTCCGACAAGATTGAAGCAGTTCCCCTCGTAGATGGCTTCGGCGCTCTCAAGGTTCCCCGTAAAAGTCGCGCTTATCGGCAACATGTCAGAAAGATACTGGTTCTCTGCGTATATCGCATGCCCGGAGTATTTACCGAAAATCCAACCAGGCCAGGTCTGGAAGAATAGGTTCATCGCAGTGGTTGGAAGAGAACTCTCCCAGTATCCGGCTCCGTTCATCATGTTCACCGCCGACTTCACGGCGGAACACCTGCCCGACAGCTCCTCCTTCGTCTGCGCACTTACACGGATTATGAATTCCACCTTGAATGGGCATGTGAACCCACCGGCCAGCGCGTCCACCTTCCTCCGCTTCTTGTCAAGGGCCGTCAGCAGCGAATGCTTCTTCTCCGTCTGGTAGTCCCCCGCAAGCCTCTCTATCGCCTTCTCCTCCCTGCCTATCTCATCCTCTATCTTCAGCGGGTGGACATTCACCGTTATCGCATAGTCCAGTATCGGAAGCCCCGTAAGATGGGCTATTATCCCCGGATATGTCGTCTGCGGCCACCTGTCCATGATTATCATGCTGTGGTAAAACCCATCCATGAAGAATCCGAATTCCCCCGAAGCGCCCATGGTGCTTTTCCGGTTGCCGCAGATTCCTGAATGCCAGCAGTTTTCCTGTATCGAAAGTTCGGAATTGAAGGTCGTCAGGGGATCGTAGTCGCTCCTGATCCGGTAGTCGGGATTGAGGAATTCGGCATAATGAAGATAGTGATCCTTGTCCGTCATCGGAATAAGTTTTGCCCCGCTTCCGCCAAGGAAGCAGTTCATCAGCTCACCCTGCCTCTCAAAGAATGCGCCAAACGAATCAAGGATCTTGCGATAGCTGCTACATATGTCTTTATCAGATAAAGAGGGCTTGCCCTCCTCCTCTATTGGAACTGAAAGATAGATCTTCAGCTTCTCCCGCCTGAGCTTCCGGTTCTGCATCCTGTCCATGTACCGCTTGAACCTCTCCTTCCTCACCGAATACGTCCACTTGTTTTTCACCAGACGTTCCGTAGTAGAATCGTATGTCAACAGCTCGTGCCTGTAGTCGGAGTCCACCGACCACTGGAACTGCATCCTCAATGGCGGCCTGAGTGTTCCGAGAAACAGCAGTATCTTCATATGCCACTCGTTCTTCAGCTCATTAGAGGCGTTTCGAAGATCGGGGGTTTCAAAGATGAATCCCTTCGCCGCCCATCCCCGCCCGTCGGCCTCGTTGAAGATTAGGAGATTGTCTGCAAACCATCCGTCTGGAATCTTCATTTATCCCTCCCCGCAGAAAGCATCATCTTCTCATGTCCTGCCCCGCTGATCCAGAGCTCAAAGAGGTCTTCCTGATAGTGCGGGGGCTTCCTGTGTTTGAAGATTTTCAGGTAGGCCAGTGTCAGGACAACCGGTACTGCGCCGAACGCAATCGCGATCACCGCAGGTACGCCGAATACGGAGATCATCAGCGTTACGCCGAGTATCGAGACAATGATGCTCCCGAGAAGGTATATGAAGAGGTTTCCGGATAACCCAAAAGCCACCCCCTCCGAGTCGGTCGCAGAATTCGTATTCGTTATTATCAGGTCTGCCATTCAATTTCATCCTTTGTTTCGGATTTCGTAATTCGGATTTCGTATTTTTTAAAATGTCGGTGTCGCAACCGCCCCTCCAAGATTGAACGCCGCAAAGATAACCGCTATTATCACCGCCGCCCCGGCTATCCAGAGTCCGGCGATGATAGAGTTGTACGCCTCGGGATCGCCGCGCTTCTTCATCTGTGCTCCCTGCCAGATGGTCACTACCGCCCATGGGAACGATATGAGGAACATCACACCGAGTACCGCGTTTATGGCCGTCTTCAGCGTCTGCAGCTGTCCGCCAGTGCTACCCGCCTCCTGTCCATGGCACACGAATCCAGCCACCAGGACAAACAGAACCGCCGCCGTCTTCCAGAATTTACTATCATTTTTCATCTCCGCCCTCCTTGACTATCTATCTTTGATAGCTATTTTCTCTACAAATAGGAGGTGCCATGATAAATGTCAAAGAAGTTTGCGGGAATAATTGCGCTTTTGTTGGCAGGCCGTTGATAGAGAAGCTGAAACACATGGAAAAAGAACTGAAGAAATGCATAATCGGGCAGGATCACGCGGTGGAGAGGGTTGTCTCGGTGCTTCAGCGTGGAGAACTCGGATTGATATCGGAAAACAGGCCGAAAGGGAGCTTCATCTTCCTTGGCCCGACAGGCGTAGGAAAGACTGAACTGGCACTGACGTTTACGAAGTATCTCTTAGGAGACGGACGTCTCTTCAGGTTCGACATGTCCGAATTCATGCACTTCGACAGCATCAAGGAGCTTCGGGGCGACGAGTACAGCAATCCCGGAAGGCTTGGAGCTGTTCTTGAAAATAATAGGACAGGCGGATGCCTGCTGTTCGATGAGGTCGAGAAAGCGGATCACCGGATACTTATGCTCTTCCTCCAGATGCTCGATACAGCAAAAATCACTCTCTCAAATAACAGGACTTATGACCTGTCGGGATTCTATTTCGTATTTACCTCGAACATCGGCACGGAGAACATCCTGAACGCTTCAAAGGTTCCGTTCAAGACCATCGAGAGGTCTGTCCTGAACCAGTTGCAAATGGAGTTCCGCCCGGAACTGGTGGCGAGAATAGATGAGAAGATAGTCTTCAACAGACTGGACTATGCAGCGCAAAGGAAAATCACGGAACTGATGCTGGAGAGGGAGGCGGAGAGACTGAGAGGTAAGGGATTTTCGTTCGAATACGATGCGCGAAACTTGGAACTTCTGATCAGGGAGGGATTTAGCAGAAATTCAGGGGCGAGGAACCTAAGAAGGTTGGTGGAGAACCATGTTCAAGGGAGGATTGCGGTAACATATATGCCCTCGCGTTCTATTTGAGCAGTACTTATTCCTAGTGTCGTTGCTTTAGCGCTACTAAATAGCCTTTGCTCTTAACGTTGAAGTGGGTCATATCCCTCGTCAGGAAGCTCTAATTGAAATAAGAGTCCCAAGGTATCTCATATTTTCACTTCGCGCGTTCTTTACATAACCAAGCGAATCACAAACTGATTCAATTTTCTGGCAGAAAATATCTGCATTCAAAGGAATCATCCAAAGTTCACCTTTGGTGGGCTCATCTCTATTTGTGCTCTGCCATTGTACCTCATCATCCAGAGGATGCTCTGGCCTGAACGGATGAATATTGAAAATTTTATGATCTATTTGCGTGATCCAAGCAGCACCGACTTCTGTAACAGCCCCCCAAGACTCCTTTGTATTACCGCTCGTAACGAAAAGTGCAAATATTTTTTGCGCAGAATAACTTTCAACAAAAAATTCTCTGAGATAATCATAAACTCTCCGGTTTTCCGGCACACGGCAGATTTCATTGTCACAATTGGTGTATAAAATGTCATCCGGTGGAACATTATTATGTAGAAGCATTTGATAAACAATATCAGAAAACGGCTTGTCGGGATATGTTTGGCTAATAAGAATCTTCTTTTTTTGAGAGTCCACCAAAGACTTCAATCCCAAATCTGGGCTATTTTCATTGATTGACTGAGAAACAACTTTCTCAATAGCTTCTCGAGACAAATCGCCTCCAAGTTCGGTGATTCTGCTCGCCGCCTTTTCACTTGCCTTTCTTCGAAAATCATCAATTGCATGCTTCAGCCTTACCTCGTCTTGCCGTTGCGCAGCTTCCTTCTTTTCTTTTTTCCTTGTTTTGGCGATATCAGTAAAAATCTCTCGTTTCTTGAGAATCTCAGATAATAAATCCCTTCTGATATAATCAAGAACAGCTTCATATCTAGGATCATCAGACTTATATCCTTGCCTGTTGCTCAATGCCATGTCGGGTAACTCTGTCAATTCGAACAGGTCGATATGAAGCTGGCCAACAACATAGACCTCATTGAGTTTATTTTGTCCGACAACTGGAAGTATATTAAACTCACCCATCTTCTTATTAGCAAATAGGGAAATGAAGTTGTCTGGGAAATCTGTCATTTCGGCCTTTCGGCCTCTTGTCGTTTTATATGTCCCAATCCAACCTTTAACATCCATTGTATATTCATGCTCGTTGCCACAATTGTCTTTCATGACTATTGGGATTATCTTTGCTTCTTTTGCAACAACCATATCTGAGCGTCTGGAAGAATATATATTAGGAACCAAGCTACACAGCGATGCAAATTCATCTCCAAGTACGATTAATGTACTTAGCTCTCCCATTACATTTTTATCGAATTCTTCAATAATTGCAGAATCCGAACCCCGAAATATGTGTATACGGAAGTCGGAATTGATTAAAGGAAATATCTTCAGAAGATTGCGCTTAACAGCGTCCATGGTCTTATGAAGACGGTATTGGGGATTTCTCATAATGACCGCAGAGCCATGGTTTACTATATAATCAAATTGAATATTTGATTCATCAATGGGTTTAAGCTTACTGCCATCTTCAGGATGCCGCGAAAGGATAAATCCAGACTTTTCTCCATTGGCCACGGTCATAATATCGACATTTTCAGATACGGACAACGCTGCCAACTTGCCTACTCCCTTCCGCCCCATCTTACGACGCGTACCGGCCCTTGAAAACGACTCTTTCTCAGTATGCCTTGAGACCGCCGCAACATTTAAGTATTTTTTGATATCACCAGACTCGTAGGACATCCCATGCCCATCATCTTCGACTCGAATATCGTCTTTATTTGAAATAATATAGACATTCCTTGCATCGGCATCATACGCATTTGCAATCAATTCCGCCAATACGTAGTATATATTGGTATATAGATTTGGGCCTAGCAATTCTAAAATTCGCGGATCTATTTTTAATAAATATTCTTTCATCACTCCCCTTCCTTGCTATTAGTACACGATATAGCGCATGTCACTGCTTGCTTCTAGAAAGCAGCCATTTGGATCAGAGATGCTCACCTCAAGCAGAATCCTTTCTTCCTGTACTTAAAGCTGAATCACAGTTCATTAACATGTTGAACAATAGCAATTCCAAGCACTTTAGCTAGCTTTGGTGGCACAGCGTTTCCAATAAACCGACTTACAGCTGATTTGTTTAGCATTTTATCTTCTGGCCAAAATGCATATCCTTGGGGAAAGCTTTGAAATAAAGCTGCCTCCCGCAATGTAATTGAGCGATCCTGTTCTGGGTGCCCAAATCTGCCATTGCCAATTCCAGTACATAACGTTGTCATAGTAGGTGCGGGCTTTTTCCACCACATGCGTCCATAAATAGAGCCATATGTCTTGCCAGATTCCTTACGATGACAATCAAGTACTAAATGATCTGGCCAGTTTCGGCGTGATCCTCCATCGTGAGGAGTTGCCTTCAACCGTCTTAGATTAAGGGGAGATAACGATGGAGCGACATGTAACCTGTCAGAAGAATCCGTTTCTCCACTTTTCAAGGATGAAAGTTCTCCGATAGTCTCTTGTACCGTAATCCACTTGTCGGGTGAAGGATGCGTCCCCTCAGGAATATCAATTTTGCCCAGTTTGGATGCAAGCAGCACGAGTCTCCGCCTCATTTGGGGGACGCCATATTCTGCACAGTTCACGACTTTCCAATCAACCTGATATTCAAACTTCTTTAAAGTCTTAAGGAATCTATGAAATACCTCGGAACCTCGGTCCGCCAATTCCGGGACATTTTCCATAGTGATAAGATCGGGTTTAACACCCTTAACCAGGCGGCCGAAGTTGTCCAACAGATCCCAGTCATTGTGTTTCTTTATGCGATTAGTCAGTCTGGAAAATGGTTTGCAGGGCGCGCAACCGGCCAACAAGCGGAGTTTGCCTGGATGAAATAGCTTCTTTATGCTTCTGCAGTTCTTCCGTGAAAGATCCCACTTAAGAAATTTTGCGTCCGGATTGTTTGACATATAAGCAAACTCGGCCAGATGGTCAATATCAATACCTGCTTCGACCTTGATACCCGCCTGCATTAATCCGTGTGTTAAACCTCCGGCCCCGCAGAACAAATCAACGGCGCTTACAGGACTATAGGAAATATTGCATTCTTTTATATCAATCATTTCAAGCCCTTATCAGATGTTGTCAAGCTGTTACGCCCCGGTACTAATTACTCTGCATAATATTACTGACAGCATCATTTTTGCAAGCATAAATCAGGCAATCGCCCTAATGAACGTCAATTTTCTATGGTGCTCATTTTCAGCTCTTCAATGAATTGTCCTGCATTATATGAAAATTGATCTCACTTGCCAGAGTCTTTGCGTTGTGGATGAAGAACTGGGTGGAGAACGATGTGGTTCCCTTGGAGTCGGTCAGGGTGATATGCCCATAGTTAAACAACCAGCCGAAGAAACTGTGGCGGTAAGAGGCTCGGAACAATTGGCTATATGACCAGAAGAACTCCTGTTTCTTCCATGGCAGGATTCCAGACTTGAAGCAGACACCGTTTTCAGATGTCTGGATGACAACGCTTCTCAGAACAGCAATATCATGGACGAAGCATGCAATGAAATAGAGCATTAGCAGTCCGCATAAAGGAATAAGGTAGTCGTCAAAGTCAACCTTGCGGTTCAGTATCCCGCCCAGGAACCAGTATGCATACGGCCTAACAAAGAGCAGAGCAACAATGAATCCCGCTTCGAGCATTAACTTGATCCCGGAAAGGAGATATGCCACCCAGCTTTTACCTGTCCTCATTTGCAACAGCCTTTCGCAACCTTCCGCATGAGGGAAAAGGTTCATATCCCGTCAGACAAGCCGCCGCACGAAGGATGCTTTCCTCGTTTCCCCGGAAACACCAAGTCTGGCTGGTGTCATGGATGACCTGAGAACTGGTCGCAGGAACATGATGGTGCAATTCAACGTGGCTGAGATCGCCTTCAGAGACGATTCGGCTCTGGACAGCATATCCCGGCTTTTTCGACATCCTGCTAAAGCAGTTCAAATATTCATCGGAAGGATTAACATTGAAATTACGAACAACAAGAGTCCATTCTCTTCCGTCCTGACGGAGGTATCCGATCCTGCCGGTGGACATCTGGGGCGGAATTGATAGCAGAAAGTCTTCCTTCCCATCAGTCTTGATTTGGATTTTTCCATCGCCGAATTTCAAGGAATCCGTGTTTTTCATCCCGAGAACATGGCGAACCGTCGAACTTCCGCCATAGACGGGGATAACGATCTCCCCTCCGATTGGAAGCTGAAGAATGCTCCATGGTGAAAGCATGTTCTCAATGCAAGAAAGGCTTTCAAGATTGATCCTCTGCGAGTAACCTGCATATGAAAGTTTCCCCGTCCAATTCTCGTGCCGTAATGGATTCTCAGTCCATGACAAATATCTTTCAAGGGCGAAAGTGTCATATTTCCCGCCTCGCCGCATGAATATTTTCCCCACGTTGCAAAGGCGAACTGCGCCATCTCGCCATCTCTCGACATGGCAGAGACCGGGATCAACTCTCCAAGGAATCCGATATTTCAGATTGCAACTTTTCCGGTGAAGTTGAATGTTGCACACTGGAGAAAGCCAACAACGGTCACCTCCAGGATTCGGCCATTTTTCTTTCCAGATTGCTCCCGGATCGTTGAAGACACGCGAATTGACCCAGAAGAAGTTCTCATCAGAATTCGACGCATAGAGTCCGAGCACCCGTCCTCCATCACGCAAAACCAGCATATTCATCCTATTCCTGCTCAAGACATGAACCGTATGTCTCATTTTCTTCAACGTCTTCAAGATTTTTCTATTCATTCACTTACTACCCCATAAAACAAAACTCAAGTTGACAGTTTTTAATAATTAGCTACGGGCACTCCGGAAGGCTCAGAAGATTATTCGGATGTTCTCCATCTGCTGTCGTCTTCAGGTACCTGTGGCCGTGTGAACTGGTTGCGACTATGACCTCGACAGTGTTGCCACCGGCAGTGACATAGAACGCCCATTTTCCTGACTCTATTCCATCAATCGCGTCTTTCTGGGAAAGCTTCCACCTGCTGCCGCTAGAATTGACACCACCCACGCTGATAATCCTCTCGTGGGGATTATACCTGTCCGACTTGTTGATGCATTGAATCTGGTGACAAGTTGCCATAATTTACTCCCTTTTATGTTAGTTCCATGCTTTCCCCAATACAACCATTTTTCTGACCAACCGATATAGACGATAAGTATTTCCTGTAATAGCAAGCCATACAAAGAACTAGATCCGATATCCGAAATCTACCTTCGCCAGATTTCAGGCCTTTCCCACAGATGGAACAATTCTCTTCGATGATATTATCCTTGCACATTTGATTATATACCCCCGCTTTTAGCTATTGGCTGCTGATTTTCGATAGATAATGCCGACAAGACCATGCCCCTTCTTCTGTTGTATCTGTATCTTAAGCATAGATAGGCAAAGGCTCCTACGACATTCAACAGGACAATGAGAATTAGCCATATCGTCCTGTCGGTGCCAATGGGCTCATGGAAATACCAGTCCGTCAACATGAGCAGCCAAAAAAATACCCCTCCAATAAAAACTGCCATTATCACTTCGAGCACTTGTTGCCTCCTTTTTTGTCATATGAATTCAATTCTTGTAAACATCTCCGAAAAATCATTTATATAGAATTATTTCCTGTTGAAACGATATCCCTCGCTCCACGCAGAAGATGAAAAGAAAAAGCGCAACTAAATAGGATGTCCATATAACTCGGACATCCCACCAAGTTGCGCCTTCAGCTTGTTCGCCATATGCGAACCCGCCAAGTACCCCTGTCTATTAAAGCTTTTCCTCGACCGCTCTGGCCAGCTCCTCCTTGATTCTCATAATCTGCTTCGATTTGAAACTGCTCTTCGTCATCTCAAGCTCCGTTATCGCCTTCCTTATCGCCCTCTTAAGTTTTGCCTCACTACCGAGGGCAGGACTTACATCATGTGAAGGCAGTCCTGCAGTTCTGGAATCTGCAAGGATGGTGTATATCGCATCCACCTTCTTCATCATGTCCTTTATTTCATCCTGCATGTCTTTTCTTTTCCATAAATAATTCAGATGATTTCATAAATATGTCCAGCAATGCATCTTTCCATGTTCATGCAAGGCGCATCGGTCGTAAGATCCCGTGCATGAACATCTGGAATGGGCAGGTTTGATGCTTCAAAGGCAAAGTAGGCTGATGGATGCTGATTTGAATCCAGCCAGAGCACGCCATCTGGCATCAGCATCCTCGAATACATCCGTGGAGCCACTTTATTGTATGCACAGGTAAGTGGAGCAAACCACTCCGGCAAATCCAGCGGAAATGTTTCAGCTTTTTCCAAAAACTCCTCTATCCAAACACTAATCGGGGCACGAGAGGATAGTAATTTAAAATACAGATCACGTGTCACTCTCGGATTATCCTGCCATCCCCGCCAATGGCGCCTAAGGAAATATCGCATGTTGGTGTTGAGCAGAACCTCCTCATGTCCTTCGATTTCTCCTGTCTGCAATCCTCCCCAGGAAGAAACTCCAAGCTGGGACATCCCCTCAATCATTATTTCATAACCTATCCGGCTAAGGTCACCGAGGAAACGGAGGACTCCGGGAGCGTTAGGCTCGCGAAGGGGCGATTGCCAGTTGATTGGTTGCATGGTTAAATTGGCAAAAGAATCAAACCATACTCCGTCAACACCCGTTTTTTCACGCAATTCCCCAAGGTCCTTCAGCATCCAGCCTCCTGCGCCATGTGCAAAAGAAACTGAATGGATGATGGCATAATGGCCATCCCAGGGAGATTGATTTGGAGCGCGCACAATCCATTCCGGATGTGCCTTCCAGTGCGGACTTTCCCTGTGTAAATGACCGGCTATCCATACGAACACCTTGATCTTGCGGGCATGGCAGGCATCACAGAAAATGCGCATTCCCTCATTACCGCCAAGAAATTCTGAAAGCCGGAATTCCCAAGGGCAGCAGTTGTTTCCCTTGAAAACAAGATTGGGCCGGTTAGCTGCGCTGATCCATTCTGGCGTATGCAGGAGGATTGCTTTAAAACCCTGCTGTTCCACCCAGTCGAGACGCTTAGCCCATACTTTAAGAAGATCAGGATAGGTGGTTCCTGCATCAATACCTCCAGCTCCCGTACCTTCGAGTGACAGCGTCGGAACTGCGTCCGTCTTTCGAATTCCTAATTCCGAGCACCAGGATCTTGTTGTATATTCAAACCATTTCGTCCATCGGTTGATAGCGTCTTCACGCCCACTGCCAGCTCGTGGCCCTGCCAGCACCACTCTGGGAGCTGATTCAAAGGAGGATGATAAATTCCCATAATGAAAATCAGATACTGTGACAAAATCCTCCCCAGGTTGTTTCTGTAAATTGGCCTTGAGCGCCTTGTCCCCTGAGTCCGCAGATTCAAAAAAACTGACAACTGAAAGTTTTTCCCCCTGCACCAAGTCAAAAAGCTGTGACCCTCCACCTCGGGGTGGTGACTGGATACAGACAGTATCATATGTTTCCGCAGTGGAATAGAAGGAATCCCTCTCCAGTACTGCTTCCAACTGGCACTGTCTGGCCGTCATATTCTGCGCCATCACCCTTGCTTTTGAAATTCCTCCATCAGGCGCCATGGACACAGATTCGTATATCCAATGTATCTTCCGGCAATCGCTTATAAATTCATATGTTATTTCAAATCCTCGATATATTTCACCGCCTACTTCCAGTGTCCGGGCTGAAATGCGCACCCGCAATGTATCGGATACCTGGGAGTCCAATGACGTTCCTATTATGGGAAAATAGAACACATCCGTATTCTGTTGGACGGGAGCTGTCCTCCCGATGGCCTGGCATTCAAGTATAAATCCTTCACTGGTCTTTTCATGTCGTCGCAGCTTGAAGTCATAATAGGCAATTCCCTCCGGTGTAACAAAATAAGGAGTCTGTCCGCGCCCATGCACAAGAAATGTTCGTCCGCTCAGTGATGCATTTTTCAGACCACGGTAGAATCCATGATCGATGATAAATTCCATTGTCACATCGTTGCTCAAGACAATTTGAAGAGTATCCGTAGCTTGATAATCCATTCTCTAGCTTCCTTTTATTATATATGAGTTCCACAAATCATGCATGAATATTTATATTTCCATCTTTGCATTTGTATTTATTCAGATTGTTCAACGGTTACATTATCTATTCTAAGCTTCAGATACCCTTTATTTCATTGACGGCAATATAATTCCTTCGAGTATTATCTTCTGGCAGAAAAGGAAAACAATAAGGGTTGGAACTGACGCTATTACAAAACCAGCCATTACTACCCAAGGGTAATCCTGCCAGTACTGGCTAGCCTGATACATCCATACTGAAAGAGTCCACATGTCTTGATTCTGACACACGATAAGCGCCCATTCCCAGCTGGTATACGCCATGAGGAAGGCTCCAAGAGCCTGGATTGCAAGAATAGGTTTCATCAGAGGAAGGGTAATGATCGTGAAGATCTGCCACTCTTTCGCGCCGTCAATAGTGGCGGCTTCATACAGTTCAGGAGGGAGGCTGTCGAAGAATCCCTTAAGAATGAATATGGCCATTCCGTTTGCCGCGCTGGGAAGGATGAGGGCTATAAAGGTGTTCAAAAGGCCTAAGTCTCTCATTAGAAGATATGCCGGTATGGCGCTGATCATCGCGGGGAATGCCATGGGGGCGAGAAGAAAAAGGAAAACCTTGTCAATTCCCTTTACGCCAAATCTGCTCAGTCCGTATGCGGCAATTGGATTGACTGTCAATGCTGTGAAAACAGCCGCAATAATCAGCAGAATTGTCACAAGGACAGATCTTCCCTGATGGAGGAGGTATTCAAATATGATAGAGAAGTTTCCTGTGATTGCGCCAAGAGTATTCCGCCAGTCGTTATTATTGAAGGTGATCAGGTACGCATCGCTTAATGGGGGGAATGCCTCTTCAATCTGGGACAACTGCCATCCATAAACCCTGTTTATATTCTCAATACTTCCATATTTCTTCAGAAGAAAAGACTGGTACTGATGTTCCGAAGATGTGATAACCCTGTATTCATAAGTGAGGTTCTTTACGAAATCACACCATACACTGCCGATGGGATTCACCTCGCCTGGATTGGGAGAGGCAGTCCTTTGAGGAGTCAGCTTGAAGTCATCCCATTCCTTATATTCTGACTTCACAAGCTTATTCAAGTTTTCAAGAGATTTGAAGCGTTTTGTCAAGAAACCCCTGAATTGCAATTCCAGTTCAGGGGTCACTTTTACAGTTGTCAAGCGGAGCGGATATCTTGTCTCGACAAAATATTTCCATATTTTCTGAATGCCTTCACCGGCTGAGTCTGGTACCGGGAAAGGGGTATCGCTAATTTTCTTGTATGATGTTCCTGCAAGTCTGTTATATGTTTCAACCGTGAAACTTTCACCTGATTTTATTCCTAGAGTTTTGCGAACTTCCTCTCCGTCGAGGTAGTTCCTCCATACCGCCCTCATGGCAAAAGGAACTGTCGGAGACGCAGGACATATTTCCTTCCTGAAATCATTCCAGAGCCCTTTTATCCTTACGTCCGGTGAATCGCATGCAGGGAATTCCCGCGGGTACGGCTTAATCGCACCATGCGAATTAAGATAATCGTTCCAGAGACTGTTAATTCCCGGCGTAAAGAGGTGCTCCCCATACTTCTTTTTGAGAAGGATGAAATCCCTGTACTTGTTGTCTTCAGGGGGAAAAAAGGACTGCTGGTTCAGAGGCATCTTCATTTCTCTCTGAAGTTGGACAGAATAAAACTCCGGATAAGGTATACCCCATGATTTTGAAAGAAGGACTAAGGCTTGCTTCCTGACTTCTCCTGCAGATGCATCATTCCCGGGGTTCTGCTTTTTCCACTGCTGCATATATTCATTCGCGAGAAATCTCGCGGCCTGCGGATCACTCACAGGGCATATCGTATCCTCTGTGGGATAAGTGCTGACAAATTCCGCATAGTCAGCGGCTCTCTTCCTGATACTCTCGCTGCAGCCTTTGGAGAGATATTTTGCGGAAAAAACATCTGTTCCCCTGGCATCTCGGCCAATACTTTCCCAGTTTTTCCAGTGAGCTGGCATTTCAGTGAAATAACTCTTCATCTGTCCCGACCAGTCGCTTGTGCTGTTGAAGTAGCTGACGAGTCCCTTGAGGAACCTGTCTCTTTCGGAATAGAAGCATCTAGGTACGGGCCTGAACCGGTAATAGTCGAAATCGTTCGCCATCGCGCCTGATAGTGTTATCATGAAAGGAAGAACCATTGTTATGCCTAGTACGCAGAGTGCCAGATAAATAAATAATATCAGCGCTCTTGTTCTGAACGTTTTTCTTCCGATTGCAGGAATAATTGGCATAGCTAGACTTCTCCTTAATCCCAATTAGCTTTGCGGAATTCAACCTGTCGCAGGAGACGTATTTGAATATAGGTGAAACCAATGAGAAGGGAACCAAGGATCCACGCCATGGTGGTGGCCATGCTGAAACGCAGGTTGTTATAAGCTTCGATCCAGATTTTCAGCGCAATGACCGTTGTGGAATCGCCAGGGCCTCCGAATGTCAGAAGGAATATGTTGCCCATGTTCTGGAACGTCCCTATGAAGGCGCCGACAAAATTGATGATGATGAGGGGCATTAATGTGGGGATGGTGACAGTACGCAGTTTTGTGATTATCCCTCCTCCATCAACTTCGACTGCCTCGTAAATCTCTTCAGGTACGGACTTGAGGGCCGCTAGATATAGAAGGCTTGCCAGCCCCATACTCGCCCACACCGTCGGGATGATACAGCATAACATCGCCAAGTTCGGATCCTGGAGCCAAGTCTGGGGGGCAATGTTTACAAGAGGCAGGTAGTTGAGGATGCCTATGAACTGGTTCAGCAGGCCATTAGGAGTCGGATCGTAGAGCATTTTCCAAATCAGGGCAATGACCAGTCCGCTTGTAACCTGCGGTAGGAAGAACAATGTCCTGAAGAATATTTTCCCGCGCGGAACTTCAGAAAGGAGCATCGCAAGGGCGATAGGTATGCAGAACGCCAGGATGACATTGAGGAAAACGAACTCAATTGTACGCCAAAGGCTTATCCAGAAAGTCTTGTCTAGTGCAAGATTTATGAAATTGTCAAGTCCGACAAAGGTGCTTTTCCCTATGATTTTGTAGTCCTGGAATGCCATTATCATACCTTTGAAGAGAGGGTAGTAGCTCCATAGGCCTATGATTAAGATTGCAGGTGCGATCATAAGCCATGGCAGCAAAGGCTGGGTAACTGATTTGCTTGTCTCCATACCGCTGCGCTTCTTCTGGAAAAATGAGCGGATAATCAGAAAAACGATGTATCCTGCCGCCAGCACGAGAACTGAAAATATTGCAAGCGCCGGGATCCTATATTTAGAAAGCTCCTTTTCAGACCTCGTGAACATTGCGCCACTGTTTGCTTCGGTTTCCACCCTCTTCAACGCTCCAGCGACCTCGAAGTTTTCACCTGTTTCGGCAATGATCTGACTTAACACCATGGTATTCAAGGAGGAGTCCATGGGAACCCAGAATCCCATATAGGGTTCCGTGAATGACTGGATTTTTCCGTTTTCAATCTCCTTGAAATTCTTCTTTATGGCTTCAGGAACATCCTTGAGATAATCATCGAAACCGAGTCTATGCAGATCTAATGGATTTATGAAATTGGCCAGGCCTGAAAGTACGCTTTTTGAGATGGCGTCATCGACAACCTTCTGACTTGTAATTGTAGTTATGGCCTCCCAGACCTTGTCCCTTTCCTCCTTGCTCCTTCTTCCAACCCCCTCGGTAATGACTGCATAGTGCCTTTGTATCTGTACCACTCTCCTTCCTTTCGGGGCAGGGCCGGCAGGGAAAGGGAACCATGAAAGGAGTTCCGGATTTAGTCCCATCCCCTGTCCAAAACCGAAGAGATCTTGGACAAACCAGGTAAACATACCAACTTCTCCTCGTGCAAGAAGTTCACCTGCTCCTGTTCCACGCTGTCCAGTCTGTCCGCGTGCAACTCCTGTTATTATGTCCTTTTCCGTGAATTTTATCAGTCGTCCCTTGAAACGTACTTCTCTTATTAAGAGTTCTTCCTTCGTGAGATTGACAGGCTCGCCAGTTTCCGGATCAATCATCCATTTCATCCACCTCAGCCTCTGGAACAGTTCCGCTGCTGCAATTCCTTCCTTCGATGCGAAATTCGCACGCCATACCGGTTCAACTTCCGAGAGGTCTTCCCCGTCCGGTGATACGAACGACGTGGAATCCACTGCAAAATCAAATTCCTTGCCGGTCTTGGGACTTTTTCTTTTCTGAACAATTGGATCTCCTCCTGCAGACTGCATCCAGGGGAGCCATGTAAACCCGTACGGTGTAAGAGCTATGCCCCTCTGTCCTTCCTTCAATATTGCGCCAGGGACGTCTCTTTTGGGATCGGTCAGTTTCTGGCACCAGTAGATGAACTCATCCCAGGTTTGTGGTGGATTCTCGGGATCGAGTCCTGCTGACCTTGCAAGATCCGTTCTGAATATGACACCCATATAATTCTTGGTTGCCTGCGGCAGCGCATATACTTTCCCTTTTTTGGTAGCGACTTGCCTCCACAGAAGCGGAATTTGTTTCCATCCAGGCCATATTGCCTCATCATTGTCTATCTGCCCGTTGCCGTCATTATCTTCACCTATCCATTCATTCAAAGGATAAAGAAATCCCTGATTTATATCCTTGTCCAGGATATGAAACCAGGATTCCATGATGTCAGGAGCCGTCTGTCCGGCGATGGACATCATTATTGGTGCTCTTCCGGCACCCCCCGGCAGGGGTAGTCCGCCCCATTGCGAAATCTTAATATCCGGATCAGTCCTCATCAGGTTGATCAGGTTTTTTGTTGTAGGATCATCCGGAGTATTAGGGTAGTAGAACCGGGCTACTTTTACATCAATTCTTTCTTTGCCGGCAGCAGCTTCTTCTTCAGCAGAAAAAAGACGACAGATGCCAAGCGAAACAAGAATAAACAGCGAAGCTAATATTCTAGTCATTTAAAGTCATCCCTCACTATCCGCCGTGCAAAATATAAACTCAACATAGGCTCCACTCATCCGTGCATGCTCAAGAAAAGCATATCTAAAATGTTCACAGAAAAACTCCTATTCATCTTTTCATAACTTCAGGGACCGTCATGCGTTTTCGGGTATTTCAGGCATTCACAGATGTTATTTTTTTGAACACATCACGGAAAATCGGATCTCGGTTGATCCTTGTTACAACTCTCATCATATGTCGGCCGGTTGACGGACCCCACGTAACATCACTATTCAAGATTGGCGTGGGGACTAGACGCGATGGCAGCCATTTCGGCTCGATCAGCCAGCTTGTTGCGGAGATGTCCCAGATAACCTTCGACCAGGCGTAAGGATCACCTTTCCCGATATAGCTTTCCACTATGTCTGCCAAATATGTTCCGATGGCGTTTTTGCCCTTAAGGTACTGATTCAGTTCCGCGACGGTGGTATTCAGGTGGGAAGCTACGTTATAGCAGGGAATCTGGACCAATGGTACTCCGGAATCGAGGATGACATGGGCGGCATTCAGATCCTGATTAAGGTTAAACTCCTTAGTATCTGTCTGAGCATGGTCGTGCCCTCCGAGCCAGACGACGATTATGCGTTCTATGACACCTGGATCCATCTGGATGGCCGATGCCACGTTGGTTATCGCACCGATTGCGACCACATAAAGAGGTCTTTTGTCTTCTGACTTGGCACGGCGGACAAGTTCGCGGGCGGCATCGCTTTCCACTGGAAGACGATCATCCTTCATCCAGCGGTCAGATCCCTTGTAAACAGGGCAATAATCAGTTTTTCCGAGTATTTTGAGGATGCGTTGAATCTCATCATAGCTGCGTTGCATGCCATCAGCAGGACTGGTGGAGCGAGGATTGTGGAAGGGAGCGGCATATATAGCCTCTACTTCGAGGCGATCCGGAGAAAGAACTGCCTGGCAAAGGGCAAACTGGTCGTCAACCTCATTGTATGTGTCGGTATCAAGTATCATGCGCAGTTTTCCTGGTCCAGGAAAGGATAGGCGCTCAGTGAGCAGTTCATCAGACAGTTTCGGATAGTTCATTCATTTTCTCCAATTTTGATATGTATCTTTCACGCGGTGTCATCTGTTTGCATTCCACATATTGTTCCAGCTCATCAGCCCTGAAGGCATTGATTATCCTTATCCAGCATCTTGTCGATGATACGGCCATTGGAAAGTCTCAGGGCAGCCCAGCAACCATCCTTCAAGGTGATTACTTTTCCATTAACACTGAATACATCGTGCAGTTTCTCATCCATTCGTGAAGCGCATACGAGAATGAATTCCGTCGGATTTTTCTGATCCTGCAGTATCCTGAAGCTGGAACGGCCGAAATGTTCAATCTCGATTCCCTGAGGATGTATCGCGGGAATATTCCTGTGGAAAAGTCCACGTGGATCAGGCGTGGTCAACCATGTGACGCCATTATGCGGATTTCGCACACCGATGATTTCCCCGTCACTGTTTTTCATTGTGTCAGTACCCTTGAAAGGAGTTACTGGAAACGCAAAATCGAATGTCTGAGGTTCCCAGTCATCAAATTTAGGCAAGGGCTTGTGCGATGAGAGCCAGGAATGATAGCGTTTGAAATCTACATGTTCAATTCCGCACAAGTTGCAGAACTCCTCCGATATGTCCTTTCCGCTTTCCAGAAGGCGGTGAGGAGGTGGTCCTATGAAAACCAGTTCGATTCCTTCCTTCACACACTCCCTGGCTTTTTTCCAGAGCTTCTCGCCGATTATAATTGCAAAAGGGAGTGCGAGACGCCCGTATGTTCCGCCGGGCAGATGAATTCTACCGTCTGCGACTTTCGCATTTTCCAGTGTGGATGTGCTGGCATAATCAAAAAAACGGCTTTCATCGAATGCTGACTGGGAAAGGTTATAGTTGCATGTCATCCACAGTCGGATGTAGGTGTAATATGAAAATTCGAGATATGCAGGAGCCTGCCAGCTGTGCCAGACGACCATTTCCGAATAACCGATGACCTTTCTCTTCGTGAATGCCGCGAACTTTTCAAGAACCTTTGCGTTTCCTGCTACTGACGGCCAATGCCGATCCCATGGAAGTGTAAGATGGCCTTCGCCCCAGCGCGAAAGGAATATCATGAACCAGTCGATCGCGTATAACATCTTCATCCTCGTATAGTAATCGTACCAGCTAACGTGCGGGGTCTTGCTCCAGTCCATCTCATAGGCGATTGTTTTCCCGAGTTCCTTGCGTAGGCTCTCGACAAGCACATACGAATATGTTGTTTCGGCTGTCCATGAGCAATCCCAGCCGGTATCTGTAAACGCTTCAGACAGGATTGTGCCAAGTTTGAAATAGTCTATACATCCCGCCCGAAGATCAATTGCAGGACCGGAGAAAGTCTGATGGTTTCCGAGGAAAATATCCTTTCCAAAGAGTTCCCTTGCCCTGTTATTGAATGCCGCCTGTGCATTATAGTTCATCTCGTTTACGACCTTGTAATAATCATGCCGCGTCTTCATAGCCCCGGAACTGTCGCCCATATCAAGATCAATGAGCTTTTCGCGAAGGTCATATCCGCAAGTTTTCCTGAAGAAATCAAGAAATTCCTTTCCTGCCTTGTAGCCCTTGAGGGAAGAGCCTTTCCCTGGCTCATCCCAGGTAACTCCATCAAGCTCGATATCCTTATACATCTCCAGTATCTCGATCTGTTTTTTCAAGTAGTCCGGATGGGTGACATCGGGATACTTATATGACTCCCATGCAACATAAATCCGGATTTTACATATTGAAGAATCCTTTAGCTTTCCAGAGAGTCGCAGGTGGGTACTTCCTCCCTTGCCGATGCGTGCAGGTGTAGGGAATATCCTATTTTCATAATCAGGGATTGGGCATGTCGCTGTAAAAGTCTCCATACGCACTTCATAGTCATTTTTTCCAAGAAGCCTGGTTTTGCCGGACGAATCGAAACTATAAACAGCGGGAAGATACTCGAGATAACGCTTTATCTGTCCATTGCCTTCGAACGGAACAGTGAAATCGAACTGCCCGTTCTCACAGATACCTTCTCCTGGAACAATTAACCATTGAGCCATGTCGGGATTGCGTTCAACGAAGGGTTGCGCCCACCAGGCCCAATCCATATCAAGTGCAAATCTCACACCGTATTTATGGGAGGAATTGACTGCTGATTTTACGGCTTCATATACTTCCTTGTCAGGGAAATCCAGGTTCATGTGCCTGACATGTCCTACGATTATCCCGAAACTGCCATTTGCGCATTCGCGAATGGCCTCCTCCATGTCCTTATGGTCATGAAGCCACTGCGGCGAGAAAAACATCCCCATTGCCTGCTTGCTTTTGCCAATATTCAATTTATTCCTCATAATATTTATCCTTATTATTTACAAACGCTGCACGTTCCAGCCTGTTTGAAGTCATATCCCTTGCAATGCTGGCTGGTCGTGTTTGTATCGGTACCGCTGTTGAAGTGCAGGATTGCATCCAATGAGCTCACATGCCCATCAATGAATGAGGCGTTGAAAATCATCTGCCTGCGGTGATTGCTGAGCCAAGGCGCTGCTGTCAAACTCATGTAGCTCGGAGCACCTTTGTAAAAATTGTCATAGAATCCAAAGGTCTTGCTAGGATTAGGTATTTTCGTAAGGTGCGTGCGCTTATACCAGTTGGGCGCTTGATCGAGAGGGAACTGTCCAAAAATGTTATAGTTCATATAATATTGCTTTCCAGCCACATATACACTAGTTGCACCACTGGTCGGGCAGTAGAATTGAGTTTTATTGGATTCAAGATTTATATATTCGTGAAGCTCTCCATCAATTCCGCTGTCAAGCAGTCCAGAAGTATTTGATGCCGTACTATTGGGAAGCCAAAGATCATTATCAACCGCATACTCAATGGCGACAGTCTGAATTTGTTTCAAGTTGTTCATGCAGGTGACTAATTTTGCAGAATCCTTCGCTGAATTAAGCGCAGGGAGCAGCATGGCAATAAGAATCGCGATGATCGCGATGACTATCAGGAGTTCGATAAGAGTAAAACGAACAGGACATGGTTGAAGTTCATCAGATCTCTGGAATTTGAATGCTGATTTCATTCGCCACTTTCTCGTTTTTACTATTTTTCTACAAGGGCCAAGTCGTATCAGCAACACCAATATCAGGATTTTCATAGTTTGTTTTGCAAACCTTTGTTCCGGATTCCGAGTTCTCAGTGGGTTAAAAAGTAAATAATTATATTTATACCCATCTTGACCGCATCCATGTTCTTCTCTGGAGTAAAAAACTGACACCAGCCGCAATGGATGTCCCCCGGACTGCACCAAGTCATTATTCTTCCCGTTCCCGGCTCGAACAGCCCATACGCCCCGCCCGGGACTCCCTGCATGTGTGGGCATCCGTTTTGGAAATCATAATAAATGTGGAATATTTCATGATCATATGGGATTTTCCTCATCGGGTTTTCAGGGAAAAGCTTGTTTATAAGTTCCACATAAGTTTTGAAGAATCTGTCCTCCTTGCCATTATACACGCAGTCGTCGGCAAGGATGAATCCACCGCGCTCGAGGAATTCGCGTATATTTTTCTCTTCTTTCTCAGGAAGAGTGAAATATCCTTCGGAAGTCATGAATACGAACGGATTTTTGACCATGTCGTCGAAATCCTCGAGCCTTACGACCTTGGGTTCCATCGACACATTTATGTTCGTGAGTTCATGAAGTTTCCTCCTGAGCATGATATCTCCCCGGGGATGCACGTCCCATCGGTCGGGAGTATTGTCTGAAACGGTGAACTGAAGTCTAGGAAACACGAATTTTCCGGTCTCAACCGCTTCATCAGCAAGAGCCTTCGTCGAAGTCCCGAGAAGTCCGCTGAAAATGGCCCCTCCCAGAAGTACTCCAGCGCTCTGGACGAAATTTCTCCTGGATACTGCAAGCTGCTGGATTCTCTCAAATCCGCCCGCAATATCATCTCGGTTGCGATCGAGAAGGAAATCCTTCCTCGTATGTATAATCCTTGTGTTCTTTCCCATTTTCCTGCCATTGTTTTTGAATAAGTCTCAAGCTCCAAATTTCCATCCTCATATGGAGGACAAGCAAGTTTCAGCTTTCAACCTGCAAACTATTCCACCAGCGTTACATCACCGAACTGCTGGGGATTCTTCCCTATGTCTATTCCCTCGAACCATCTTATCCTGCCACGGTAACCACCATTGAATCTTTCACCGGGATCGGCATCGTTCAATATGAGAGCAAATGAGAAAGTCTTTCCAACCTCCGGCTTTTCAATTCCGATATCCTTCCATGGGATAGCGGCCTGATAGACGCAGTCACCTCTTGTTCCTGTCGGTTTTACAGTCGCTTTCCAGCTTGAAACCATCTCGGCGGGAAGAGGGAAACGGCGGCTTGCGGCGTATGGAGGTTGACCATTCGGAAGATATAGTTCATATTCCCAGTATTTTGCATCACGGGCAAGATTGTTGTCCGGCTGGAATGCAAATTCGATCGAATCACCCATGAAACCATTCATACCTCTTTCCGGCTGTGGAAAAAAAGAATCGTCTGCAGCTTCAACTCCGAGATAGAAGTATTGTTCATCCCACATCATTCGGAACTTCCCGCAAATGTCGTCCCTTCCCTTGTATTGATGGTCTTTTCCTTCAGGAGGTCGATAGATCTGCGATTCTACTATCCCGAATTCAACGGTTTTTGCATTCTTCCATCCAGACCAGGTTCCGTCCAAAGCCGGTTCTGATGCCGTTTTAACAGCCTGTACAAAATTCAAGCTCGCATTGGCAGCATACACGGCTCCTTTTGAAGTTGTGAAGTCTGCTGAAAAATTGATCCTGCTGTCCGTGGGAAGATTGGCCTTGACGGGAAAATACATTGTTGTGGATTCTCCGGAAGCGAGGTTGAAATCCTTGGTTTTCTCTCCTTCAACCGGTCCATTAACCGAGACCTTGCCATCAACTGGAGAATTATTGTTATTCTTCAGCTCAAGACGTATCCTGGGTTCTCCGGATTTCAGTGATCCATGGTTGAGCTTTGCTTCAATCCTGTTACTAATCTTCAGTCCTTCACCGCCTCCAAACACATAGATGGGAGCTGGAGATACTTTGATTGAAACTATGCCGTCATTTGCCTTGAACTCGGTCCGGTTTCCCATGACATCCATAACAGTAAGCTTGCCGCTTGAAACATCGAACGTCGCACTACGTTCTCCGGCGTTTGACCAAAGACTGAACATAGGCCCATCTCCACGTTTCCACTCGAAGATTGTAACGTTGCTCTGCGACCGATCGGAGATGAATGTTGCATCGGCCGTTGCATCGGCCATCACTGCGTGCGCGGCAAACTGAGGACGCGGCTGGAGAATGTCGGTGACCAATCCAATATCGAATCCGATAAATCCCCACTGCGTCATCGCCTTGACACGTGTTCCCCCCTTACATTTCACCGTAAGCCATGTGCGGACCATGTTATAGGCACCCTCAACTTCTCCATAGCGCCTTTCAGCCCCGGCAATAGGCGAGGACTGGTCGGCACATTCCTCCTGCCATACAGTCTTCTTCGTATCGCCATGCTTGTCGAACTCCTTGAGATTTCCTTCAATCGCCCTGAGAATTCCCATATAGGCGTTCAGAATCGCCCCATCAAATTTTCCTTCACCCGGCTTCCCATAAAGACGCCGTACAGTGTCGCCATCCCAGTCCGTGGCGATATTGCCAATGAGAACTGGTGTATCCTTGTCCACAGACTTGATTCCATCATAGATCGCTGCAAGAATCTGATCATACTCCTCGTCACTGAGCATTTTTCCATTTATGATCGGACGGAAGACTGATTGCTTTTCCGTACGGTGATTGGACTGCTCAATGCCCCAATTTCCATATGCAGCAACTTTTCCTTTAAATTTCTCGGCAACAGACTTGCCAAGTTCGTTGAACATTGCAACATCGACAGGACGCATTACCTGAGGATGATTGAGCTGGAGCACTGAACGTATTCCATAATTATTGAAATAATTAACCTCCCTGAACGCCTCATCCAGTTCATCTCCCTTACATGAACCAGCTTTCACCCACGCAATTCCGAAACCCGCGGTTCTGAGCATCTCCCCTAGCTCCTTCTCATAAGGTCGTCCGTCGCAGTAGAGTTTCGGTGAAATAATAGTTACCGCCCATATGTTCTCCACTGAGTGTGGACGCTCAAGTTTCGGAAGGACGGCATATCTCCCATTTGCCTTTCCAATTAATGCATTTCCTTCCATTATCTTACCTTCGAGATAGAAGGTTCCGTATTTATTGGACGGAGGAATGATGAATTCCGAAACACCACTGGAAAATCCCAATACTTCGAATTCAGGAACCTCTATCATGGCATCTGATTTTCCAAGAAAATCCATACGTTCAAATTTTACCTTGACTTTCCTTGACTCCCCAATCAGGTTGCTTACATTTATCTTTAGCTTGACCGGTTCCTGAGGATTGTAGAAAATATTCCCTGCAGTTGTGTTCTCTATTAGACCGTAACTGCTCTCATATTCCTGTGCTTCCGAGGGGGATGGCAGATAAGGCGGTTTTATCTTAGCATGGGCTTCGTGGAACCATTTCCTGAAAGCTGCCGGTTGAAGATACATCTCCCTGATCTTTTGAATTTCCGGAGTTGCTGGGCACTCCCAAAGGGCGAAATTGTCGGCATATGTCTTTCCCCATCCTCCAGTATTGGCGTCAAGTTCCTGACCGAAACGCAAACGCATGCTCATTGCGCCAACTGGAGCAATGTATGGCAATGTTGAATAGAAAGTCCATTCACCCGCAGGAATATAATCAAGCCCGGGACGAATAACTTCTTTCTGACTTGCTGCAGTGATTGCTTTTCCCTTGGAGTCGTAGAACCGGATTTCAAGCGGACCGTACCATGCGCTGCTTATCCGGGCTCCTGGCCGGATCCATGCGCTGGCCATATATCCCTTGCCGGACTTGCATGGCATGGGATCGGAAAGCCAGTAACCGTCCACTGGATTGCGTCCATACCACTGCATATTCTTCGAGAGGGGAGGATCTATTGAGATATTGAGAAGTGCTCCTTTACCGGCATATGCTGTGCTCCTGCTCCATTCCCCTTTTCCGCGTCCAATCCGGAAATCTGGACGTCCTTCGCGATGAAACGCAAGAATCTGATCTTTGTTCCAGTCCTTGTCGGATTTTCCTACATAAGTCCATCCCTTGGGCTTTTCACCGTCACCTTCTTCAACATCCGCATTTGCAAGAAGATTTTCCGCATATGTAATGCCTTCACATGGTTTTGGATTATCACGACGGATCATTGTGATGTTCTGCTCCAGTCCGCCTTCCTCGGTCAGGCAGAGATCATCGAACCAGGCAGTACCCTTGCAGAACTTGAGGCCTGCGATAAGCCGGAGTGCAACCGCATCCCTGGGTGGAGATGTTTTATCGGTATTTACATTCGTCCAATCGGTCTTTGCAGGAACTGCCTTGGAAATAATTGTTTTGCCAATAATCTGCCCATCTTTATCAAGGAACTGCATGCATAATGCGCCTCCACCTACAAAATCATTCGGTGAAAGATCCCCGCCCTTGATCCATCCGGAGAACGAGTATGAACAGTTGCTCTTTACGGCAGTCTCAACAGCCCATCCGGAAAAATCACCCATTCCAGCATCGGATACGGAGACGGACTTTTCACCTGAATGCGCAGTTTCACCAGTCCATTTATTCGTACTTGCACCAACCGTCTTCCATCCTTTCGGAGAACTGCCTTCACCATCCTCGAATCCCGGATTCGGAATAGCAACTTGGACAGTTGATGTGCCGGCATCCTCCACATCGGCATCCACAAGCGAGACATCGTCAATCCAGACTTTCGGTGTCACTTCCGGCGCCACCGTCACAAGCTGGAATCTGATGTTTGCGAATTTCGCTCCTTCGGGAGCGATATATGCAGGGCGATCCTGTCCACTGTTGAAGTGGCAGTTTGAGACCTTTGCCCAGTCAGGAGAATCAACCTGCCGGTTTAAAACCCAATATCTTGCATCCTTTCCATCAACATCCTTATTCTGATCCTTCATCCAGAAAACATGAACTTGGAAAGCTGCATATCCTCTTTTCAGATCATCCCTGTTTTCGCGTTGAAGCCCCATCGCCTTATACCAGAAGCTGAAATTGTATCTTTTCCCTGCTTCGACCGGAACACGTTGTGATGCGATAGTAAAACCTCCTGCCTTTTTGTCCTGGAGGAACTTTACAAGATTTGGCGCTTCTAAGGCCCCAGCGGGAAGCTGGATAGCCTTTGTTTGCTCGAGAAGCAGCGAATTTTTACCGGAATGCGCTGTAGCTAAATCTATCTTTGCTTCACAGCCATTACTTGGCCTTCCCAGTTCCCACCCAATTGGTACCCCTATGTCGTCAACCTGCTCAAAGCTCTGGTTTACTACAATATTGCCTGCCTTGCACGTTGTCGTACTCGATAGCGCCAAAGAAGCTAAAAGAACGCTACTCATGATTCCTCTCATATTCATTCCTAATCTATTCATTAATCGCCTCCGAGTTATTATCAATCCTGACGCGCATCATTATATAATTCAGTTAGGTTCTACTATTTTATTCTATTTGCACACACTGCATGTACCTGTCTGTTTGAAGTCATATCCTCTGACATGTTTGCCCACCGTATTCGTATCGGTACCACTGTTGAAATGCAGGATTGCATCCAATGAATCCACATGCCCATCTATGAAAGATGCATTGAAAATTCTCTGTTTACGATGATTGCTGAGCCAAGGTGCTGCTGTAAGGCTCATATAGCTCGGAGCCCCTTTGTAAAAATTATCATAGAATCCAAAGGTTTTAGTTGGAATAGGTATTTTTGTAAGATGTGTGCGCCTATACCAGTTGGGAGCCTGGTCAAGTGGAAACTGTCCAAATATAAAGTAGTTCATATTATATTGCTTTCCCGCAGGATATGCACTGGTCCAGCCGCTTGTCGGGCAGTAGATTTGCGTTTTGTTAAAATCAAGATCTATATATTCTCTGAGTTCATTGTTCATACCTCCTTCCAATAGCCCCGAAGTATTTGCGCTCGTATTATTAGGAAGCCAGTCGTTGTTATCACCTGCATAAAGGAGAGCAGCGGTCTGTAGTTGTTTCAGCAGGTTCACGCATGCAATTGACTTTGCAGCATCCTTGGCAGTCTGTAACGCGGGTAGGAGCATCGCTGCCATAACCGCTATAATTGCTATGACGATCAAAAGCTCGATCAAGGTGAATTTATCTTTCATAGCTCTTTCCTCCTATCATTAGCAATTTAAATACAGGTTTTTCATTTCACCGGGGGTTTATGGGTTACTATCGCACGGACTGGAAGTTCTCCGTCTCCATTGGGAATGATTTCCAAAGTATGTGGTCCATTGCTCAATCCAGATGCCAAGGTGTACCGTTGTTCGCTCCCTGATCCTATTGGCGAGGCCAGGACCGTGCCAAAACCGTTCCAGGCAGACGATAGGGCAGATGCATTATTCGATGCAACAGGTGCTTCAGGTTTCCATACATCCATGTAATTAGGCCTTACCTCAAAGGTACACGTGGTTCCATTAGGATATGGTTTTCCTTGCGAGATCTTACCCACCAGGACCTGCATGATGAACCATTGCGGATCGATGACCAGGCGTCCTGAATTGGAAACGAACTTCTCCTTGGCATTTCCTTTGCCGTCGGGCCCGGTCACCGAACCATGGGCTTCATAGCTGAAATCCTCTCCGGTGTTGGAAATACCGTTGAATGTCAGTGTCCATTTTTCCACAACCGGATCCTTGCCGATCTGGGCGCGGCGGAGCATAGGTTGGAAAAAGTTTGGCGGACGGGATCCCCGTGTAACGTAGTAAAGCTCGGGAAACGATGATGGAACTTTCCCGTCGATTAGGATCTTGGCCGTACCGAGTTTCTGCCCGACAGTGGCATCTGCCAGTATATCTATCCGGTTACCTTCAAAGGAAAACTTGAGCGGCTGGGCAAGCAGAATGCTTTCAGCAGGATATTCCTGTTTGGCATCTGCGGTGAATGGTTTGCCGTCAGGCGTGTAAACCTTGATCCAATCCTCCCAATATGGCTTGGCATCGTCATGGTACTTGAAATGGGGCAGGGATATCTTCAACCACAATGCTTCACCAGCCGAATTAAGGTGAACCCCGTCTTTTAAAAAATCTGATTCCTTGGCGTTAGTGGTTTGCAGATATTTTTTCCAGTTGGGACGGATATCAATGCTCTCAAAACCTTGACTCGCCGCCAATCGCATGATTAGATCACTATCTTTGGTCTGGCCCTTGTCCCATCCCTTTTGAGCCATTACGTGATGGGTGAACGCAACCACTTCCGCTGTAGTCAGCTTTCTCATGTTGACGAACATCTCCTCCATTTCCACATCGAGCGTACCGTAGTCGTGGAAGAATATCAGGTCGGCATTAGCGGGATAGCAATCTCCATACATCGTGTCCTTTAGCTTGTCGGATTGGAAGCCGCCGATCGAAGGATTTTCTGCGACGATGTCGGCATTGGGAAAGCGTTCGTGCAAGTCTGCCACGATGCTCTTCCACCAGTTCTGTGCGATTATAGACTGGCCGTAGAACAGGATCTTTACACGGTTCCGATGTTCGGGTGTGCTGGTCGCCAGCAGTTTCATCGTCCTTTGTATGCGACTGCCGTAGGGCTGTGCCGGATCAATCAATGTGAAACCAGGTAGCCCAACCGCATCTGCGGTTTTAGGTGCACTGCGTGGCATCCACACCTGGGACGGTTCGGGTATATCGGGTAATGTGCTGCCGTCTGCCAGTGTCAGGGCTAAATCATCCAGCCAAATTGAAAATTTCTTTTGCTTCTCCCCGCCATTGACATTAATCCTCACTTGTACCCAGCCAGCTTCGGACGGGGTCTTGAATTTCAACGTCTCCTGCTTCCATTCGGCAGTGTCGCTTTTCATGTCCAAGGCGAATTGCTTGAGAAACTTGCTGCCTGCTGGTGGCACGGCTACATCTCCCGGTGACTGGACAAACACCACCACACTTGCAAAGTTCTTGGCAGTAAGCCCCGTGCCTTTCCAGAACCAGGTAAGTTTATATTCCGTTTCGGGCTTGATCATGGTTTGATTTGGCGGGGACGAAAGTGTACCGCCGGCGACATCCTTCTTTACATCACCTTCTTGAAAACCCTTGCAATCGATCCTCAACGAGCCTTTCCCATCGCCATGAGAAACTGTATCCCAGACAAAGCGTAACATAAGATCCTCGCTGCCGGCAGTAGTGTTGGGAATCCGCAATGGAACGAATCGGCCCGGCTCCCACCACGCAAGCGAACCATTGTCTTCAAGTTCAAAGTTTCCATTGGCAAGCGCATCGGCTCCTCCGGCTTTTGCACCGACAAAGATTGAAACGCATGTTGCAGCTAGCAGCAGTCCCTTTTTCATTTTTATATCCTTCATATGTTTATTTTATAAGAAATTATTTTTTATTCACAAGTATGATGTCCGTCTTGCATTCAGATTATGACATTTCCATTAAGCCTGGCGGTCGAATTCCTTTCTATCAGCTTGGGTTTCACAAAGCGCTTTTCATAGCAACACCTTTCCTTTTCATCGGAGAGCTTGCGGAGGAACATTTCAACGGTGGCTTCACCTATTTCCCTGTTAGGTTGCTTTACAGTCGTTATGTTCATGCTCCTGAAATTGAAATCATCGTCAGTCCCGACAATTGATATTTTCCCGGGCACGTCGAGGCCCCTTGTCCTGAAGCATTCAATCATTCCTACTGCATATGCGTCATTTACAGCTACAATTCCCGTGCAGCTTATCTTCTTCCTTAGTATGATTTCCGCAGCCTCATATCCTTCCTTTCTGCCTCCATCTGGAGTTGAACCAATATTCTTCCCGTATCTGATAATCATATTGTTTGAAAAATCATATCCAGCCATAGAAAGGGCCCTTTTGAAACCTTCTATCCTGTTGTCTATCCATTTTGTATTGAAATCCGGAAGCACGTATAGGATTTTCCTGTGTCCCTTGTTAATAAGATGGTTCGCAGCGAGATATCCGAATTCTCCCTGGCTTGTGCATACCATGTCGACTTCGGAGATTTCCGAATCATGCAGCGAGACGACAAATTGAAATCCGCTGTTCTTAAGATCAACTACGTTGGAATAAAGAACATCCTCATTGCCATATCCAATATATATAACGCCGGTAATCCTGTCATTTTTCAAAGAATTGATCAGCTTGCTGTCAATCCTGAGTTCCGGATACATGTTTATGAACGACACCTTGCAATTTTTTGCGGACTTCGAAATCGAATCCTCTATTTCGGCAAGTATCTGGCCGATGGGATTAATCTTGAAATTAGGATCCTCAGTCCTTATATAGCTGATTATCGCGACCGAGGAACAGGCTGCATGTGGAATTGCAGATCCTTCCGGATTCGGATGCAGGAACGACTCGTTGATGTCCTGCGAGACAAATGTGCCGCTGCCCTGGCGACGGACAAGGATTCCTGAACTTGCCAGCGAGGCGAGAGCCTTGCCGACGGTACTGCGATTGACACCAAACTCCTTGGCCAAAGAGATTTCCGGAGGTATCGGATCTCCGGGCTTGTAGACTCCTGAGCTTATCAATGACTTGAAATGCTTTACAAGCCTGTCCTGCTTCGTTATTCCTTTTAAAATGTCTTCCATAAGAACCTCTCCAAAGATGTTGTATTGTTGAGCAATATCTTACAATAAAATATTTGCCTTGTCAAGCCCTGTTTTGAAATATTCACGAATTAAAATTGAAATATTTATTTTGATTTTACCACTTGACATGAATTTAAATGCTCCTATAATATGTTTATTAAACGAACAATTCAAGGAGGTAATTATGCAGAAACTCATCGCCGTCATATGTATTTGTCATGTTGCCCTGTGTGCCAGTGTCTCATTTGCCGCACCTGAAGACAGTCTCACCTTGCCGCGTACCTACGACAAGCTGGTGAACAAGAAGAAATTGACCATTGCCTATCTCGGTGCATCTGTAATGGCCGGTGCCAACGCTTCGGCACCAGAGAAAAACTCCTGGCGGGCATTGGTGACGCAGGCATTGCAGGCTCAGTACCCGGATGCCAAGATCGATGCCGTCAATACATCTGTTGGTGGCTTGGGTGCGGACTACGCCAATTTCCATCTGCGTTACGACACACTGCCAAAGAAACCGGATCTTATCTTTACCGACGCCTATTGCAACGGCCCCGGCGGCGATGATCTCATTCGCTGTAACGAAGGCATCGTCCGCCAGATCCGCAAGGAGTTGCCCGATGCTGAGATCGTGTTCACCTATATCTACACCAAAGCCGGAGGAGGAGTGGACCGGTATTACCAGAAAGGCGAAACTCCGAAGGATTTTGTCCAACTTCATGAGTTGTGCAAACACTACGGCCTGGTGGACATCGATCTGGGCAAAGTGATGTATGACGCACTGCAGAAACAGCCTGCTACTCCATTGCTATCAGATGTCGTTCATCCATCGGATGCGGGACACAAGCTCTATGCCGATGCAATCATGCAGTTCCTCAAAGAACGCATCGTTAAAGGTAATTCCTCCACATCGGTTCTGCCGGTCCCGTACAAGCCAAATTCTATGGAGAACCCGACCATTATCGATGCAGAAGCCGCAATGAAGCTTGGAACAGGCTGGAAAATTGACAAAAAAACCATCGGCTTCATGCCGGAGACATTGCTCGTGGCGGATCCCGCGAAAGGCGCGGAATTGACCGTCAGCTTTACCGGCACACAGTGCGGTCTGTACTGGCTGGAGTCGTTCGAGGGCGGGCAGATCGAGTGGTCGGTGGATGGCCAACCTGCTCAGAAGCTGGCAAGTGCGTCCGACTTCCTCATCAAGCATCGCACCTCTGTGGTGACCTTTCGCCGTTGTCGGTTTACCAATCCCGTTCCCTACGGTGAGCACAAGCTGACAATCCGCGCTTTGCCGGACAAGCCCGCCGGTTCACTCGGTAATGTCATTAAAATCGGTGCGATTATCGCACAGTAGGAAGCGGTGACGCAACAGGTCTATCTGATTCGGCATTGGTTGGATTTCACCCCCTGACTGTCGAGGGCATTTCAAACAATGCACGGAATCATGGCATGAAACATGTCTGCAGGGAGAAATTCAGGCGGTAACACAATATGCCAATAGAGAGTACAATAGGAAAAGATAATCCTCAAATTCATACTGATCCGCCCAGGCTTGCCGGGATTTTCAGCGATCACATGGTGCTTCAATGCGAACAGCCTATTGTGATCTGGGGAACAGGCGTTCCAGAAGACAAGCTGAAAATCCGTCTTGGCTCAAGCATCACTTTGACTGCTGCGGATGCTTCTGGCAAATTCAGGACAACGTTGCCCCCTCAGCCACCGGGCGGACCAGTGGAGCTTGTTGTGAATGGATTAGGCGGAACGGTGGTCATCCAAGACGTGATGATCGGTGAGGTATGGCTATGCGTTGGGCAGTCAAACATGGCCTGGCCAGTAAGACGGTGCACCGGCGCGGAGCAAATCACCTCAGAATCAAATCACCCGGGACTTCGCCTTCATCCTGTTTCAGGTTCCGAGGGAATTTCCTCCGGCTCCGCTGATTCGTGGAAGCCGTGCTCCCCTCAATCTGTCGCCGACTTTTCCGCAGTCGCCTATCTTTGCGGCCGTGAATTGCACAAAATTTTGGAACGGCCAGTCGGCTTAATCCTCGCAGCCTGGGGCGGATCTCACTGCGAGACATGGATGGATCGGGAAGCCCTTCTCAACGGTGAACAATCGCGCCGTGACCTGCTGGCATACGAGGCTTGCCTTGCCGGTGATTATTCTGTATTCACTCCGCCAGCGTCCACTCCCAGAATCGAATGGGCCGCCACTGAACTCGATGATACGGAATGGCCCCTGATGACGGTGCCTGGCTCGTGGCAGGATTCGTCATATTTTCATCACGGTGTATTATGGTTTCGCCGCCATAGCCAGATTCCAAAAGAATGGATTGGATATGACTTGGAACTTTGCCTGGGGAATTGTGCCGACGAAGATCAGACTTATTTCAACGGGGAACTGATCGGTTCAACCTCTCCTGGAAAACCAGGTATGCCTTCTCATTCCCGCACGTATGCGGTTGCAGGAAAACTCGTGCGGCCTGGTTGGAACACTCTTGCTGTCAGGATTTCTGCATTCCGCGAAGGCTGCGGTTTGAGCGGTCCGGCTGGCTCAATGTCAATCCGTCCAGTCGGAACTGAAGAAAAAGGCTCTATATCATTGACGGGAGCATGGCATTATCAGGTTGAAATGCAGACTCCCATGCGCAATGTCGCCGTTCATTCATGGCTCTCCCCTAGACAAAAGACTCCCCACGAGCTTTTCGATACAATGATCGCTCCTCTTATCCCGTTCAATATCCGTGGAGTCCTATGGTATCAGGGGGAACAGAACTGCTGGCAGGCGTTCCACTACCGGGAACTTTTCCCGCAACTGATCCGTTCCTGGCGTTCGCACTGGGGCTTGGGAAATTTCCCGTTTATCTACGTTCAGATACCTAACGCAAAGGAGAGGACGCAGATGCCTCAGGCAAGCGAATGGGCTGAATTGCGGGAAGCCCAGTCGCAGGCCCTGTCGGAACCGGCAACGGCTATGGCGGTAACCATAGATTGCGGAGAAGTGGACTTGCATCCGAAGGAGAAACGCATTGTGGCGCACCGCCTGGCCGCAGCCGCGCTGGCGACAGTGTATGGCAAACCGGTTCCTTATCGCAGTCCGCATTATTCCAGCTGCAGACGAAATGGTAACTCCTTCACAGTTGAGTTTGTCCTGGAAGCTGGTTCAACTTTGAAGACAAGCGATGGAAGACCGGTCAGGGGATTTGCAGTCGCGGGAACTGATCGTCGTTTCGTCTGGGCCTTGGCAGTGATCGAAGGAGCATCAGTCATCGTATGGAGCCCTCAAATACTGCATCCTGTCGCCATCCGGTATGCCTGGGCCAACAATCCGGACTGTAACCTGTGTGACTTTTCGGGGCTGCCTGCAGAACCGTTCCGGACGGACTCGTGTCCAGGTCTTACAGAGCCGGTATGAGTATATGCACATCCGTAATGCTTCCGCTGTTGATGTTCCTTACAGCAAGCCTGATTTCAGACTGACAACTTCGATATAAGTATTCTGGACAATTGCAGAAATCCGGAAAATTTTCACTTTCATGTGTAAGAAAATCATTATCCCGGTAGAGATATCTTTAAAAGGAAACCGTATTCATGGACCGGAATGAACAATTCACACGCCTCTGGACGCACACTCAGCCTGTACTTGCCGGTTATATCGGATCCCTTGTCCTGAATTTCCATGAGGCCGAGGATATCCTCCAGGAAGTTGCTATAAAGCTCCAGCAGAAATTCGATGAGTACGATCCCGGACGCCCCTTCACCGGTTGGGCGCTGGGATTCGCCCGCTATGAAATCATGGCATCCCGCCGCAGACATGCCCGTAGCTTCATAACATATGACTCGGAAATAATGGACTGCCTTTCCTCCATGTATGATGAAATGAAACCTGAATTGGATCAGAGAGCCTCTTTCCTGAAAGACTGCCTCAGTGAAGTGAAAAACGGACAGATTCATAAAGTTCTCGAACTAAGGTATGTCGATGATCTGCCTGGCGAGGAAATAGCTGAACGCATGAACATGAATGAAAGTGCGGTACACGTAACGTTGCACCGCATACGGAAATTCCTCAAGGACTGCATCGACCGGAAAATCCTGCTCGTTGAAGGGATGGCATGAAGAATCAATACGACATCATTGACGCATATCTTGATGGAAGGCTTTCCCAGTCGGACAAGGATCAGCTTGCAAAATGGCTGAAATCGGATGCCGAGAACATCCGGACTTTTATAAGGATTGCCCATGTTCACCAGATGTTGCGTCGAGCTTTGCTCGCACGCACCGTCCTGAAGTCTTCAATGAATAAACCGTTAAGGTCTACAAGAAATCCCGGTACAGTCATCCGAATGCGCTTGGCCTCTGGAACAAAGACTGGGAAAAAGGCAACATTCAAAGCTGGAACCTCGTGGTGGGCGCTGGCTGCGAGTTTTGCAATTGTGGCCGTGGGGCTGTGGTTCTGGAATCAGAAGGAAAAAACAGGGATAGCTGTGGACACGGTTCCAGTGTCAATCGCCTTCCTCGCTGAAAAACAAGGGAATGTTACAGTTGAGAGGGGTGGTAAGCTTTATACTATAGACAACGGAACTCCGCTTTATGCCGGAGACAGTGTCAGAACTGAAAACGGTGGCAGGGCAGTTGTTAGCTATCCTGACAGCACAAAGGTTGAAATCAAAACAGCTTCTTCAATAATACTCAATCCCGCTCCCGCAGAGCAGAAATTCGGGAAGAAAGTCCAGATAGTAGATGGAACGGTTTCTGCGAATGTCGCAAAACAGCCTGAAGGATTCCCTATGCTGTTCCAGACATTTAACGCCAGGGCGATCGTGCTTGGAACAAAACTCGAAATAGATGTTCTTTCCGGTAGGTCGAAGTTGAAGGTCGAAGAGGGCCAAATACGCCTGGAGCGTCTTGCTGACAAGGCCAGTGTTCTGGTTTCCACTGGGGAACAGGCGATTGTTGTGTCAACGGATTCCGTGCCGCTGGTCGCGACTAAAATATCTGGAGATGCCGGAGATGGTATCACTGGCTTGGCCGCACGTTATCCGGGAGATGTGGGCATTGAACGCGATCCTTCCGTAATTTTTGCGGAAAACTTCGAGTCCGGTGACTTCAGCAGATGGGATGACAAGGATGGTAATCCGTCCCCGGACAATCAGATCGTCACAGATCCCAAGTTGGTTCATGGGGGTAGGAACGCGGCACAGTTTTCGGCAAAGCCAGGAAAAAATGTGCTGGTCGATCTGACCAAGTGGTTTGACCGGGGAGAAAATCAGGTTTATGCACGTTGGTATTGCCGCTTCGCTGAAGACTATGAACCGGGTGAAAATCCGATTGCGGGCGGATGTCTGGCCGGAGTCAGGGAAAAAGGAATGGTAAATATCTCGAAGTCAAAACCTAATGGAATTGATTATTTCATCGCTCAATTGATTGCTGATCCGATGGGACTGCATCAACCCGGAAACTTGCTACTCCGTTCTTATCATCTCGATATATCTAAAGATCTAAATGGGGAATTCTATAAAGTTTATCCTTCCGAATCCGAGACACACATAGAACGCGGGCGCTGGTATTGTCTTGAATTGATGGTGAAGGTGAATACACCTGATCTGGCAGATGGCGAACAGGCATTCTGGGTGAATGGCATGTTGAAACTGAAGCGTTCTGGAATTCGTTGGCAAACGAGTGAACAGCTCAAGATAAACTATTTCTGGTTGATGCTATACGCAACGGGACAGCAGACAAACAGGATCTGGTTCGACGATATTGTTGTATCCACCCGTTACATAGGACCGATGAAGGCTCCGTAATTAAACAAAATATTTAATACATATAATGTCTAAAACAGAAAAGGAGAACGAGCATGAAAAAGAACATGATGCTGCAAGTCGGAATGCTATGGGGATTGCTGGCGCTTTTCGCGCCATCTGACGGATGGTGCGACCCTGCAATTTCAGGAGTGTCAGACAATACTTTGACGCATGATGAGACAATAACCATTTCCGGTTCCGGATTCGGCATGAAATCACCAGCGGAGCCCTTGGTTTGGGATAACTGCTCTCATGGGCAGCCTTTATCTGCCCGATGGTCAGGGGGATGGCCTACAGACCCGTCATATGCCCCTAATTACAGGACTGTACAACGTGGACAGCCTCTTCCTCATAGTCATACCACCAGATATCTTTCCATGTGCAATTTTCAGAACGGCGGAGCTGATAATGGATGGAATGGAATTTTCTGGAAAAACATAACATTTTCAGATCCAACACATGTATTTTTATCGTATAGAATGAGGTGCGATTCCTCCTTTAATAGTGGAGACAACTGGAAGTTTTTTGATTATAGTTGCGGTGGAACTCCTTACACAATGGATAGACCGGATTGGAACAATTGGTATATGGAGCGATCGGGAGGGCTTCCTACCAGTGGTTCTACAATCACTATGAACGTTAACGATGATGGTGCATCTTTGCGCCCTTGGCTCAATATCGAAAACGTTTGGTGGGCCGATCGATACCCGTATGTTGATTTCACCACGCCTCGCGGCAATTGGATTCAAATGGAAACCATGATGAAGCTAATAGCTGAAAACGATGGTATTATACGGTGGTGGGTAAATGGAAAACAGACATTCGATTATTCTCCTACTAATCCCAAATGGGGTTATCTAGATCATTGGACAGACAGATATACTGGTACAGCCAGAAATATTGGACTTGGAGGATATGTTCGAACTAAAAACACAGATGACTGGTGGTATTTCACCGATATTTATATGGATACGACTTTGGCACGCGCATGCATTGGAAACGCAGCGACTTATTCGGCTTGTACTGTTCGTGAAATGTTGATCCCTAACGCTTGGTCCACGTCATCCATAACAGCCATAGTGAATCAGGGCACTTTCGCTAATGGCGCGACCGCATATATATACGTTGTAGATGCTGAAGGTACAGTGAATGCAAACGGTTATCCCGTGACCTTTGGCGGTTCGTCAACAAATCATGCCCCTGTGGCGGAATCACAGAGCGTGACTGTTACCGAGAACACGTCCAAGGCGATCCTTCTTGTAGGAAGCGACGCTGATGCCGACATGCTAAGCTACACGGTTACCGCAAACCCAGCGCACGGGACCTTGTCCGGAACTGCACCGAGCGTGACGTACGCTCCTGCGGCCAACTACAGCGGGGCTGATTCATTTAAATTCAAAGTCAATGACGGAAAGGCTGACAGCGCTGTTGCCTCCGTCTCAATAACTGTTACAGCGGTGAACCACAAGCCTGTGGCCAACGCACAAAATGTTACGACCGCACAGGACACGGCGAAGGCGATAACTCTCGCCGGTAGCGACTCAGACGGCGATGCATTGACCTATACGATCACGACGAATCCTGCACATGGCACGCTGACGGGCTCAGGTGCAAGCAGGACATATACGCCTGCAAGCGGATACAGCGGGAGCGATTCGTTCGCATTCAAGGTGAACGACGGAAAGATTGACAGCGACGTTGCAACGGTGTCGATAACTGTCACCGCAGTAGTAAACCACGCCCCCGTGGCAACTGCACAGAGCGTCACCACCAATGAAGATACCGCGAAGGCAATTACGCTTACCGCAACTGATTCCGACGGGGATGCGTTGACCTTTGGGATCATGTCCCAACCTTCACACGGGGCTCTTGGTGGAACTCTGCCAAACCTGACCTACACTCCGACAGCAAACTACAATGGCGCGGACTCCTTCACTTTTCGTGCTACCGACAGCAAGGGCGTGGTATCGAACACTGCGACCATATCCATCACGGTCACCGCAGTAAACGATGCTCCGGTAGCGGATAACCAGTCAGTTACGACAGCAGAGGACACAGCAAAGGCGATAACGCTGACATCGAGCGACGTGGAAGGCAGCGCAAGGACATATGCGATAGTCGCAAATCCTTCGCACGGGACAGTATCTCTCTCTGGAGCCACGGCGACATATACTCCCGCCGCAAACTACAACGGCAGTGATTCATTCACGTTCAGGGCCAACGACGGGGCGCTGAATTCCAACACGGCCACGGTGTCGATCACCGTATCTGCGGTGAACGATGCCCCGGCGGTGAGTATCAGCAGTCCAGCCAGCGGAGCGACGTTCACGGCGCCGGCCGCGATCACGATCAACGCCAATGCCTCCGATCCGGACGGCGCGGCGGATATCAGCAAGGTGGAATTCTTTCAGGGGACTACCAAGCTGGGCGAGGATACCTCCTCTCCCTACAACTTCACCTGGAACAACGTGGCGGCCGGCAACTACAGCCTTACCGCCAAAGTTACAGACAAGGGCGGAGCCACAAAAACTTCAGCAGCCGTGACTGTGACCGTGAATGCTGTGACTGAAGTAGTCCTTGACAACACGGCAGCGGGCACGTCGAAGTCCGCAGGATGGTACAACTCCACGTATTATCCGGGATTTTACGGTTCCGATTACCTGTATTCCGACAACGCTTCCGGAAAGTGGTTCCAGTGGCAGACTACGACACTCACGCCCGGAACATACGCAGTATACGGCTGGTGGACCGCAGTGAAGGGACGTCCGACTGACGCCAGCTACCAGATTACCCATCAGAACGGTAATGCTAGTGTAACTGCAAACCAGGAACTGAATGGCGGGAAATGGAATCTGCTGGGAACTTATACCTTCGGAAGCACTGCGACAATTCGCCTGAACAGCGGTGCGACGGGTGTTGAAGGAACCTGCGCTGATGCAGTCCGCCTTGTTCGTACGACAGACAACAGCGCACCTGTGGCTGCTGCACAGAGCGTGACGACCAACGAGGATACTGCAAAAACGATTACCCTTTCGGCAACTGACGCCAACGGCGATGCCTTGACATATGCGATAGTAGCAAATCCCGCTCATGGTACATTGACAGGGACCGGCGCGAACCGGACGTATACGCCTGTAGCGAATTACAGTGGAAAAGACAGCTTCACGTTCAAGGCCAATGACGGGAAGGTGGACAGTGCTGTTGCAACAGTATCGATTACGGTGAACACAACCGCAGTCGATCTTGCCCTGGACAACACGGCAACGGGCACATCAAAGTCCGCAGGATGGTACAACTCCACGTATTATCCGGGATTTTACGGTTCCGACTATCTGTATTCAGACAATGCTTCCGGAAAGTGGTTCCAGTGGCAGGCCACATCCCTGAAACCAGGAACGTACGCCGTATACGGCTGGTGGACCGCAGTCAAGGGACGTCCGACTGACGCCAGCTACCAGATCACCCATCAGAATGGAACCGCAAGCGTGGCTGCAAACCAGGAGCTGAATGGAGGAAAATGGAACCTTCTGGGAACCTACACCTTCGGAAGCACTGCGACCATCCGCCTGAACAGCGGAGCGACGGGAGTGGAGGGAACTTGTGCGGATGCTGTCCGCATTGTCCGTACCGCAACCATCAATCCCTGAAGGGAAAAACAAAATTCCTGAATTAACAATCCCAAATCTGCAGCGGGCCGGACTGAAAATCCGGCCCGTTGCAACTATCCAATAAAGTCCTGAGACTTATAACAATTGCTATTGGCATCTCTGAAAGATCTCATAATGAATTTAATATTTTTACATGCTTTACATTCGGCGGGATGGTCAGGAGGCAGGCAAAGCCATCTTTCAGCATCTGTTTGTTGAGCATGAGAAGATGATCACTTTTGTCGAGGATATAGACATAGGCAAGGATACGGTCGTATTTGTCGAGTTTCTGGACGTCGTATTCAAGATAGACGTATTTGTTATCCCCGATGAGTTCCTTAAGATGGATCTTGGACTTCTCGCCAAGGGCAAGGATTGTCTTCTGATCCTTGTCCTGCTGCCTCATCTGCAGTTCAAGACGCCTATTCGGCCTTGATTCGGGGGCATCTATCCCAATCATCCTGACCGAGATCTCTTTCCCGTCATCATCCTTCACCTTTATCGTGTCTCTGTCAATAATACAAGCGTCTGCATTCCTATTGATTTTCTAGAGGGATGTTTTGTTAGAATAAAGGCTTGATATGCGTCCTGTCAAATCCTTTCTCACAGTGGCGGATGACACACTCGAACTTCTTCATCGCCATCAGTTCGTGTTCCTTGATCCTGTGCTCCTCGACCTTCTGGAAACTTGAATTCCCCCTCCCTCCTGAATATCCATAGCTCCTTTTCCAGTATTCATGCTTTCCGATGATGTCCGCCGCAAGCTTCGCCGCCTTTGGATCAGCAAGCGTAAAATAAATCTGGTTGCTGAGATTAAGGAGAAGCACTTCGGTCTTCTTTTCATCGAGAACTGGATAATAGCTTGTCGTGCTCTGAGCGGCAAAAATCACCGTCCCCCTCGCCTCACGTATCTTGTCAACGACCTTGTAGTCGGCAAACCCGTCATCCGCCGCCGTGACTATCCCCTGCGCCTCGTCGGCCCAAAATATCAGGAGATTCGCGTTCCTCCTGTATTCCTGAGCCCTGTCGAAGCGCCTGAGACAATGGACATAGAAAAGAAGCTTCATGAACGTGTTCACGTACCTCCGTTCGACCTGGTACTTCTGGGGCATTGAGACAACGAATATTTTCCCATTGTCGAGTTCGGAGAAGTCGACCGAGCCTTCGTCACAGCAGAATATTTCCGAAATGTCAGGATTGGTAAAGTACTGTAGGTAGTTGAATATCGTTGACATGACTCCGCCAAGTTGTTCGTTCGGCTGGTTCAGGAATTTGTCTCCGAAATGCTTCATCAATGCCAGCTTCATCCTGAGTTCGGGATGCTGTTCCACAAAATCCATCCTTTTCCCGTCAAGTTCCTCGGCAAGGGAACCCACAGCGTCAGCAAGGTTCTTCTTGTCGGTAAGCATGTCATAGACGTTCTCAAGTGTAACTGGATATTGGAGAATTTCGAGAAGTTCCATTGCCTTTTCGATATGGATTTGCGCCTGTGTCCTGAAAAAACCCTTGTCGCCGGATTGACCAAGACTGGATGCCGTATCGACAACTATCTTCGCATACGTGCTCCAGGGAATCCCCGAATAGCTGAGGAGGTTGAACTTAGCCTTTGGCTCCCAGTCCAGTGATGCATCGTCAGGCCTTACCTGGAAACAGACTATCCTATCATCAGCACCGTATTTCCCTGCAATCTCTGAAACTATTTCATGGAAGGAACCTTTCTCATCGACTGCAATACCTCCCCAGTCCGGACAGTTCTTGAACACCTGGTGCATCAGCGTCTTTATCGCTCCAACCGTCTTGCCGGAGCCGGTTCTTCCGGTTATTGACCATCCTCGGCAGAAATCATTGATGTCCCAGGTGAATTTGCCAATGGAAACAATGATCTGTTTATCTCTTGCATCTTTGGGCTTCTGCTTATGGCGACCATATATGAAAATAAAGGCTCCGGAAACAATCAGGATCGCCGACAGGTAGAAGGAGTATCCGGCAAGTGGAAAAGCCAGAACAAGTAGGAAAGTGAGAATTATGGTTCTTGCCATTCTGTGATTCCTGCCCTCAAAAGTCATAAATAAACACCCGCTCATCGGGAATTTATTTATTCAGGGTTTAATTTCAGGAGTGTTATGGAAAACCGGTCTTTCAGATGAAGTTTTGCTGAGAAAAATTTCCCGCAGGAACTGGTATAGCTTCCCTTCATTGTCTGGCATGGAGCACATATAGCCGTCGAAAAAAACAGTCGTTGATTTTTTGTCGCTCGCTTCTGTGACCTCCATGCAGGCTCCATCAATGTCCTTCTGCCTGAAAAGGAATTTCCCTTCATACTCCATAAACCCGCCCGAGTCCGCGATTCCTGATATTTTTCCGTCTCCATGCCGCTGTCTGAGCATTTGCCACCTCCTTAGTTAATTTTGAAATCGTTTGTTCATCCTCAGCACCCCATCTACCGGAAAATCGCAGATAGCCGAAAAGGTTTGCCCGGTTATACTTTATCGAATTTGGGAGCCTTCTTATCTCCTCGGCGATGCGGAATTCCCTCAACTCCCGAAGGTATTCACGCTTGAGTTCGAAGAACTGCTTTATCTTCCGCCTCCTTCGCTGGATATTCGCCTTTATCATGAGCGTGTTGACATCCCGGAGGATTCTCGGGATCTGAAGGCGGAAAAGGAGGGGATTTAGATAGACCGATTTCCTGGTTGACAGTTCATTCTGGAGACATACCAGACTGTCATACTTGATTCTGAGCTTCTGATATGCGAGCAGATGCCGGTTTTCCAGCCCCCCGGACATCTCCGGAACCATGTTCTCCCTGTTCCTGACCGTATGGAACCTCACATTGAATCTCTCGGCATTGTCATCGGATAATTTGTCAAGGAGATTCTTTTCCAGTCTTTCAAGCTCTTTCTTGCAGAAACCGAGATGGTCCTCCTGGGAATACTTTCTTTTCATGCCACGAATCGGGCTTGAAAACGACACATGTTTCCCATTTTCAGCCCTTCCCAAGAGAATCACGTGCAGATGAAGGTTGTCGGTGTCGTGGTGGAAGCCATATGCGTATGCAATCCTGTCGCCAGGATAAAATCCGCATTGGAACCTTGTCATCATCTTCTTTAGCGTATCAGAGAGAATTTTTTCCGGATTCATCCCCTTTTCACGAATTGTCTTTTCGCCTTCCGTATCCATTGAGACCGCAAACCGGAAAGCGATGACATCCCTGTACGGCAGGGTGTTCTTGAGCTGTTTTGTGACGAATTTTATCCGTTCCTGATTGCTTAAGTTTTCCGGAACGCAGTTGAACGACTCGATGATCCTGTCCCGCATATAGCCCGCGACATGAACATTTCCGCACTCCTCCTTGGAAATATATTTGATGGAGTCCTGTATTTTTTTCTTCGCCGCTTCAAAGCTTATCCGTTCGTCGAGTGCCTTGTACCTTGCCTTCTGTTCAGATGTCTCGTCCAGATAGCTGATGTTCAGGTTCAGGCAGATCCTGATAGGCTTTTTCTTCACGAGTATGAACAGTTTCTTCATAGGAAATCCTTTTCCACCAGTTCCGATATCAGGAAGGCGAGTGATGTTTCAATCCTATCCAATCTCCGCTCGATTTCCAGCGGCTTTTCCCCAAAATTGGCCATGCCGTATATCGCCATCTCAACGGCAATGTTGGGCCGAACACGGAACTTTTTTGAAATAATTCCTATCCGGGTGACTGTTTCAGGCGAAACCAAATATCTCACCTGGATTTTGTTCTTTCCCTCCATATTTTCTCCTCCATTCATGAACAGAAAGCACCGCCTTTCGTCGTGAAAAAGGAAGGCTTTTCATCTGTGATGGAAAGCCTTCCTGTGAAACACGCCTATGTTTCACGCATCCTGCCGTGATTCCATGCCTAAACACTATCTATCAATGATAGCAATATAAGCCGCCAAAAGGCCTTGTCAAACGTCAATTCCAGAAAAATCCATGCGTTGAAGGATCTGCCGGAAGCGGTGCTTGCACGGCTTACGGCAGTCCTTTATCGCATGTGTCAATACCCCATGCATCTGCATTCCCTGGCGCTGACAGGGGATACAGTTGCATGGGATCCGGCATGGGGGTGTTTCGGCCTTCCATTTTCAATGGTTAATCTTCCATCTAGGTCAACATTAAGATCAATACATTAAGGAGAGGGGGAGTTTTCCCCTATGAAACGCTTTCTCAGGATCACGATAAGTCTCTCTGAAACTTTCTCAGAATCACGAATGACTTTCTCAACTTCACGATAAGTTTGGGCTCATTTTCTCAATTTCACGATAAGATTCCAATATTGGTTGCCCTCGGAATTTACTATAATTCAGGCAGTACTTAAGTAAACTTAAGTTTTCTTAAGTACTGCCGGTAAAACTGTTAGAGAGAGTCGAATGGACTGGCTAAGACAGTTCGGAGAAGACTGTCCCGGAGTAATTCTATTGCATTTCTCTGCTCAATTTGGCGACAAGATAGCCAGCGGGATTGTCGATTTTACAGCCTTCCGCAACCTTTCCCGCAACTTCGGCGCAGATTTCCTTGAAAGCCCATTCACCAAGGATGAATTTACTCTTCTTCAGGAAGCCTTCGGATTTATCCATGGATATCTCACATGCCTCAAGCTTGCCGGTTTCATATTCATCGAAGCCAATCTTGCTCCAGCCGGGAACATCCCTTTTCTCGCACCAGGCGACAAGCTTCCAGTCGGATTTGTCTGCTGTCTCCTCCAACTTCACACGTAGCATTCCGGATAGCATCTCCGCTCCGTCGAGCTGGAATATTACCGGAGAGCTATGTTGGGTGAACAGCTTTTTTCGATGGGACTTGAATCTAGGGGGCCTGCAGCCGATCTGCCCAAGGAGGGTTCCGAGCGATATCTGGAATGGATTTGACTTTGACCGGAAGGCCGCGCGGGAAGGCAGGAACGCATATATGGATTTTGAAATTGGGCTGGACATCCTGTTAAGCACGTCTATTCTGATATTTGCGATGCGCTCAATGTCGTTAAGCAGCTTCAAGAATTCAGGATGAAGCCTGACCCTGTCCAGCCATAGCTCCATCGTCTTCTCGTAGTTCCTCCAGCCTTTCACCCTGCCCTGGACTTCGATTGACTCAATTATGGTGAATGTCCTTGTACTTCCGTCCTGTTCGGTTATCCTAATCCAGCAGTCACGGAGATCGCCGAGTATGCTTCGCCCCATTTTGTAGGCCCTGCCATCATTATAGCCGAAAAGGCGGAGGCAGAATTCATTCAAGGAAAACGGAATCATGCTTCCACCGAGCACAATGTTCCGGAAGCTCAGGAGTGTGAAGCATGCCGCCCCGTGCCGGATGTCCAGATGCACAGTTTCACCGGTGCCGGGCTTCAGAGGATTTGGAACTCCAAACTCCCATTTCCTTCCAGCTATGACAACGCTCCGCCCCGGCCGTCCATACGCTGGGAAGAGAGGAGAGACGACAAAGTCCCTCGGAACCAACACCGTTTTTCTTGTACACGGCATTGCTCTATCTTCCCAAGGAATATATTCTGGAGGTTCTCTTCCCGCTTGTTGGCCTGATGTCCGATCCTCTGATGACGAGTCCAGACTTCCTGTATTCTTCCAGCTTCGCGCATGTTTTCAGGCTTTCCAGGTATCTTTCCTGTTCCGCAGGAGCGAGCCGTCTGAAAAGATTCAGAATCAGCCTGCCTGGCACTCTTTTTGAAAGTTGGCTGATGCTCATTCTGCAATCTCCTCGATTTCTTCTGCCACGCCACTGCGTGCAACCATCCTGGCGGAATAATCCGACCGGAGTCCCTCTATTATGAGATCCGTCGAGAGATTCTTCAGCTTGATGCCGGTCTTGAGGGATATCTTCTTCAGTATTGCATGCAACCTGTTTGGGATTTCGACATGCGATATATCAGCTCTTGTGCTCATTATAAAGCCCCTTCATGAGCCTATTATATGGATGTGCATACTCCACTTCAAGCAACCACGATGACTTTTCCGGCTTAAGCTTTCTTTAAATTTCTTAAGTCGCGGCTATATTGGGGAAAAATGTGATATAGTATGATTAATACGGCATATATCGGGAAAGCAATAAGGGAATACTGCGACGCAACCGGACAGACCAATGTCGACCTCGCGAAAATGATAGGGGTGGACAAGTCCACAATTGGGCGCTGGATCAACGGCAAGGCCAGGGAGATAAAACCAGCTCACTGGATCGCACTGAAGGGGCTGATAAACTCTCATCTGGCAAAAACCGTATCTGAAAGCAAGACCCTTGAAGAGATAATCATTGAGGATATCGGCCTGTCTCCTTCCGCCAAACTCAGGATTATTGATATAATACGGAAGGACAGGACCAAGCGCAGGGATTCAGAAGAAAGGAAAGGTTAATTCACAATGAAACGTGTACCAGTCAGATGGACAAAGGAATATACCGATGCGCTGATAGCCGCAAAGAAACGCTTGAAATCCGCCCGGAAGGTAGCAGACTTCACGGGAATCCATGAGACCCTGATAGGCAAGTTCCTGGGAAAATCCGACGGCTGGATCGCCAATGACACCTTCGACCGGCTATGCAAGCTTAAGGAGTTCAAGAAGCTCTCCGCCTCTTCTTCCGGAACCGCCGACAACAGTATGACCGACAATGAGAAGATCCTGCTGAAACTGTTCCGCAGGCTACCATCAGACGCACAAAAAGAAAAGCTCCTTGAACTTATGAGGCTGGTGAACTTGTAATACGCATCCATTCATTTTCGATCTCCAATGCACATAATACGTTCTTCTCAATTGTTTATTTATTCAAGGATTTATTTTTATGAAAAAAATCCTCATAGTTGATGATGCCGAGGGCATAAGACTGCTTCTTGTCAACATAATTTCCAAGTGGGACTGCTTCGATGTTGCACAGGCATCCACGGTGAAGGCGGCAACCACACTCTGCTCAGTCAACAAATATGAGCTCATCTTTCTTGACCATAGGCTTCGGGACGGTCTTGGGTGGGAACTTGCCGAACTCATATCCATGGATCCTGCCAGGTTCGGTAAGCCCCGTATAATAGCCATGTCTGGAAGCATATTTCCAGGAACGGATGACAAAGGCAAAAAATTCTATTCGGAGTTCTTGAGGAAGCCATTCGAAATTTCTACAATAGGCCGCATACTCGAGGAGGTTTCGGGGCAGTCATCTTCTGGCAAGTGATTCAGCAAATCTTAGGATTTTCCGTCTGCATTTCCCGGGCACTGACACATATAAGGACAAGATTCTTGACAATTCCCCGGAACCCCTGTCATCAAGGAAGGCAAGAAGTTCCCTGGTCTTAGGATCAATAGCCAGCATTGAACTTTCAATCCCCTTTCCCGACGAGAAGGCAAGCAGGGTCTTCCTTATGGCAGGCCTGGGTCTTCTGTTCCCATTCAACCATGTCGAAATGCATTGCTGGCTTATTTTCAGACGTTCCGCCAGTTCACTCTGGGACATGAAACTCTTGTCAAGAATGTCCCTGACAAGATGCTTCCAGTCGATCATTTCATCCGGAAAATTTCCCATTTCCTCACCCGCTTGCTTCAACTGGCCAGAATATCCTTCAGCTTCTGGAGAAGTTCAAGCGGGTCGAAGGGTTTTTGCATGACATGAAGGGCGCCTGCGTCCATCAGCTTCCTGACATCCGAGTCGATGCTGTATCCTGTCATGATCACCGTCCTGAGTTTTGGATTGATTTTCCTCATCTCCATGAAGGTGTCATAACCGTTCACTTCCGGCATCAGCATGTCGAGAAGGACCAGGTCTATATTCCCCCATGATTTCCTGTAGTGTTCCAGTGCCTCGTGTCCGTTGCTGACGCTCTCAACATAATAGCCGGCAGGTCTCATCACATCCTTGAGCATCTGGCAGAAGACCTCCTCGTCGTCGATCACCAGTATCCTGAACTTCTGGAGGACAGGCTCCACTGGTTTCAGCTCTCCAGTGACATCACCATGCTGGAATTTGATATCAACTGCGGGCAGATATATCATGAAGGACGCTCCCTTGCCCGGTTCGCTGGCGACTTCTATGCCTCCCCCATGGTTCTTGACAGTACCGTAGACTGCAGCAAGACCTAGACCGGTTCCTTCCCCCTTCTTCTTTGTAGTGAAGAACGGCTCAAAGATACGTTTCTTTGTTTCATCATCCATCCCAATGCCGGTGTCGGCAATGGAGATTTCCATGTAGTCCCCTGGCAGTAATCCAAGGGGATTGCCATCTCCCATTTCAATGTTGCGCGTCCCCAGCAGGATGCTGCCGCCGTTAGGCATGGCATCCCGTGCATTGATCGATATGTTCAGGACCGCGTTGTGCAACTGCGAGGGATCGCCCATGACCATGTGCTTTTCCGCACTGAAGTTCTGGTTTATCCTTATCCTCTTGTCTATGCTGCGCCCCAGAAGCGTGATCACCTCCCATATGATGTCGTGGATGTTGACAGGAACTGACTGGTATTTCCCCTGTCGGGAGAAGGCAAGCAGCTGTTTTGTAAGATCGGCCGAACGCTTTGACGCAATATATATGTTCCTTGCATATTGCGAGAGTCCCTTGTCCCCGGCAAGTTCCATCTGCAGGATTTCAGAATACCCGAGGATTACGGCAAGCTGGTTGTTGAAGTCATGTGCGACGCCTCCGGCAAGCTGGCCGATGACCCTCATCTTCTCCGATTGTTTGAGCTGCTCCTCAAGTTTTATCTTTTCCTTTTCAGCAAGGTCACGAGCCTTGATATGCTCCGACATCTCCTTGTTCTTCCTCTCGAGCTCATCGTTCCTTTCCTTGAGTTCGCGGTTCAGCTTCTCATCCCTCTCGAACATCTCCCGGACGGTTTTGAACCACGGCCTCCAGAATCCTGGCACTCCATTCTCTACTGCCAGTTCAAGTCCTGAAGCTTTTGCAAGCACGTACGACACCAGCTTCCTGGAAGGGAGCACGAAATTCAAATGCACCGATGCAATCGTATATATCATGATAAGGAACATACAGGCTATGATTCCAATCGTGGCGTATCCGAGCCTGTCAAGAAGAATTTTGAACGCCGATCTCGAGGGTTCGACATACAGGATTCTGAACGGTGAGCTGGCCAGGTCTGCGGACATCATTTTCCATCCATTCTTCTCCACATATGAATCCTTTGGATTTTTCAGGATGTCTTCACTTTTTGCAGGAAGGCCGGTCGGCAGCCCTTCGGCAAGCTTCCTTATCTCCTTGTCCTTTGATGAAATGACCCCCGGACAGGCCAGGAGGTTTCCTGCCTGGTCGTAGATTATCATCCTGCCCCTGCGTTCGGGTTCGAAGCTTCCGGAAATCGTGTTGAGAAAGTCTACAGTAAGATCCGCCCCTATAATTCCCAGGAATTTTTCTCCGTCGTATACTGGAACAACGCACGATGTCATCAGGCCCTGTCCGCCATCGTCGAAATACAGCTTCGCCCATAGCACCTTCCTGTCCGGATTCTTATCCGGAAGGGAGGACTTCCATATCTCGTAGTCAAACAATCCCTCGTTGAAGGAGAACGAGGAGGAAGGCTCCCATGGATGCTGGACATAGGTCTTCTCCCTTGTGTAGGAATATATGAACCGGACCTCAGGCACCCCATTCTTGAATCCCCTGAAGTCATCCATTAGGCTGAGCCCCATCCGCAAGGTGCGGTTGAAGCCGGTGCTTCGTCCTTTCAGTTCGCCGATGCCCGTGAGGTTGACGGCGATGAAATCCCTGTACTTGTCCGGAATGCCGTCGAGATGGAACTTTTCCCCCTCCTCCTTCATCATTCCGAACGCGAACGGCATGGCGGAACCGCCATTGGCGGAATCGAACAGATCCGTCTCCGCTGCAATCCTGAGCTCCTCCATCTCATCGTTGATCCTCTTCAGCCTGTCGTCGATCAGGATCCTGTATTCATGGAAGTGCCTGAGGAGGATCTTGTTGTCCAGTTCGATATACTGCTGGTTCTGATAGATGAGCATGACGGCGAAAATTCCCATGAACAGGAGGATGACGACGAGAAAGAGCAGGTACTGCCTTCGGAAATGTATCAGGATCCTTGTCTTGCCGTTGCTGTCTGGCATAGGGGTACTCCAATGTCTTCAGAATATAGTCCAACAAATCACAACTTCAAATATTGCGGCCTATCCCTTTATTCCGCTTGCTGTGAAAATCCCGCACCAGCCGTTGGCACCGCTTCTCTCACTCAAGCGGCATATGCCGCCTATCATCGATTCAGCCCTGCTCTTTTCACGTGCTGGAAACAATCCTTCCCTAAAACCTACTGTAATGTCAAGCAGTTTCCTTAATCCAATCTCCCGTGATGAGAGCAGATGGATTGAGGTAGCTACCTGGAGGAACCCGGCATCATACAGCATTCCACCAAGCTTTCCGCCGACGTGCCTATCGCCTCCGGTTTTCTTCTGGATGGCGGCAGATCTCTTCAGCAATGGTTGGAGCGCGGGCGGTTCCGGATGCAGTTTCAGGCAGCGGTCATCAATGTCGATTATGCAAATCCTGCCACCTGGTTTCAAGATCCTTGAGATTCCCCGCAGGACTGCTCCGGGACTGGAAAGATGCTGGAAAAGGAATCTGGCATGGACAAAATCAAATGAACTGTCCGGAAACCTGAGGCTGTGAGCGTTTCCCCGGACAAAGGATATGTTTCCTGTTCTTAGCTTTTTCCTGATTTTCCGCGCCTCCGAAATGAGTTCCGAACTGATGTCTATTCCGGTCACTGAGCCGTTTTTTACGAGTTTTGCAATCTGAAAGCTCGTGTATCCCGGCCCGCAACCGACATCAAGAACCCTCATTCCATCCTTCAACCCTGCATTCTTCCAAATAAGTCTGTCAAGCTCAGGAGCGGCCGACGACTGCCTTTCCAGCACTTCTAGTTCGGCGCTCTTGTCATCAAAACCATCGAAGTGATATGATCCCTTGCCCACGCAGTATATCCTTTCAGCAGAACTCGATGAACGCCTTGTCCGAAAGTTTCCTCATCCTGTCCGCATATTCCATTACCGTCCCATAATCGCTTTCGCAGAAGTTTCCTATCCATTCCTTCTGGATCTCAGGAATGTCCATGATGTCCGCATCCCCGTATTTCTTCCTGAACCGTACATCCTTCCCCATCAGCATGTCGAATGATTTCGAGCCGGGAAGAGGTGTCGTCACGGAAATTATGAGCTCATTGACGTTTGAGAACTCCATGAGCCTTGATGCCTGTGAGAGAGTATTCTCAAGCGACTCCCTGTTCTCACCTGGAAGCCCGACCATGAACGCGGCGATTATCTTTATTCCCTTTTCCGACAGGTTCCTTACGGTCCCGATCTGCTGCGCCGGATGGTTCCCCTTCCTGGAATTCCTCAGCACACGGGGATCCCCCGACTCGAGTCCAAGACAGATTTCAGCGGTATTCAGATCCTTCAGCAGGTCTATATTCTCCGGTGTGAGGTTGTTCAGTCTCGAATACATGAAGCGGATCCCCATGTCCGTCATGTCGGAAGGCCTCTCGGAATGAAGACGCCTGAGCCAGGAGACATCTCCAGTGAAATCGTCACCCACGTCGATGAAGGAATCAATGCCGTGATCCTCCCTGAGCGTCCTCAGGCCGTCCCATATCTCATGCACGGGATCGAACCTTGCAAACGGCTCAATCCTCGAACAGAACACGCATCCACCGCTCTTCTCCCTCCATACGCAGCCCCTGTGGGTCATTATCGTTGCAGGTCTCGAATATCTTCCCGGATTCAATGACCTGCAGTAGTTCTCGAAATACCTGTCAATGTCAATGAACGAAGAGTAGTCCATCCTGCCATGGCTTGCGGTATGATGGTGCTCGACCATGTTTTCATGGACGATTCCGGATTTCCTGAAGACAAGGTTCCTTATCCTTTCGGGCTCCATCCCCTCAGCAAGCCTGTGGAGCGCCCGTTCCCCGTCATGCCTGATCACATAGTCTATGCATTCCCTATTCTTCAGGATGTTCACGGCAAGCCTCGTGGCATAGGCGCCTCCCAGAACCGTGTCCGCACCTTTCTTCTTCATGGCCTCCGCGATCCTGAGCGTCTGGCGGTAACTGTTTATATTGGGAGATATCCCCACAAGATCCGGCTTGAACTCCGCAAGCCTTCCCATCATCTCCGCCTCATCGCAGACCTGCTGGTCAAAGATCCGGATCTCGCCGCGGTATCCGTTCTGCAGCATATACGACGAAAGGGCCATCAGGTTCAGCGGCAGCCAGTGCCCCATGTCGATGCATCTCTCCGTCCCCTCGTCAAGAGGAGGATTTACAAGGGCGATCCGCGAATATCTCCGGCTTCCGCCCCGCCTGGTTCCGGGCGCCCCGCCACCGTTCCTTGTAAAGATATTGAGAAGGTTCCTGCCCCGGGAATCCAGAAGATGCCTGTCCTCCATGACCCATTCATAGAACGGCCTGTTGTTGCGGACAAGGGAGGATTCAAGTTCAGTGACAATAAGCCTTGTGGGCACCAGCACGTCCCCGCAGCAGAATGATGCAGGTCCTACGGGAACAAACTCCAGACCGAGAAGGTTCAGTGCCAGGAGGAACCTTTCCTCCACGGATATGTACAGGTGCTTCAGTTCGTTCCGGTGGTCCAGTATGTGGCGCGTCAGCATCCTGATCAGCCCTATTGCTACATTGCCCCTCCTGAGATCCCTTGGCACCGCCAGACGCGATATCTCGCAGCATTTGTCATAGTTGCGTCTGCCGATCCTGAAGTTCAGGCTGATAGGAAGCGATATTGTCTCATCCTTTATGATCAGTCTTGCCGTGCCGACGGCGTTTCCATCGCAATCAAAAGCCAGGAACACAACGGAGCGGGAATCATATCCGTCCGCCTCCTCTCCGGAAGGATAATCTTTCTTGTCGAGCCATTTCTTCTCCTCGCAGTAGATCTGGTAGCGGAGCCTGCGCGCCATTTCATGGTGCTTTTCATCGGTAGCCTGTATGAACCTGTAGGTGTGCGTCATGTCCATTATGCCACCAATTATAACAAATATACTACATATTGTCAACTATATGTCAAATATTTTTTGAGGTACTTCTCTTCCAATCGGACCTGTGGTAGAATTCATCCATGGGGTTGGGGGGTGTTTTACGCTCAACACCAATATGGAGGAGCATGCCCATGAAGGACATCGACTGGAGGAAGGTGGTTTCCGCTATGCTCGAAAAGCTCCTGGTTACGGAAGAGGAGTTCGCCCACCTCTGCGGCGTATCCCGCCAGACCGTGTCAAACTGGAAGCGCGGCAGGCGGAATCCCGGCATATACGCCAGGAAGAAGATGATGGAGATCATGGAAGAGCAGGATATAGGCCTCTACGAACTTGTTCCAGGCGCCAAAGACCAGAAAATACAGGGCACTGACACAAGGAAGCTCCTTGCCCTCTTCAGGAAACTCCCTGAAGCAAGAAGGAAGGAACTTGTGAATTTCGCCAAGTATATCCATGGAACCCTGAAAAGGGAACAGATCTGGATGTTCATCACGGGACTGGCAGCAGTACTGTAAAGACTGTCTCCCTTGAAGGTTCCGACCTGGCGCTTATCGCACCGTTGTGGCCTTTCACAATCCATGCGCATATTGAAAGACCGAGTCCGGAGCCGCCACTCTTCGTTGTAAAGTAGGGAGTGAAGAGCTTTTCCATGTTCCCATCAGAAATGGCTGGCCCGTTGTTTGCAACCTCTATCCTCAGATATCTTCCAGGAACCAGGCCTTCGGCATTTCCCGGAGCCAGGACGGTATTTGAAAATCTGGTGCAAACCTTTCCGTCAGTTACTGAAACCGCATCCTTTGCATTCATAAGCAGGTTGTAGAACAGCTGCGACAGCTGCAGCTCATCGCCCATGCACTGCGCCTGGTCGCATTTGCTTTCTATGGAGAAAGCTATCCTGGTGTTCCTGAACACCAGATCCGAAGCCTCCCTGACAACATGCCCCACGTCCGTCTCCTTTAGCTCCTGCGGTATGCGCCTTATCTCCTGCGTCCTTGTGAACGATGCAAGGTTCTTCACCAGCAGACACGTCTGCCGTGCCGCGTGCAGGCTCTCATCCAAGACCTTTTTCAGGTCGCTCTCATTCTTTGGACAACGGACGCAGGCAACTTCTATGTTCATGCTGACACATGCCAGCAGGTTGTTCAAATCGTGGATGATACCCTTCAAATACAAAAGCTTCTCCTCTACCGGCGCTGTGCCAGTAGTCCTTTCCATGACTATCATTATCCCCTTGAATCCACTGGTGGAGTCCCCAAGGGGATGGACATCCGCAGGCGGTGGACTATCCATCCTTCTCTCAAAGGTGCTTGAACATGCCGGACAGCCGTCCCCGATGCGGCATGATTCGCAGATACCGGTCGGCCTGTCATGTCCGAGAAGGATCTTATAGCAGGTCTTCCCGAGAAGATTTTCCTTTCCCCCATGGCCGGCCGCTGCATTCTTATTTGCATAGAATATGCTGCCAGTAGTGTCGGCAAGCATGATTATCCTGTCTGTCGAATCGAGGAAGCTCATGCCCGCTTTTCCCGAAAGATTCAAGTCAAAGCCAGAGTTGCCTGTCACAATCCAAATCCTCCCTCCTCCCCATAAAACAAAAAGATGGAACGATTATAACAAAAATAGAATTGGATGTCAACAGGCAGAACATTGCAAAAGGAGTTTTTTAAAGAAAATACTCGCAGGAAGTATCCTTGATATTTCATAGGACGGCGGTAATTTTGCTGCAACCAACATAATAATATGGGGGAACCATGGGAAAATCTGGAAAGACCAAGCCGGGCACCGCTCCTTCAGCAAAGGAGCATACCTGCATGTCCGAGGAAAATCTCCGGAGGCTGGAGGACACTTGCATCCTGGAGGACTTTGTCATCGAAAACAGCGGATCGTGGGATCACCAGAAATGGCTTGACCTGTGCGAGAAGATACGGCAGAAGGGATTTTCACCTATCGACTTCGACCAGGTAGGACTCATGCTCGAAAAGATAAAGGCCGACTTCATGTCCGCGAAGCGGTAAAGGAACCGGATTTTCAGATCAATATGGTTGAGAACAGCGAATATGGAACTGGAACGATCCCCATACGGCGCATGCCCGTTGAGAAAAAGACGGTTCCGCTGATATGTCCGTGGTGTAACAGGATAGTGCTCCTGAAGCAATGGGATGTCCCAGAGGGAAAAACGGTCAAGCCTACCCACGGCATCTGTCCAAAATGCCTGAAGAAGCTCAAGCGCTCCCAATAGGCAGAAGGCATTCACCTCCAGCAGTGCCTGTATTTCAGATAGAGGGAAATCCTCCTTGGCAGCGAAAACCTGTAGTAGTACTTTGATCTGTCATATTCTTCGATATCCGCGACAATCTCCGAGGCCTTCTGGTATCTCCTTGCGGGGGACTTCTCAAGCATCCTTCCCAGCACCACCTGTATCAGCGGATGTATCCATGGATTGGCCTTCATGGGCTCAACCGGCCTGTCGTTCCTGATGGAGCCCGCCGTCTTCGGCATTGAGACAAGACTGAACGGATACTTGCCCGTCAGAAGCTCATATCCCACCGTTCCAAGCGAGAATATGTCCGACCTTTCATCCTCCCGCACGCCACTCTCGAATTTTTCCGGAGCCATATATGCAGGAGTCCCAAGGACTGCACCTGAAGCCGTCAGCTTAGAATCCAGCACATGCGCGACGCCGAAGTCGGCCAGCTTGGGCAGACCGTCATCCTTCACGATTACGTTCTGCGGCTTGATGTCCCTGTGCAGCACGCTCCGGCCATGGACGGCGTCCAGCGCCGATGCCAGCTGTTTCAGGACGGATATCCGTTTTTCCATGGGCATGTTGCCGGACTTTATGATCTCCTGAAGGTTCCTGCCCTCTACATGTTCCATGACCATGTAGGGGATCCTCCCTTTTTCGGAAAGTCCGTACTCATATATCCTTGTTATGTTAGGATGATCAAGGCTTGCAAGCACTCCGGCCTCCCTGAAGAAGCGCTTGAGGTTCTCCATGGAATAGAGATGCTTCACCAGCACCTTCATCGCATATCTGGCCCCGTCCTTCTCCACAAGCAGCACCGCATACAACCCACGGTGGTAGAGTTTTCTTACGAACTTATACCCGTCCGGGGGCTCGTAGATGATCTCGGCAAGGTCGTCCCTGTCGAAGTCCAGCAGATCCCCGAAGATCGCCTTGAGCTTGGAGAGTTCCAGCGGCTTTTCGATGATCTCAGGTGTTCCCGCATACTTGGTGGCTCCCCCGTCCCTGCGGCTTTCGCAGAGAAGGACAAGCCGGGTTTCGGGAAATTCCCCACGACAGGTACTGATGAAACGGTCCGCTCCGGAAAAACCCATATCGCAGATGACGGCCAGATACTGGCGCTCCCTCATTTTCGCAAGCGCATATTCCCCTATCACCGCCGTATCCAGCAATATCCCCCTCCCTTCCATTTCACCCTGGAAGCAGCCCTGCAGAATCTTCGCATCCCCGACGATCAGGAGCCGCGGCATGAAGTCGTCGCTGCTGTCCTCGTATGGCGTGGGAAGCTCGTTTATGCTGGCATTTTCCTGCATCATCTCCTCTCATCCGGTCAACTGCCGAAGAATTTCCCCGTCAGTCCGGCAAGCCTGTCCTTCAATCCCTTGTTGATCCCCTTCTCGAATTGTCCAGAAGTCCGTTCACAGATGTGTCCTAAATAGGATTTAAAAACGTGACTTCTTTTAATGATATATAATATCTTGTATCTGCCCCGCATGTCAAGGTCTTCACAATGGCCTTGTCCTCGACCTGCTAAACCAAGTCCCTCTGTCAAACAAGAATGGTTTGTAATGAAACGCGCCAGAGATGAAGCAAAGATATTCATCTGTCCAGTTCAGTTTTTTGAAACCTATTGACAAAATCCTTCGGATATTATACAATCAAAAGACAAGAACCATGTGGTCATGAAATGAAGACATATCTGTCAATTTTATTGCTCCTATGGTCCATGGCGCAGCCATATCCCTCCTTTTCCGGAGAAGGTTCAAAGGACGGAGATGGCGGCGGATGGACTGTTATATTTTCATCGGACGATCCCTCCCTGTGGGGAAAGTCAGTGGATGACGCCAGGGGATTTTCGCTGGGCAAGGATAAAATACCCAAGGACATCGAGTTCCTCAGGATCTCAAAGTCGGAAACGGAACCGGTAATCATCGGAATCTCCGATGATGAGCTCTTCACAGCAAGGAAACCTAGGAAGAAATGGGGATGGAACGGTGGAGTCAGGTCAGAGATTGGTTCATATTATCTGGGAATTTTTTCAGGAGCGGCGATTTCACAGAAGGGGGCGATATCCGTATGCAATGACGGCGGCAATGATCACAGCGGATACGGGTTTGGAATCCCTCTCCGCGCACGTCTCAATCCAGTACAGGGATATGCCTGGGCTGGCAGCGCAATACCGAAAACCAGGTTCACCATCGAAGTGAAGTCCTCTAAGCTGTCGCTAGAGGAGCTGAAGAACCTTCTCGAATAAGGAAAGCCATGAATGCTGCGGAATACAACTGGACTCTGGTGCTTAGGGATATAAAGGACAAAGCATTCCTAACACAGGAGGATATGGCCGAGAAGTTCGGCGTGAGCCAGCAGTCGATATCGAACTGGCAGAAGGGGCTCAGGAAACCCAGATCTTCCAAGCTGGATGTTATGCTGAATCTTGCAAGAGAACACAAGATCGATATCTCAGACTATGTGCCTGACTCGAAAAGGGATGCCATCCTTGACTATATCGAGAAAAACAGATCGGATGAAATTGCCAGGATACTGGAACTATATCTGATGATGCCGGCCAGTACCAGGAAGAAGTTCATCCAGAAGATGGAAAGTCTTGCGAGCGGACACTGAATATTCATTTCAGCATGGAGGACGTATATCTTGTGAACATCAATGATAAAAACAAATCAGGCATGAAAATCCTCATAGTTGACGATGACGATCTCCTGAGGAATTTCTACTCGCGCGTCCTGCTGGTCGAAGGATATGGGACCGTATGCGCCGCCGACGTAGGCGAGGCGATCAAAATTCTTGAAGACGGAAAGCATGATATAAAACTCGCAATAATAGATATCCTGATGCCTGTGAAAACAGGCTGGGAGCTGATCCAGTATATGAAGGGAAGTGAAAGGTTCAGGAATGTGCCTATTATTGCAATCACCGCCTTCGCCTCCTCTCTCGCCGAATACGAGAAGGTCAAAGGCGCCTGCCAGCTCGTAATGCACAAGGGGGAGTTCGACCTAATAAAATTCAAGGAAGTGATCAAGGCTCAGATCGGGAAATAATTTCCTGGAAATCATCAGGATATGCTCATTCCCCTTCAACATCATCGTCCCTTGCACGTGTCGCAAGTCCCAGTTCCCTATAACAATCAGTACAATATACATCATCTATTCTTATGAAACGCCCTTCCTTATCCTCGATGCGCCTGCCGCAAAAAACGCATATGTCCACTGGATCATTCTTCTCTTCTTCCATGCCTTGCCTCCAGATCAATTCATAAACAAAAAGACAGGGCAATTATATCAAAAGGGGAAATGGAATTCAAGCGGGTCTGGCATTGTTTAATCTTTGACAGTCATTTGGGAAGCTTTTCCAGAATTTCGCTTATCTGTGCAAGTTCAACCGGCTTGTGCAGGAATTCTGAATAAAATCTTCTCTCTTTCTCTTGTCCCGGAAACACGCTTCCAGACATTGCCACTATCAACGGGTACCCATATTTTTCAGGATCGAGGGAGATCAGTTCGGCAAGATCCCAGCCAATACCGTCCGAGAGGTGATGATCGAGGAATATGAGGTCATAACGGTTTTCAGAGCACAGCACAGTGGCTTCCGCCAGCGTATCGGTTTCTGTGATATCAAAATCCCCTGTACGGTTTATCATAGCGCACAGAAGCCCCCTGACTCCTGAATCATCGTCAACTATGAGAACCTTGTGCATTGGTTTAATCCCCCAAAACTTATACTCGAAATGCTGTCCTCCAGAATCCCGGTATTTTACACAGGATGCTACGCATTTCCAGAAAAGGGAGTGAAGATTTGTTTATCAAGATCTTTTATTCAATCAACAATATCTTGACAGGCTTTATGCTTTAATAAGTGTTCTTTAGCTATCAATCTAATTTTTACTCACCGCTTCAATCATTGCGAGAATTCCCTGTCGCAAGGCTTCCGGAAGATTTCCCCAAGCTTCAATAATCTTTTTCAAGTCCTCATTTTCTGTCAATTCCGTTATGTTCCTGTTATGCTCCTGTTGTGCTCCAAATGTGGTTTTGGTATGTCCCACAAATGCTTCATCATGATCTGATTTTGTCCTATTGTCAACATTTGCATTATTTATATCTTTCTCATTAATAGCTGATTGTGTTATGACTTGTTCGGCTGTCGACAAGATTTGTCCCTTATTTGTCAAATTCTTGTTTTCCTCCGAATGTGTTTCAACTCCCCCCGCCTCCACTTTTGTCCTCTTCAGGAGGATGAAGCGGATACACAATCAAAAAATACGCTGCCTATCTTCAATTGAAGGCTTGATTATTCGAACTTATGTCATACTTTACGCGCAGAGAGTTCAACTGTCGGACTTGACACATACACGGATAACAAAAATACCGCCTAAGTCCTTGATTATCAATAACTCCAAACAAGCAAAGCGACTCGCATACTCATGCAGCCCGCCTAATAAAAAGAAAGGTGGAATGTCTATGAATATACTATTGATATATCCTGAGTTTCCTGATACTTTCTGGAGCTTCAAACATGCACTCAAATTTGTGCACAAAAAGGCTTCAATTCCCCCTCTTGGACTACTGACAATAGCTGCAATGCTTCCCAAGGAATGGAACCTGCGGCTTGTTGACATGAACATAAGGCATATCAAGACTGCAGATCTTGAATGGGCCGACTATGCATTTGTAAGCGGAATGATAGTCCAGAAAAATACTGCCGCTTCTGCAATTAAGATCTGCAAGAAGGCCGGCCTAAAGATCGTTGCAGGCGGCCCGCTTTTCCTGAGCGAGCATGCTGAATATCCGGAAGTCGACCATTTCATCCTGAATGAAGCGGAAATCACGTTGCCCCGCTTCCTCGATGATCTGCGGAATGGAAAGGCAGAAAGGTTCTATACGTCCTCTGAATTCCCGGATATCACAAAAACCCCGCTGCCACGCTGGGATCTCCTGAACATGAAAAAGTATGTGACAATGAACATACAGTTTTCAAGAGGATGTCCCTTCAACTGCGAATTCTGCAATGTAACCTCCCTATTCGGACACCGCTGCAGGACCAAGACCACGCAGCAGATCATTTCCGAACTTGACGGTATATACAACCAGGGATGGCGCTCCGGAATCTTCTTTGTAGACGACAACTTCATCGGCAATAAGAAGCAGCTCAAGACAGATCTCCTCCCTGCCCTTACTGAATGGCACAGAAGCAGGAGAGACATATCATTCCTCACCGAGGTCTCAATCAACCTTGCCGATGACGAGGAGCTCATGAAGATGATGGTCGATGCCGGATTCGACATGGTCTTCATCGGCATTGAAACCCCCGATGACAGCGGGCTTGCGGAATGCAGCAAGAAGCAGAACAGGAACAGGAACCTGATTGAAGACATAAAGAAGATGCAGAGGGTGGGATTCCAGGTGCAGGGAGGTTTCATTGTCGGGTTCGACAGCGACACCCCCGGCATCTTCCAGCGCCAGATCGACTTCATCCAGAACAGCGGAATAACTACCGCAATGGTCGGAATGCTCCAGGCCATCCCCGGAACCAGGCTCTATGAAAGGATGAAGCGAGAAGGTCGCCTCATAGGAACCACCACCGGAGACAATGTCGATGGCACGACAAACATTGTCCCCAGCAACATGAACCAGGACACTCTTTACAGGGGATACAGGAAGATCCTCGATGAAATCTATTCCCATAAGAAATACTATCAGCGAGTAAAGACCTTCCTGAAGGAATACAGGCCTTCACCTTCTGTCAAAACAAAACTGAAATTCTCCCACATAATGGCATTCCTGAAGTCGATATACCATCTTGGGATCATCAGCAACGGCCGTTATTACTACTGGAAGCTTGTACTGTGGACACAGCTCAGGAAACCCAAGCTGTTCCCGCTGGCAATCACCCTTGCAATCTATGGATACCATTTCCGCAAGGTCTCGAAACAGAACGTCAACTGAGGGGAATGGATGGCAGCGCAGCTTTATACATCTTGATTTCACCGCCATGGGCGGATTACTTGTAGCTGGCTTTGAACAGGGGATTCTCTTTCAGTCTTTCAACCGCCTTTTTGAAATCCTTAAGGCAGTTCTCGCTTTCCTGGTTCAGATTCATGAAATTGTTCTTCTCCATGGCATCTATGAACTTCTCGGCGCTGGCGAGGATGAGAGCGGAATTGATGACATATGTCTCGCTGCCACCTTTGAACCTGGGAAGCGGAACATTCTTTGGTTTCAAAGTCCTTTCATATGTCAGCCGTACAGTGAACTTGTCAACGGCGTCGGAGGTGAACATGCCGTTCGGATCAAGTCCGGAGAAGATCGGCTTCTTAAGTGTCATATTGAAATCGTCCTTCGCAGTATAATCGTCTATGCTCCTCGCATCAGCTGTGGTATTCTTCATTCCATAAAGGAAATCATAGAGTATCCTGAATTTGACCGCAATGAAAGAACATATTGCATCATTGGACTCGATGCTGCTTTGCCCCTTGAAACACTTGTTCTTCCCCATGATCTCAACCAGATACGCCAGGAAAAGCATTTCACAAGCGACCTGTTTCAGGATTTCGGAGTTGCTCGCCTTCTTGTTTGCAGCCATCTTACCTCATTTCTCAATTTTTAAATTACATGGCAGGATTGGCCATGATCCGTCTTGCCGCCGTATTGAACTCATAGAATGTCGGAGGTTCATATGTCCAGCCGCTTGCAAGACGTTTTTCCTCCCTCGTGATCGCCATATAGATATAAAGTCCGGCAATAGGAGCGGCAATCCTGGACTTGAATCCAAACTCTTGATAGATCCTATCCAGAAGCGATTTCATCTCCATTTCTGTCCCGGAATATTCGGAGAACTTTTTCCTGATAGCCCAGATGACTCCGGCAAATGTAATTGAAAGAGTTTTCGCATCACGTCTTATCCTTCTCCTGATGCGTTCATCCGGATGATCCTTGTGCTTCTGATATCCATCAAATGTTGTCTTAACAAGGCGTGCAATGCTCGGACCGTTCACCTTGAAATCCCGTCTGAAGGCCTCAAGCAGATATTCCTCCTCCTTGCCTTTCTCGATGTGGCCATGCTTGTAGTTAAGCCGGTACTGGCCGTTTGCATCAGACAGCGAACATTCAGATTCCGGAAGGAGGGCACCTTTGGTCTTCATCTCCTCGTAGAAAGGAGTTCCCTCGGTAGGAGTATAGAGCATGAACTGATGGAACACAGTATTATGGGCGACGGCATGATCAATGACTTCGCTTATGTTCTCCGCGGAATGATCCTCAAGCCCTATGATCGACGAACCAAGAACCCTTATGCCGTTTTCCTGCAGTTTCCTGACAAGCTCCATCGTGTCAATGTTATGGAGCTTCTCATAGCGGCTGTTCTTGCCCTCTATCCCCATCCACACCCATGAAACTCCAAGTCCAAGAAGTTCGTCCATGGTATAATGTTTCAGTATCTGCGCCGAGGAGAATATGAATATCGCCCAGCTCTTGTCATGTTTCCTCATGAGTTCCAGCAGGCGCATCGCCCTGTTCTTGTGAAACAGGAAGTTCTCATCCAGCGCAAAGAACGAGTTCACCTTGAGCTTCCTCTCCAATTCCAGCATGACCTCGAAAAGCTGGTCTCCGGTCTCATAAAAATGTATCGACTTCCCCTTTCCGCCAAACAGCGCCGATGTCGAACAGAAATTACATCCCATCGGACACCCGACCGAAGGTATCAGGATGGCAGCCGTGTCTCCCGGCTTTTTCGACAGATCAATCCCCATCACCCTGCTGTTGAATCCCGAATATACGGCAGGATGCTTTATCGGGGCGTTCTCATCCTGTCCGATGAATTTCCTGAACCACCGTATGCCTTCACCTCTCACGATATGATCGGCACCTACTCGCTCCTTGAGGTTTCCTATGTTCGCAATATGTCCTCCAACCACAAGCGTGGCCTCAGGCTGCAACTCCCTGGCCAGCCTGCACATCTCTTTCAGCTTGGGAAAATTCGGGATAATGGAGCTGATTCCAATGACGTCGTATTTCTTTGTCTTCAATTCTTCAATGAATCTTTCACGGGTGGGGAAATCAAGAAGAGTCACAGGCGCATCGAGGTTCTCCTGGATCATCATAAGGCCGAATGAACGGTGGAACATCCTGAGCGAATATGCGCCCTGGACGCGGGTTACCTGGTTGTGGTAAAGCTCTATTGAATTGGACTCCCTTCCGCCATACTCGTCCTTCTGGGAATATGGACCGAATACACTTGTCAGGAGGATTTTTGCGTCAGATTTAAGTTTATGGACGGGATGATTGTCGTTCATTATCTTCCTTAATAATAACTAACGCCTGTCTGTTTAAAATCCCCCTCTTAAAAGCATCGGAAGATCAGGTCGGAAGGCGTATGAGCGACAAGTTCATTGATGCAATGCTGTGAATATAAGATGGCAAATCCTTATTGCAACCTCCATCTTCAACATAAAGGTCTTTTCAGTTCCTGTGCCTGCGGTGACTGCTCCAGAATCCCTGCTTATGCTGCTTGGGCTTGTGCTGGCCGTGCTGGGAATGTCCATGTTGCTGATGGGCCGGCTTGTTATGATGCGGCTTTGAATGTGCATGCCCATGCTGGTGCTGGTGCTGGTGCTGATGATGCCCTGCCGCAGGAACATCCGCTCCATATTCGAATCCCTCGAGCTTTTTCTTCTCCACCTTGGTTCCTAGGCGCCTTTCTATGTCGCGCACCTCGGAAGCATCTTCGGAGGTGATGAATGTTATTGCATCTCCCGATCGTTCGGCGCGTCCAGTCCTTCCGATGCGATGTATGTAGTTTGTCGCCGTGTCAGGAATATCATAGTTGATGACATGCGAAATACTTTCTATATCAAGCCCCCTCGCGGCAATGTCTGTCGCCACCAGTATCTTGATCTTTCCTGACCGGAAATTGTCCAGTGCAAGCTTCCTCTGGTTCTGGGACTTGTTCGCGTGGATAATTCCGACTTCATGGCCGGACTTCTCCAGACTGTCCCTGAGTCGGTTGGCCCTGTGCTTCGTACGCGTGAAGACAAGTATTGACCGGTGAGCCATTTTTTTCAGCAGAGCGACAAGAAGGGCGGTCTTCTGCATCTTTGGAACAGGATAGAAGCAGTGGTCGATGGTTTCAGCCGGAGCTTCGACCGCAGTTATGCTTATGCGTTCGGGACTCCTCATGTGATGCCTTATGAGATCCATTAGTTCCGGTGCGAATGTCGCAGAGAAAAGCAGGGTCTGCCGTTTTACTGGAAGTCCCGCGATGATCCTCTTTATATCGGGTAGAAATCCCATGTCGAGCATGCGGTCCGCTTCGTCCAGGACAAGCGTCTCGATGGTCCTGAGATTTACATATCCCCTGCCCATATGATCCAGAAGGCGTCCGGGGCAGGCCACTATAATGTCCGTGCCGTCGGTCAGTGCACGCCTCTGATCGTTCATTCCGACACCGCCATAGACTACGGCCGAACGGATATTCGTATGCTTTGCAAGCATCCTGGTAACTTCCCGGATCTGTTCAGCGAGTTCCCTGGTTGGTGTCACTATCAGCGCTCTCGGGGATCGCGGATGTGAATGCCCTTTGAGGAGATGGTTGAGCATAGGCAGGACGAAAGCTGCTGTCTTGCCTGTGCCAGTCGCGGCCGTGCCGATTATATCCGAACCTTTCATACAGATGGGAATAGCCTGCCTCTGAATGTCGGTAGGTATTTTGAAGTTGGCCTCTTCCGTCGCCTGGAAAAGCCTCTGATCGAGATTGAACTGTTTGAAATGCATTAGGGTACCGCTGCCTTTTCTTGTTACATCCATCCGGGGAGAAGTGCCTTTGCAGATTCCAACCTGAGAAGAATGAAGATGATTTATTTGATTGTAGAATTATAATGACTAATAGACACCTGTTTCATCAAATTGCCAGACATGTGATCAGCTATGACCTGTCTTTGACACAAGTCGTCTGGAAACGGGATGAACTTGCAAATCTGTCCACATTCAGTATTCCCCGGTTTTCAGGGGATACTGGTTTTCGACTTCGAACCAGCGCCTTACAAGAATTTCCCTCATGCTGTTCAGAGCCTCATGACTCCCCTTCTCCTTGATTACATTTTTAAGCTCGTGGGGATCCTTGACCAGATCGAACATAAGTTCCTCACCAGCAGCGGAAACACAGTACTTGTGGGTATGCGTCCTGACAGTCTTCCATGAGCACCGGAATGGATCCTTGAATTCAATGAATGCGGAATCGCGCTCCTTATAACCCACACCTTTCATCAACGGCAGGAAAGAACGGCCCTGGAGCTGTTTCGGAAGCGGAACGCCAAGGCAGTCAAGCAATGTGGGGACAATGTCGACAGCCTCTATCAACTCGGTGTACCGTTTGCCTTTTCCAATATGACCGGGCCAGGATATCAGCAAGGGGACATGTGCGCAACTGTCCAGGCCTGGAGCACCTTTCTGTATGCGGCCATGATCTCCGAGATGTTCGCCGTGGTCCGAAGTAAATACAATGATCGTATCTTCGAGTATGCTATTTTTTTCCAGTGCCGCGATAATTCTGCCGATCTGATCGTCCACGTGGCTGGTCAGGGCATAGTAATACTGCTTTACCTTGCGCCAATCGTTGTCGGACAGTCCCAGTTTGTTTTCACCTTCGTTCATGAATGGCAGGGGCATGTCGGCAGGATCATACATGTCTACAAACCGTTTTGGAGGATTGAGAGGGGTATGCGGCGCATAGAATCCGGCGATGCAGAAGAAATTCTCGTCCTTGTGCTCATTTATGAACTCCACCGTCTTTGTGGCGACAAATGCGCTGTGGGTCAGGTTCTCCGGTCCCTCGAACAGGTATGGTTCATGCGTATTCCGCGGCTGTTTCACAACTTTTTTGCCGGTCCAGCACGGTGGCGTGCTGCAGCGGCAGTTCTCGACCTGATCCGGCGCAACCTTCTTCACCCATGAGATATAATCGTCGTCATAGCAGCCGGGCTCATCGGATATGATCAGAGTGTCGAAATCATATTTTGGATGTGGAAGCGTGTGATCCCTGTTGGAATGGTTCTTGAAATGTAGTTTGCCCAAGTTTGCGGTGTGGTATCCTTGTTCCTTCAGCATCGTGGCGATGGTCGGGATGTTCTCCGGCATTTCTATACCGTTGGTTGCGCAGCCGATCGTGGAGGGATATTGTCCGCTCAGCATGCTCTGCCTGCTGGGCATGCACACGGGATTGTTGCAGAATGCGTTTTCCATCAGCGCACCGCGTCCTGCAAGCGCGTCCAGGTTAGGTGTCCTTATATATGGATTACCCGAGGCACCAAGGGCATCCCAGCGCTGCTGGTCGGTGTAGATCAGAAGTATGTTCGGCCTTGTCTTTGCTTTTTTCATTGATTGTCCTTTTCTATTGAACTTCATTTCAGCAGTTGCTTCATGACGCCTGCGAGTTTCGCATCCTGCGGAATTCGCACTATCCTGTCATCGACGGCCCACAACGTTGCTGTCTCGCCGTTCTTCCCTTTTGGAAATCCGTTGAACGATATCCCGCATGCGTCCGCATCTACCGGCGGATTTTCCGCCAGTTCAACGACGGCAGCATATGCAGGGCCCGGGAATGACACCGATTTCACCAGAGCAGGCTTGCCCGCAAATGAGATCATTACGTTCTTGTCTGTCATTGTGTCAGGTTCCAGATCTGCTGAGAAAAATACGACAAGGCGGCGCCCATGGAGGAACATGCGGACTATGCGCGGCTTTTCGTGGTAGAGCTCTCCGCCCGGAGGAGGAGAATAGAGGAACGGCTTCCCATACACCGTCTGATCGCCCTCATAGGCGCCCATGTCCGGACCGGCGCCCTGATACCAAAGCGTGAATCCGTCCAGATCCTTTCCATGGTCGATGGCGGGGCTTCCCTTCTTGAGATGGAAATTATCCTCGGCCGATGAGGTGAAGCCGGGGTCTGTGTTCGCGATCCCGTGGGCTTCAAACCCCAGCGAGACCATTGACGGCTGCCATGGTTTGGAACTTATGTCGTAGTCGAACATGCAGGACTTTCCGATCCAGTCCTTCAATCCGAAATCCGATTTTTCACTGAGGTGCAGGTAGGCGTTGTTGAAGTGGATGATATTGTCGTTGCATTTGATCCTGCTGCTGTAGACGAACGCGGTGTCATAGGCGAAGCTGTTATGGAAAATATACATCGGCGTATCGAGATGCCTTTTCTTGTCGTAGTCTCCCGACTTGTAGATGGTCCACGCGGTATCCTTCTCCTCGACGCAGCCATCATGCTTCCACCGGCCAGTGTTCCCGTAGATGTATATGTTCCCACCGGAGACGCCGTCTATCGAGAAGACGCCGCGCGGACATGAGTCGAGGCGGTTGTGGTAGACGTGCAGGTTCCAAGCGAAGCATTCGGGCTCGATTATGTTGTCGCGGCAACGCCGGAAATAGTTGTCATACACCTCGATGTTCGACTGGTTCATCCGTTTGGCGGCCACGGGATCATCGAGCCAGTAGCGAAAACCGTTGAAGACATTCTCCACGAAATTATTGCGCACTATGGCCCCGCCTGCTCCGTCGCCTCCATAAATTCCGCCATTGTACATGACAAGACTGCCATGGTGCAGGGTCGCCCAGTCCCATTCCGTATAGACGCGCTTGTCCTGCGACCATCTGCAGTGTTCGACAAGGATATGATGTGCGGAATCGCCTTTGGCGAAGACGGCTGTCTGCCCGCCCTGGATATCGCAGCATCTGACAGTGACATATGAACTGTCTTCTACGACAATAGCGTCACGCCATGCGTTCCGTACCGCGATATCCTCTATCACAATCCAGGACGCATTCTTGATGTGGAACGCCGGATTGAACTTGTTCACGTCAGGCGCGGCTCCGCCGTCGACAACGGTGGTTTCGGACGGTGAAGCGGGTTTGCTCTGTGTTCCCCTGATGATTATCGGTTTTTCCGGACTGCCCGAAACGTCGATGGTGATGGTTCCCTTATATGTTCCGGGCTTGAGAAGGACAACATCACCTGGATGTGCACCGGAAATGGCTCGTGATGTGATGTCGGCGGATCCCGGACCAACTTCGATCGTCCGGGGTGGGCTGCATACGCACGAAACTATGAAGAACGCAGTCAAAAGACAAATTGACAGTCTTGTTATATTTTTCACTACCGATCTCCACTATTCCTTGACACGATATGGATAACGCAATGTGAACTCGCCAACAAAATCCTTTGGATCAATTCCCTTTCCAGCGCATGCCGCGGCTGCGAATCCGGTTGCCTCACCCATGGAAGCTGCGGCACCTACCACACGATAGCTCGAATGGGAAATGAAGTCACCGCTGATGCAGCGTCCCGCCATCATGAGGTTGTCGATGTCCTTGGAGACCAGCGCGCGGAACGGAACCGTATATGGCTTCGTCTTCCGGGAGTTCATTGCCGAGAATGTCTTGCTTGCCGCAGGATTGGTGGAATGCACGTCGATGCCAAAACCGATCCGGCAGACATTGTCGGGAAAATAGGTTCCGTTATAAAGGTCATCCGCTGTCATCGTGTAAAGTCCGTGCAGGCGTCTTCCCTCGCGTACGCCGATATGTTCCGCGGTGGTCACGATTCTAAGACCGCTCCAGATCCCGCCCAGGGAACGCAGGGCGTCCACAACCGCGTAGATCTCCCTCCGGCCTTCGATCGTCGCTCTTGTGACATCATCGGCGTCGGTTCCTTTGACGCCATAGGCGTGATGTGCGGCGAGGATGAACAGGCCGTGCCCGATATCCTGCAGCACCGGCGCCGCGTATGATGGGCTGACTCCGCCACGTTCCATTTCCTGCTTCAAGGCCTGTTTTGCATTCCATCTCTCGCTCCCGCGTTTTGAACCTACGACGAACTGCTCGCATGCTTTCCTGTCGATGCCTGTCACTATGGAGATGAGCGTCATCGGCTGGAGTCCTCCGTCCTCCGGGTTGCCAAGATCAAAACCGGCTCCGGCATGGAATCCTATGTCTCCGTCGCCGGTCGCGTCGATGTACATCTTCGCCAGGAACGCCTCGCGTCCGGATTTCGATTCAGTGATCACAGCTGAAATATGGCGGTCGCCATCCTTGACGACATTCACCGCCCGGGTATGGAGCCTAATCCTGATACCGGCCTTGACGCACATTTCATCCAGGATCACCTTGAAAGGTTCGGGGTCGTATGCGAACGCCGAATGCTCACCGGAAAATTCCGGCGTAAGGGCGTCACGGGCACGCAAGGCATCGACATATTCACTCAATATCCCGGGCTTGTTCCTCACTTCAAACATGAGTCCCAGGAGGCCGGAGGTCCAGATTCCACCGAGGCATCCGTTGGATTCGATGAGCGCGACAGATGCGCCTGAACGGGCTGCAGAAAGCGCGGCTGTCACACCGGCGGGTCCGCTTCCGCAAACGACCACATCGTAGGATCCTGAGACATTAATTTCATGGGCAGGCTCGAATATTTTCTTCATTTCTATTGCTCCTCTTGAACAAATGCTTATTGAACGGTTTTACCGAGGGGCGAGCACGACTGGCGGATATCCTGCTTCCCTGCTATAATTAAAAATCGATTTCCCTCTTGCATTCATTATAGCTTCCTGGCAGGCCTTGTCAATATTGGATTTTAATGAGCACGGACGGCAAGCCTTGAAAGCTGGTCGGCAATGACGATCAGTATTCATGGAGCCTTACCATACTTTCCAGCGTCAATTAGGCAAGTCCATCGTTATTCAGAAGCAGCAGGTCTATTTTTAATAACATTCTGCATTGCGCACATCTTGTTCCCAAAAAGCTGAATCTTCCATGCAAAGAAAAAGGGCAGGAAAGGCTGATCATCAGGGGAGATTGATGATTGCAACCCTTCCCACCCCTTGTAAAACTATCTATTACTCGAAGAAGATATCTCCCCAGTTTTTCGGGGACATCTTGAGTTCGAATACTACATCGTCGACAAGACCGGTCTCCTGGTTGCTCCAGTAGTTGCGGAGCCTTGTCCTGGTGGCAGTGTCGTTGCCGTACGTTACGCCGAAGTCTCCAAGATATCTGGTCTTCTCAGCCGGCTTGAAACCGAGCGCAGACCACGGTATTGCGGCTTCGACGACATAGCCTTTTGCGTCGCCCTTGGACTTGGCAGCTATCTTTGCGTCAGGAATGAGATCGACATATTGCATTTCATAATGCGCAATTACTCCTGAACTGTAGGATTTCGGCTTCTTGACATCGGAAACGGCCCTGTAAATAACTGCGGCAGGTTTTCCTTTGAAGTTACCGATCGAGATGCGGAAGTCGCCGGCAACCGCCTCGGCACGCTTATCTTTCGCCTTCGGATCAGATGCGAACTGGAAGTCAACGGTGTCTCCAGCAACATACATCTGATCGAACTCGACAGCTCCGTTCGCCCACGGCGTACTGTCTGCAACATCCCATGCAAGATAGAGATTGTTGTCATCCCAAGCCGTGTAAAGCGCAACCTTGGTATCTTCAGATTTCTGGAATCGCACAGGCGGTATGCCCTTGAAATCCTTGGTAAAGTCTCCGGAAATCTCAACTGTCTGTTTCTTGATTGTGATAGACTTTGCACCGGTTGATGCTTGAAGCTGTTCCTCCCTCTGGGCGCGGGCAAGAGCGAGATCGCTTTCACTGATCTCAACCTTGCCTTTACCGATCGCCTTTACCTTGTCGAGACCGCTCAACAGAAGGTTCCATGCCGCGATCTTGCCGGCCTGAACATAGACCTTGCCGTCAATACCCTGGGTCAATGTCCCTCCGAAATCCTCTCCTCCGAGTCCCGGCGGAGTGTGTGTCATGTCGACTCCGGGCAGGGCCTTCTCAGGGAAGGTGATCTTGAGTGAATCGCTCTCGAAGAGATGGCTGAGATAATATCCCTTGTCAGTCAAGAGATACCATTCGCCGCTGTTGCCGTTCATCGCCCAAACGTTGCCGGTCTCAGGCGTGTTGAAGGTTCCAACCACTCCGAAGATCCCGCGCGTAACTCCTCTTGTCGGAGGAGGAGCGCGGTGCGAGCCATGGACTCCTGAGAATGTGTTGGGATAACTCCATATCTTCTTCTGCTCCTTGAGATCAAAGCAATCGATGTTCTGATCTGCAACCGTCAAGAGATATTTCTCGTCCTTGGACGGCAGCAATGAACATCCACTTCTCATGCTCTCCCTGAATTCAAGCTTCTTTATGTCCGCCAGATCCCACTTCGGAGCTCCGCAGGCGGTGAAACCGTCGCTTTTCACAAGATAGGTCGAATATACCGGCTGGGCTGGTTTCTTCTTCTTCGCCTTGGGATCCGGGTTCTCAGGTTCTGGCGGAGGCTTTGGAAACGCCATAGCGTAGACATTGAAGGTATGGGGATTGAAATTTCCCTGCCAGCCCATATAACCTGTAAGGCGGAAAGAATATGGAATAGTGGATGTTTCATTCGCATCCTTCCTGCCATCGCCGTTGATGTCGGACCAGATTTCAGTTGTCCCGTCTTCGTCCGGCCTCCACTCGGCACGCAATGCCCACACGCCTTCAGAAAGACGCTCGTAGACCTGCAGACCCGAACTCCGCTTGGAACCTGCCAAGATTGAGATTGTTCCAAGATAGAGCTTCTTGTTCGCGCCTGGACAGAAAGCGGCAAATGTCGGCGTTCCTAGGGAAATGACTCCAATACAGTCGGCCTTGCCGGTCTTCGGATCAAGCTTCCATTCGCAACCTTCAGCAACCATCTCGTCCGGATTGAGAGGATTGATCGCCGCACCTGAAGCTCCGTAGTGGGTTCCTCCGAAAAGCTCCTTGACGAGTTTGCCGTCAGCCAGGTTCCAGACGCTAACGCGTTTGGGATTGTCGGCGCTCTCCATGACCCAGATGCGGTTGTTTTTTGCATCCACGACCATGGCTTTAGGATTGCGCATGCCTTCGGGCTGCCACTTGCCGATCAGTTGTCGCCCGCCCTGTTTTCCAAGAGAACCAAGATCTTTTCCGTCGGCGCTGAAGATCTTTACCTGCTGATCGTTGCCGGAGATGCCAACGTATATCTTGCCATCACCTCCGACGGCAATTGACACTGCATCCTTCAGCCCGTCGGCTATCTTCTTGACGGCTCCGCTCTCGAGATCCATGCTCATAATGGAAGTACCTGCGGATATGAAATAGGCCTGTTTGGAATTGGCAGCACTGACAGCCTGTGGGGCCGGCGCCTTGCAGCTCTTTAATAGTTTACCGTTCTTCGCATCGCAGACGGCGATGAAGTCCGTCCTGAGCGGAGCGAGTGCACCGGCAAAATAATTTTCCAGCGTTTTCCTGGAGCTGATTTCCTTGGATTCAGATGCCTTGTCATCTCCTTCCTCATCATCAGCTTCCTTTACCGGAGAAATCTGCTTGTTGAGAGATTTGATGATCGGCCCCTTTATATCGACCGGGAAAGCCGAGTCATCATTCTTGGCAAGATATGTCCTCAGCTTCTGGACAAGCTTTTCATCTATTCTCGCACGGATAGCGTTGCTCAAAGCCTGGTCTTCTACGAGTTTCGCAGCCAAAGCCTTCCAATCAGCTATGTGTATGGAACTGATCTGCTGGCGAGAGAAGCTGAGGAAAATCTTGCCGTCCCTGGCATCCATACCGTCAATCTCTCGGGGAAGCGTTGACTTGTCGCCGAGGCTGGAGATCATGTCGGGAACGTTCAGTCCTGCTTCAGTGCTTCCCTCCCAGTTGTCATAGACGCCGTCCTTTGCCCGGAGCCGGACCACCTGCGCACAGGGGGAGTCGCCCCAGACCTTGGCGATATTGTAGACTATGCCGTTGTCAACAGCAAGGAAATAACTGTTGTGGCAGGCAGGACCAAAACTGATCCTCCATTTCACATTTCCCTCGAGATCACATCCGAGAAGAGCCTTGCCAGCTTCGGCTCCGCTCCATCCGAGATATATCTTCTCTCCGTCAGTGGTTATCGCGGTCGGGATTCCATGGTCGCCTCCCCAGTTGCTGGTCGGACCGCTCTCCCAAGGCTGGTTGGCCCCGCTGCTGGCGTATCCGCGCATGGTCAGGGAGAATGGAGGATGCTGGATCGCCTCCCATGTATATTCTCCGGCTGGCACAACCTCGCCAGGCGTAATGTATGCTGGAGTCGTCAGTCCATCCCACTTGATCTCGTGTTTGCCCTTGTCGAACGGGACCTCCGAAAGTATATGGCGCACAACTTCGCCTTTCGAATTCCTGATTATCATAGAGACGTCACCTTCTTCAGGAGTTTCGAAAGTTATTGCCTTGAATCCGGGAAGTTCATAAGGCTTTGACAAACCAGCCCAGTCCACAGCAATGCGCCCGTTCTCAAGCTTGGCAGGAAACTCTCGGGCATCACTCAGACGGACACTCTGCATCTTCAATTTGCCTTCCTTTTCAAGGACTCCTTCCCCCCACTGGTCTCCGGCCTGGAAGGTGAAGATACGGTCAGGTTTGGCAATTCCTGTGCGGAAAATATCATGGATGTTGATTCGTCCGGTGGCTCCTGCTGTGAAATTCATTTCGGCAGCTATCCTAAGGCTGGTCCCTGCCTGAGGCTGCTGTCCGTTTGCGCTGAGAAGCTTCCAAGGCAGCGTGATTTCCTGCACGTATCCTTTCCCGTCCGCATCGATGAGAAATGCCTGATTTGCTCCTTGCTCAATTGCATTGCGTATGTTCCCGTCTTTGAACTTGCGTCCATATGCACAATCCATTATGCTGATCTTGTCGACATCGAGATAGCAGGTCCAATGTGAGACCTTCTCCTGGTCAGTCTTGTAGTTGGTTATGATGCGGATCTGCAGGCTGTCTCCGCTGAAACCGTATCCGCCCTTGCTTGACTGCCTGTTGTTCAAAGGCTCTGAATCTATCCAGTGGCAGAGTATGTAGAGGTTGTCCTTGTCATACATGCCGTAGATCTGCGCGGCATAGCGGCTGCGAAGCTCCTCGACGTTGTCACAGGCGAAGACCCCTGTTGACAAATCCCAGTCGTCCGTCTTGCCGTCGATCTTAACCGCTCCAGGTGCCGGAACTATGTGCAGGACATTGTTCTCGGTCTGCGTCGCCCAGGACTGGAGTGACAATGCCGATAGAACCAATCCCAAAGCTATGCACTTAATGATTTTTTTTACTTTCATGATTCTCTTGATCCTTATGTTCTATTTATCTTAAATTATTTTCATAAATGAATCCATATCATCTTGGCCAAGCTGCGTTACCATTTTGGCCATTTTCCGCCAGCCTGTGCCACTGCTTGCTTTTCATTGGCCGGCACGGACCGGGGGGCGTATGACCACCCGGAAACCGTAGCTGTAGTCGTTGATGGACGGGCTGGCCCAGCCGTTCGATCGGAAGGCGGAGCGTAAGAACTGCGCGCCGTTTTTCCAGCCGCCGCTGCGAAGCATACGGCCGTTCCCTTTCGACGGGCCCACCGGATCCGTCACGGCTGCGGTACCGAGATTGTTCTGCCGCCAGTCCAGACACCACTCCCACGCATTGCCATACAGGTCGTAGAGCCCCCACGCATTCGGCAGATAGCCGCCCACCGCCGTGGTGCTGCCGGCGGTAACCGCATCTTTCCCTCCGCTCCACCAGCAATACCGTCCCAGCTCATCCGTCGCCGCAGACCAATAGTCCTTTCTCAGCTTGACATAGGCTCTCACCTCGTCGTTCCGAGGATCGCCAAGGTTCAGGCTCTTTCCGCTGTAGATCGCGGTCGTCGTCCCGGCCCGGCAGGCATACTCCCATTGCGCCTCCGTCGGCAGGTCGCACACCAGACCCGTCCGGGCGCGCAGACGACCCATGAACGAAGTCGCGTCCACCGCGTCGCTCTCCGGCCAGCCCGCCCCGGCTTCGGCTCCTCGGATGTCGTTGTAGGAAACAGCTTCCACCGGATATTTGGCGGAGTCCGCCGCTTTTTTGAAGATCGACGGGTTGTTCCCCATGACTAGCTGCCACTGCTGCTGCGTCATCTCAAAGACGCCGATGTAGAAGGGCTGCGTGAGCGTCACCGGGTGCTGCGTCTCAAGCTTGGGGTCGCGCCCCTCCTCATCGTCGGGCGAGCCCATGGTGAAGGTTCCGGCCTCGATGCGCCGCAGCCACAACTCGGTGGTACGGCAGGCGTCGCTTGCCGCATCGGGCGGCGTCGCCGCGTAGCGCCACGGGTAGGAGGAGGCATCCGCCCCTGCGGAAAGGTCGATGACCAGATACTGCTCGGTCCCGCTGGAAACGACCACCGCGATGGCCAGCGTATCGGTCTTCAAGTCCGGTGCGTCCGCCTTCATGTTCCAGACCACCTGGTGCCGCCCGGCCTTCACCTTGGCCCCTTCCGCCCCGGAGCCGGTGAAGGTGCGCACCGTGTGGATGCCGGGGGCGGAGCCAAGGCCGGGCTCGGTGACGGCGCTGCGGGCCGTGAGGCTCACAGAATACTCTGCATCGGGTTTGTCGGACACGATTTCATACGCGATGTCCACCAACCCGCTCGCTGGATCGCGTTGCTTTACCGTGATATTCTGCACGGACACTGCGGCATTGGCGATGGAAGCCGTCAGCAGCAGGATGGCAACGGCGATAAGGGGCAGTTTTGGTGTTTGATGGATTTTGGTGTTTGGAGCTATATGATGATCCTTTTCAGACTTTATTCTAAATTTTTCCCGCTCGTTGACAATTTTTTTCATTTTATAGTCCTTTTTCTAATACTTTCAAAAATAAATCCAAATCATTTAGGCCATGCCGCATTTCCATGTGTGCTGCACAGATTGGACCTTTTGGCATATATGGCAGGCTGATGGGCGAGAAGCGAGTCCCCGACATGTCCATCACCGAAAAGAATATTGCCCACGTTGCCGTAGTATATCCCTCCTTGCTCGCCGTAGTCAATCAGAAGACTGCTTTTGCCATGTATCGGACCGACGACCAAGTTGATGGCCGATCTCGTATCTCCGCTGCTCAGCCACCCGTGCCCCTCCCAGGCGGGTATAGGATCATGCCTAACATGAAATGCAGAGTCGCAAAGCAACGGGAATTCCGAGAGTGAACGATCCATGCGGGAGAAAGGCATATTGCCATCGCTGATACTTCCCGGCGAGCTGAACACTGAGCCAGAGCTGTTTGTGAATTCAAGACGGATCTGCCAGTTTGAAGCATAATCCCCGGTAAATTGGAGTCTTTTAAGCTTGATTCTCACGGTCGGGCATTGGCGGACATCTCCCGTATCTTTGAAGGCTGCCGAATACCAGCCATATTTTGGAGGTGGCTCCATCATGAAATCCACAACCCTGGCGAAATCCCAATTATATGCGCCGGAACTGTAATAGACCATCGGCCTGTCGTCGTAATCAGCCAGATATAACTGGTTGTATGTACCGCACTGCCTCAGGTTTGATGTGCACGAGATCTTGCGCGCAGTCTCCTTTGCATTCTGCAGCGCAGGCAGGAGAATTGCCAGGAGTATGGCTATTATGGCTATCACCACAAGCAATTCAATCAAAGTAAAGCACTTTGATCGAATTGGCCTTCGTTTAAAGCATAAGGTGCTTTTCAACTTTGGCTGGCAGGCCACCAACAGCTCTATCAGAATGAACTTTTTTAAAAATCTCTCTGCTTTCATTTCACACCTCTTCACATAATCCAATACCTATCATGTCATTATCAAATCATTTTGCCTTCTCTATTTTCCAAGTGCCCCAGAGCACAGGAGTAAGCTGGGCTTCAGATGGGACATCTGCAACTATGCCGCTCGATTTGTTGCTCCAATAGAGGCGTGCAGTCGTCTCGCCTCCGCTGCCGCGCAAAATACCTATGTCACCTTGAAGCTTCATTCCAGCCGCCGGTTTGAGTCCGATGGTCTCAAGAGGGACTGAAATCTCAAAATTACCTTCCTTGTCAGCTGCCAGCTTCACCTGTCCGCTGACATCCTCAACCTTGTCGAAATATATGGTGCGCCACGGACTGCTGAACGGCACCTTGTCCGCATCCTTTGTTCCGGGGACGACAGCCCGGTAGAGCAGCGCCCTGGTCTGGATTTTGGTGCCTTTGGATTTTCCTGTGCTGGCAACCGGCACCTGTGTAATGAGAAGGCGTATGTCACCGGCAACGGGTTGTGTCCGCTTTGGATTTGCATTCGAATCCGTTCCGATCATCAGGTCGAGGGCCCCTCCGGTCTTAAACAATGCTACAGGATTTTCACCAGTATTTGTCAGCAGTCTCGACTCGCCCGTCTTCCACGCGGCAAACAGGCGGTCCCCGGCAACGGCGACCGAACCTCGAATATTGCTGTTCCCTTTCCTGTCAATCTCCACCCATTCAGCCTTGTCCCATTCTTCCAGCCTGCCGTCGACCACAGGTTCAGCGTCGAGTAAGGCTACCTTAAGTATACCGCTGCCCTGCTGCTGCTGGCGTTCGGCCTCGCGTTTGTAAATAAGTTCCTGCGCCCGGACCAGATCCTCCGTCTTCACGGTCAACTTTCCTGCATCGAGACGGCGGACGCTGTCGAAACCATCCAATCTGACAATGGCGCTGCGCGCTCCACTAACCATATAAACTTTGTCATCTGCTGTCCGGGTGATCGTGGGCCAGAAATTTTCCTGCCCCAAAGTCAGGCCCGTCAATTTCATTCCACGCTCATACACAGGCATCTGCCATGAATTCCCTTGCCCGACATCCTTGAAAAGGGTGGCGACGAAAAGACCGTCCCTGGTGAAAGCAAAAGGGCATCCCTTATCGCTGTTGATCGCCCAGAATGTTTCCTTCCCCACCGTAAAAAGTCCGCCAAGCATACGCGTAGTTGCAATCAGCTCGCCAGGGAAACTCAGTCTTGGCGCATGATGTCCCGCATGCAGTCCGGGCCAGAGGCTTGGATAACTCCATCGCGATTCGCTTCCCTTCCCTCCGCTCATGGAACGGGCATCGAAAGGACCGGAACCAAGTGAAAGAACAACCCAGCCGGAACCGTCCGCCAGCATCTGGCTTCCACCTGAGGATGCTGAAAACTTCACATTTTCCGCCAGTTCCTGACCCTTGGAAAAATCATAACGGGGAATTCCGCGTTCGTCGAATTTCACCGGGGCGAACCGCATGGCTTTTCCAAGTGTCGCCGGGAATGCACCACCCATGTTTGCAGCGCAGAACGAAAGATCCGCCATGACTGTCACGCCGCGGCAATCTGTTTTCCGTATTTCTACCTCATCGGGCTGGATCTGAGCATCGCCGTTGGCATCGCACCAGAGGAAAAAAGTGTCTTCCGGAAAATTTTTAGACTTTTCTGAGACGGAGACACCTTCCGGCAGTCGAGAAGCGAAACGTTCCTCCTCGAAAATCTCCCATCCCCTCACACGCCCCATCGCTGCCACAGGCTGGGCAATTCCATCGCGGTCCTGAAAGAGGACTGCACTGCTTGTGCCGTTCGTCGGATCGGAATTGTAGCAGTTCGTGAAATAGCGACGTCCTTCATAATAAAGAGGCGTCTCTGGTGCATCCCATTTCGCGGACTTAGAATCTCCCTCCTTGCGCCTGCAAATGACTGAAACAAGTTCGGACGTCCCCTTCTCCCAATCCAGGCGGAACTCCATGGCACCGCTTCCTTCATGGGCGTAGTAATACTTGTTCTTGTCCACTGGATCGATGGTACCGCCTCCGCCATATTTTCCGGGACCATAGAACGCCTTGATCAATTTACCATCGAGTGACCATACGCTTACGCGGCGCGGCAACTGGTCGTTTTCCGCAACCCACAGCTGATTCTTTGAATCTACCGCAATGCCCCACGGGCGGTTCATGTGGTTCGGATCGTAGGGGCCTGCCTTAGGTTCCCCGGATTTTCCTATTGCAGAGAGGAATTTCCCTTCGGCTGAAAACACTTTTACCTGGTGGCTTGCGCCCCAGTCGCTCACGTAGATTTTGCCGCTGGAGTCCAAAGTTATGCCCTGAGGATTTTCCAATCCCTTCTCAACAAGCGTCTCCGCGCCCGACTTGCCATCGGGAATCTTCGGATATCTCAGGAGCTTCGTTCCGGAAAGCACCAGGAAACGGCCCTGTGCATCAAAGGCGCTACCGCGCGGTGATTCCAGCGGTATGCGCACAAGCTCCTCCGATTTCGTCTTCGTCTTGGACTTCATCTCCTGCTTGGCATCGACCAGGAGCAGCTGGTTCAGATGAAACAGGCTGCAGACGAGTATTCCATCGCGAACGGAAAAACCCCTCATCGACTCGGACATCCTGGTGTCCTTGGGCAATGTGCCCAGATCCACGTTCATAACCGACTTGCTGTCGCCGGAAGGCGTAATGGTATTGAGACGGAGGATTGATGAATCCTTTGCACTTTCGTCCTTCTTGTCATCCTTCCAGCCTGTCCCGATATACACCGACACGTCCGGATCAGCCTGCGAACCTCCATCATATGCCATGAACGGGGCTCCTGTCCAAATGCCACCGATCCATTTCTTTCCGCCGCGCTTGCGTCCGTCAAGATCAACCCAAGCCACCGCATCAGGCCCTTCCGTCACGATGCAGCCGAGATAGACGACTGGCTCTCCGGTCGGCGAACGTTTGCCGTCCGGCATGAAGACTGCAGCCTGCGGAGGACTGTGGTTTGCGAGCCAGGCTCCAGTATGATCCGCTATGTCCCAAGGCGGATTTCCGGGAGCATAGACGGAAAACTCATAACTCGCCACAATCTCCTTCCTCCAGAGTCCGTGGACATGATATTCTCCAGGTGCAACAAGTTGGAAAGGTATTTTATAAACACCATTATCAGCCGCTTTGACATCGCGGCCAAGGTCGTCGGAACCGTCCCACCAGACAGTTTGTTCACCGGCCTCAAAAGGAGTTTCTGAAATCAGATTCCTAATACGCATGCCTTTTGCATCATCGATGACCAAGGTTGCAAATCCTTTTTCAGGCATAGTAAAACGAATGGGGATCGCGCCTTCCTCTTTTTGACTATCCTTTTTGATTGCTGAGGCTAGCACTGCTTTTTCAAGCGGATTATTTCCAAGGGATGAAAAGGCAAACCACTCTCCCAGCCATACACGCTTGCCTTCTGCAGCTCCCTGCTTGGCCCTGGAATCTGTCGTCACGGCTGTAATGCGCAAACGAAGGGCACGGGTCGTGATATCCTTTCCGAAATCCACCCAGTCAAAGATGAATGGGCTGCCCCAGTTGATTTTTCCGACACCTTTTATGGATGTGATTTCTTTCCAATCATTTTCGGAAGCATCCTTTGGAGGAACTCCTTCCGGACCGGCATAGGTCTGAATATCTGCAGCGCTGAAACCAGGCCACCAGAACGCCACTCCTTTCAACGTGACCGGTTCAGTCCAGGCAAGCATGAGCCACTCGGGTTCTTCTGCAATGGTACGGGCCCTGCTGTCATTCTTCGGATCAAAATTCTCCCATGCGGACCAGCCATCGTAACGGCCTTCATTGTTTATTTTCGTTATCGACTTGGAAACGCGTCCGACCACCATCGCCTGCGGTGCGAGATTCGCAAATCTCCCGGACAGCATCCTCACACCCTGCAGAACACCGGAATAGTCATTCTCCAAGTTTTGCGCGGTATGGGTGAATCGCAATGCCCTGGTCTTGGTTTCGGGTGGCAAAAGCCATGCAGCACATTGATACTCGACGGTCTGGTTGGAAGTTATCATGCCTTTCTCGATCCTTTGCGCAGGAATCCATTGTGCATCATCTCCCATATTGCCGGGATATTGTGCGTCAGGCTTTAAAACACTTACCGAAATGTCACCAACCGCCAGGATCGTACCTGCTTCCACAGGTTCCGTGAATCCAATGCGCAGATGCCTCGGACCGAGTGTCTTTGATTTTCCAAATTTCTGGGAACTGGTTTTCCATGTCGTCTTGGTTGCGATGACATCCTGCGGAAGCGGTACCTTGTCGCCAGTACCAGTTAAAGCGGCCTCTTTTCCATCCACGAACTGTGCATAGGCGGCCGGATCCAGTTGTGAAACAGCCAAAGAAGGCTGAAAAGGTCCATCTTCAGAAATAGCATCCAGACAGATCAGCGACATAAGTAAAATAAGACTGCTGCCAAATAAGTGTTTTGAGGTGGAAAGATAATTCCAGAAGGTTCCATATCTCTTTTTCCCTGACATTATCATAATCGTATTCCTTACTTTATTCCGAATTTTCATTTTATATGAATATACCTATTTCTTTTTTTCGGGCTGAGCTGCAGACAATTTAGGAGGCGTTGTCATGTTGATCGGTGCCAGTTTCGCCATCTGTGCAGCTGCCATCAGGAAGGCACCGGTACCATATGTGCGACTACCGTCAGCATAAACCGGAGCCGGACCATGGGCCACCCCTTGCACATAACCCAGCAAGCCATCTTCCCTACGGGCGGCCAAAAGGGCCACCCAGGCTTTTTCCACTACTGGCCTATAGGTTTTCTCATCGAGAACTCCATTGTTGATGCCCCATGCCATGGCAAAACAGTTCAATGCAGTTCCACTGCTGTCGGAATGAGGAAACTCTTCGAAATCAAGAAGGCTGGGACTCCAGGTTCCGTCCGGTCTTTGCAGGCTGGCGAGTCTTGCGGACATTTCCTGCAACTGCTTCTCATAGCGCTGGCGCTGCGGATCGTCCTTCGGGACGTATTCAAGCAAACGGGCAAGCCCTCCCATCACCCAGCCATTTCCCCTCGCCCAGAAGACCTTTTTCCCGCTCAGAGTCTTTTTTTTGGGAAAAATTTTGCCATCATCGCGAAAATAGAGATGTTCGCTTTCATCATACATCACTGCCGAGGCGCGCCACCACTCGGTGTGCATCGCCTGCAGGTATTTTGGATCCCCGGTGATGGCGGTCAGATGAGGATGAATGGCGGGAGCCATGAACAGGGCGTCACACCAGCTCCACACACGCATGTCCCCCTTAAGCTGGTCATCTTTCTTCAGGTTCGCTTTATCCTCCATGATGAAATCCGAGGCTTTTTCAATGCGCTGCCGCACAGGATCGAGTATTTTCTGATCCTTGGTCTTGTCGTAGGCGATTAGCCAGGCCTGTCCGATGCAGAGGTCGTCGGCATTGTGCGCGTAACGGGTCAGCCTCTTCGCAACCTCTTCATAGGAAATGATAGGAGTCCACTTGTCCGACTCACCGCTCTTGATCAGAGCTTCGAAATGTCCTGGTTTTGTGGAGACCTTGGAAAAGTCAGCGACGCCAGCCCAGAAGACCCCCATTTCCCAATCAGGCTTCGGATAGCCTTTTGTAAACTTGGCAAGCTGCGCGTCCGCCATCTTCTCTCCTTCCGCGATAACCTGCTCTTTAGTCATTACGGCCTCCTGGGAATATCCTGAGCCGACCATAAGCAGATGCGCGAAAACAAAGGAACTGAAAATTATGAATGTCTTATTCATCTTGCTTCTCTTTTTTAAAAGTTTCTTCGGCCACGCCTTTAAGATATTCACCCCATTGCTCAGGGGTTGAGATATCCCCGAATTTACCCCACGCAAACCCCGCATAGTGGACCGTGCGTCCTTCTTTATCCGTACGCGTAGTAAGGACCGCATGGCTCTCATCGCCGGCTTTAGATTTGATCTCCTGTATCCCAGTAATACGCAGAGGATCTATTACCACTCCCGTGCCGAATCCTGATTTCTCAAATGTCTCCCAGACCGACATCCATCCTTCATCCTTTTTCAGCGTCACCGCCCCGCGCTGATTGTGTGTAGTTATTCCCACCGCAATCTCCAGATCGGCAGGTTTGCCGTTCTCTGTGAAAACAGATTCCGACTTGAACAGTCTTTTCCCCAGTTCGATGGTAATTGTCTTGACTTCCCGGATCTTACGGCCCTCCAGAGGATACTCGTATGTCAGCTCAAATACGGATTTTTTCTGTGTGGACTCTATTATTTTCCATTCCTTGTAGACATTGGACAAAACCATTTTTCCGTTGTGCCAAATGGCAGTCCCACCGCATCCACGGGATTTGCCGACATGATAGAAATCACATCCTTCACCATTGTCCTTGTGGTAACTTATCTTCTGCTCACGGTCCAGACGGTACCACTTGTCAATTATTGGATATGAGACCCGTTTGGCCCAGCAGTCAATGCCGCTGTTCTCGGCGCCCTTGCTCAGTGCCGGGCCATATGCGCGGAACGCAACCAGATCATTTTCCCAGGCAAAATCGTCTGACCGCTCAGGCACGTATCGGCAGAACGTGGTCGGTTCTGGGCTTTCCGAAGAAGTCCGTGGTGCTTCAACGTCAGCTGCTGCTACCACATGCATGCCCATAGCAACAATCAAAAGTAGAATTGATTTATTTTTCATGTTATTGTATCCTCTTTCCATACTTCACCTTCTATATGGACAGATCATGGAATTCCCACACGGGTTATCGAATGTATATATTCACCATGGAGATCCGCATAGAGGAAATTGCGGTCGAAGTGATAGTTTTCCAGCGCATATGCAGAATAGAAACCTGCATCGTATTGGTCCGCAGGACCGCACAATGACTGGAAACCATGCGGTTCAAGCATCACATCTGCGGTCTTACTATATACGGAAGGACATCCCAGAAAGGCTATCTGCGATAATGTGAATTCAACAGGTGTATAGCCGGAGATCCTGACACCCCACTTTGCCTGGGTGGCCGCAGATCCGTTATGACGCCCCATCCTCCACATTCCCGTAAGGGCACCGTTGTTGCCGACACATGCTGCCCTGGCATGAGGTCCGTTATATACATAAATTCCAAAAGTTGAGTTATAATATCCTCCATAGTAGGAAAATCCATTGGGGAGATTTCCCGTACAGACGCTGATCCCATCCGGAACCCATTTCTTATGAGTTACATATCCTCTTCCTGCAAGTCGGTGCCAGGCGCCTTTCTGATTTCCTGAAGAAGATGGATCTTCATCGGTCTGGTTGGGTACATACCCGTTCCAGGCGACAGTTGGAGGAGAGCCATACCATTTTCCGCAGGATTCATCGCCCCAGTTCTGGGCCCAGTCGTTCGTGTCGTTATCGTAGTTGGTAGGATATTCGGTGAAGTCAAGGGCATATGCTGTAAGTGCTAGGCCAAGCTGCCGCTGGTTACTCATACAGTTAAGCACTCTGGCCTTCTCCTTGGCATTTTGCAATGCCGGAAGCAAAAGCCCAATAAGAATTGCGATGATCGCAATTACCACGAGAAGTTCGATGAGGGTAAATCTTTTAGAAACATTCATTTTCTTCTCCCCTTCAACTTATCAGAAGTTTTTTCCAAGTATTGGCTACCTATCCATCTGCTACTGTCATCTGCAAGACATCATGTTATCGTATTATTATATTATATGATAACATCTGCTTTGGATTAGTCAAGCCCAAGATCAAATTATTGTCGATTTTTTTAAAGGAGAGGACCTGCGGATGCCTGCTGGAATCGGAGGAGAACGCCACGTCAGCCTGCTTTCAGCTCATTTTCGAAAATCGTACCGATGATGGCTTTATGGTAAGCAGGCCCGGTGCTTCTCCAGGAACGAAGCATGCTTAGTGCGGTTTCAAGAATCTTGCTGGCATCAAATCCTAGACGGACAACTGGAACTGAAGAACTCGGAGGACATGGAAAATTGCAATGGGCCACTACCTCAAGATCTGAGGGAACCTTGACACCTGACTTCGCAATTCCCATTGTTACGGATTCCACAAGATTATCATCCGTTATTATCAAACCGTCGGGAATTTCATTTCCGGCTCCATAGAACATTATCCTTGCAAGATTCTCCCCTGGAGAAGTCTCATAGATGCTCATACCCTGAAGCCACTGTGGACCAGATGTCATCCCATATTCCCTTATTTTCTCAATCCATTTTCTGCTCGGATGGAATATCCATGGATGACCGATGACTGCAATCTTTTTTTTCCCTTTTCCCTTCAGATATTCAAGCGACCTGTCCTGGAAACTCATCCCATCAATACTGAACTTCGATATCTCCGGATAAAGGTCGGGGCGGTCCATCAAGGCACACCGCGGAATGCCAGTCTCCTTCAGTATTGGAGTCCTGTCAACCAGAAAGGGAGGTGAAGTGAAAAAGATCCCCATGATCTTCTTCCTTTTTACATTGTCGACCAGAGACACCTGTTCCGGACTGTCCGTCCAGCCATTGATTTTTATATTGCTGAACTGGAATATTTTCAGGCCGTCATCACGTTTCTTCTCTGCGGCTACCGACAACGCCTTCCACAATAGACTGCTCTCCTTGCTCTGAGGAAAGACCATTGCGACATTGACCGTATTAGGAGGATTTTTAACCACATACGTCCCTGCCGGCCTTTCCGTACGAAGAAAACCATCGGCCTCGAACTGGTCAATTATATTCTGGATGGTGATCGGACTTGCACCATATTCCTGGCACAGCTGGCGCCGAGTAGGTATGCGCTCCCCGGGTTTCCACTTGCCATCATATATGAAGTTTTTCAGAAGTGATGCTATCTCCTGGAACCTCTCATCCGTAGGCCCTCTCCTGCAGGGCTTGTGCGGTTTTGAATCAAAAGCATTGATTTCTGTCCCGCACTGCGGACAGAACAAGGAGAAAGGGCTGACCTTGCGTCCCTTGATCTTGGATTTTCCCGGCATATGCATGTTTCTCCAATATCAGTTCCAATGATAACAAGACCTATGAATAGCACCGAATCTTATGTAAATCAACCAGCCGTTATCCTTCCAATCCCAGTTTCGAGTCCTTCAGAATGCATTTTCAGGCTGACAGGACTGGAATTCCCTGTCCCTCGGAAATCCATTTTGGAATTTCAAGTTCTTCGGATCAGGAATCCCGTCCCATGCGAGACCATCCTCGGGGAATTCATTCGGAAGCCTTGGAGACGCACCCAGGCCTTGTATTATCAGTGACTACCCTATGGGCTATGTCCCTGAGGAATGTGGCGTCCTCATCGGACATCTTCTGCGGCTTGAACTTGATCTTGCGGACATCCTCCTTGAAGAAGAATTCAAACCAAACGCATCCTCCAAGGTACTCTCCTGCGGAATTCGCATGGTGGCTGTCAAAGTTCAACTTCTTATCCTTCCATGAATATCCGGCATTCAGGGAATGGACTTCCTTTGGAAGTTCCGGAGGTTTTGCGTTCTTGTAATCAAAGCTATCGTCATGCTTGAACTGCCATTCAGGCGACTCGTAAGCCAGCTGGAACGCAGCTCCCACGGGAATGATCCGGCAACCGAGTTCCTTGGCAATCGTGGTATATGCATCGGTAAGCTGCTGGTACATCTTCACTGAAGTGAAACCATCCTTGAAAAGCTGCTTGTCATCAGCACGGTATGCCCATGTCTGGTGGATGATCACCTCGGCGTCAGGCGCATATTTCTTGATATAGTCGTATAGGTTCTTCGCGTAAGGACGGTAGGTATCGATCTTGTAGCTGAACATGCTGAACTGCTGGATGGACACGTACTGCCATTTCCCACCCTGGAGAATTTCCTTGAGACTGGCCTTCTTTCCATTGAATGTATATGGCTTGCCTTCGGGATCATCCGGGTTCGCCTCATACTTCTGGGCCAGGTTCCAATGCTTTTCCATCGGGCAACCGCCAATCGATGCGTGGGCGAAGACAAGTTCACAGTTCCCTGAATCCTTGACAATGTCCTTGAGATATTTCGAGGCATTGCCCGAAAAGCTGTTGCCTATCGCAAGAAGCCTTATCTGCCTTACATCTCCCTTCTCAGCAGAAACGGTGTTCTCCTGTGCCGCCAGATCAATCACCAGGAAGGTTAACAGTCCATAGATGAGCGAACGGATCAGATTATTCACTTATGCAATCTCCTTTCACTGTTTAAGAAAATGAATTTGATTATAGAACTACAAGTTTTTGAAGAGTCAAACCTATATTTCCACTATATTCACCCTATTCCCAAATCACTATCCTTGATATTTACCGGCCTAAGTTTATTTTCATCATCAGAATGAAAAGATGATAAATTGAATTCAAAATATCCGGACATGGCTGATGCCGACAATAACCAGGATAGCTTCTTTCGAAAAATATCTTATATCACCACTTAATGGAGTCTGGCGCTCATCGCTTCTCCTTTGCGTAATTCTTTTTCTTCTTGCGGCACGTGCGAACCTCGCTAATGCCCAGGACGATGAAATCCTGCACATAAAAAAACAGATTTCCGAGTTACTGATTGCCACTCCTCCGGAAAAGGATCTGCGTTTCACAGGGAAGGAATCCGGCAAATCCGATATTGAAGAATGGATGCGTTCCATCGCGGCTGACGGAAGCTGGCCAGACATATCATATGAAAGCAGGACCACGGGTGCCTGGCAGCCGTTGCTACACCTCGCAAGACTCAAGGAAATGTCATTAGCCTATGTGACTCCGTCCAACACTCTACATGGTGATCCGTCTCTAAGGAAAGCCATCCATTCGGCGCTGGGTAATTGGCTGGAAAAGGACTATCGGAGCTTCAACTGGTTCCATAATGATATCCGTGTGCCGCAGTATATGGCACACTACATGTTCATCCTTGACTCGGATGTCTCTCCGGAGGAGCGTGCCAAAGCTCTCAAGATCATCTCCAGATCCTCGATCACCATGACAGGACAGAACCGGGTCTGGCTGGCGGGAAATGTCCTCATGAGAGGTGTGTTGGAAGGGAATTCCTCTCTTGTAAAGAAGGGGCGTGATGCCATCAACGAGGAGATCGTTTATTCGGAAACCGATGGGCTCCAGATTGACAACAGCTTCCAACAGCACGGCCCTCAGCTGCAGCTCGGAAGCTATGGTCTTGCGTTTGCTCGCGATGTCTCAGCATGGATGGAATATCTCCGTGGAACAAGCATGGCATTCGACAAGGACAAGATCGAAATGCTCCGCAACTACATTCTCTACGGCGAATACTGGACTTCTTGGAAGGGTTTCAAGGACATCAGCGCCTGCGGCAGACAGCTGTTTCCCAGTACGCAGTCCAGCAAGGGTGAAGAAGCCTCAAGATTGCTGCGTTCACTTGAAAAAATCGACGCCTCTTCCGCCTCCATCTGCCAGAAAGCCCTGCTTTCATTTGATGGAGTTGCAGGGGCAAAGGAGCAAATTACCGGCAACAGGATGTTCTGGCGCTCCGATTTCATGGTGGACCGCAGACCTGGATATTATGCATCTGTCAGGTTGAATTCCGAACGTACCCGAGGCAGCGAGAGCATCAACAAGGAAAATATTTTTGGCGGTTTTCTGGCGGACGGTTCGCTTTACATCTATCAGTCCGGACGGGAATATGAGGATATTTTTCCGGTCTGGAACTGGAGGAAGATCCCGGGGATCACATGCATTGACAAAGCTTCAATCGCACCTTCCGCCGTACAGAAAAGACGGAATGCAGGCACGTTCGTCGGTGGCGTCTCTGATGGCGTCGACGGAGCTGCGGTAATGGATTATCATATCGAAGAGATGTCTTCGGCACGTTCCCGTCGCAGCATGGACTTCAAGGCAAGGAAAAGCTGGTTCTTTTTTGATGGACGGATCGTCGCGCTCGGAGCCGGGATTTCAACGGAATTCGACACTCAGAAGGATGGTGCCATCACGACCACAATCAACCAGTGCCTGCTCAAAGGACCGGTACTTGCAGCTTCCGCTGAAAATACCACGGCCATAAAGGGAAGGCAAAGCCTTACTGATCTTCAGTGGGCACTTCATGACAGCGTAGGATATCTTTTACTTCAGCCTGCCTGCGTGACACTGGGAGGAGAGGAGCAGAAAGGTTCCTGGAAAAATGTCTATGAAGCCGCATCTCCGGATCCAGTTGCAAAGGAGATCTTCTCCATCTGGATCGACCATGAGTCCCAGCCCAAGGATGCGACCTATGCCTACATGATCCTGCCATCCGTCTCGGAGGAGCAGATGAAGAAATATTCAAAGTCACCCGGAGTTGAAATCATACAGAACACATCTGACATGCAGGCTGTCAGGTGCGGCAATACCGCTATTGCCGTTTTCTACAAGCCAGGACAGTTCAATTATGCCCCTGACAGGCAGATTTCTGTTGATCAGCCGTCCCTGCTTATGATCAAAAATATTGACAAGGAACCAAAGTTGACAGTGTCCGATCCGACACAGAAGCTCAAGGAGCTACTGGTCACCTGCAACGGGAAATCCTCAAAGGTCCAATTGCCCGTCGGACAAAAAGCCGGCAGCAGCATAGAGGCTCGATAATACTTGAGATTGTCACCCAACGGTTGTTGGCAATAACTAAAGAATACCTAAATTTTTAATTTTTCGTCTTCCACATGCAGTTCCTGGAATCACCGATCCCGAATACCCAGTCAGCATCCTGGGAAGCTGTGACCTTCATCAAGGCAATGAACTCATATGCTCCCGATGAGAGTTCCACGTCCATGAAATGGCCTTGGCCCGCCCTGTGGAACGATGGTATCATCTTCCCTTTGCCCTCGAAAAGGAATTTCCCGTCCATGTACACAGCTCCATCCATCATGCTGCTCAACATGATCCTTCCCTTGAATCCTTCCTTCACAGCAACGGAATATCGCACTGCAACAGCTCTGCCTTTGTGGGCTTCCTTTGGAACATATGCATAATTGCCAGGGAATACGATAGGATTCATTGATTTTCCGATACCATTAATATCTTCCTTCGTGCATTTCTCAAAATTTGCTATTCTGCTTGGATCGACAAATGAAATTTCTGCAGATACCATTGAAGGTTCCGCAGATTCCTGAAAATGGTTTGAAGCCTTGAGCCTGTCAGCAAGACTCGACACCATATCGGTAAAGCCGTCAAGTGTCGGTGGATGCTTGATTCCTGTTATCTGCTTGTTCAGGACAAGATTCCTTCCTATCGGCTTCAGCCATTTATCATCTATCCTGTCAGGATAAAGTATTCCGAATATCGCTCCGGCAGTCGCACCGGTGCAATCGGTATCCTTTCCGCAGTTCACCGCATAGCATATTGTCTTTCCGAAATCTCCTTTGCCGGCAAGAAGCCCCAGCACCGTGAATCCGATGTTCTGGATGGTGTCAGTGAAATTCGGATGACCGTATTTGGCCAGGATCATCTCCCTGACCTTCATCAGGTCTCCGTACAGTTTCCACCATTCCATTGTGTCGATGGCGACACCTCTTATTTTCGAATCAAGAGGTAGGTAGGAAGCGGATTTCAGGATTATCAGTTCCAGATCGCTTTCGCGGAAACAAAGGGATTCCATCACGGAGAAGAACATTTCTGCCCAGATGCCGTCGCCGGAATGATCAGTGCAGGCGTCCTCATAGGCGTATTGCGCTGCAAGCATTGGATTACCCGGAGCGAGACATGCCCAGAGTTCGCTCCTGATCGCCGCACCCATCCCGTTGTAGAACCAGTTGTCGCAGATCCCGGAAAATGGAGGACGGATCCCGTTCCTGAGGTTGCGGATGCAGACACCATATTCGTCCCATGGGAATTCGACATGTTTCAGCCAGGCGTCCGCGATTATGTTCTTGTCCACTTTCGGCTCATTCATGCCGTCCATCACACAAGCCCATAGCACCTGCAGATCGAGATCGTCGTTGGGGAGCATCGTCGTGGGAACCGGATCATAGTAACTATACGTAAGAGGTCCGTCCTTACCTTCACATGGGCCGCCTAGCGTTCCACCTGCGGCCTTTCCCAGCCAGCATCCAAGGACTTTTTTCCTGTATTCAGATTTGCTCAACTTCATGGTATCTTCCTCCGAGTTTGTTTTCTTACTGGGCTTAAAATACTGCGGAGGAAAAAATCATGCCGTGACAAAAGTGACAATTGATAGCACGAAATTGCCAAAAGAGATAGATGGAGACAGGAAGGCTGATTTATTATCGGGCATCCTTGACAGAAACATAGCTCCTGAAGCGTTTCGGTGGAACGCCTGTGAATTTCCTGAATGCCCTGGAGAAATAGTTTGCATCTTCGAAGCCACAGGCCAATGCGACTTCGGACAGAGGCATGTCGGTCCTTTCCCTTAGCAGACGGCTCGCCTTCGAGATCCTTATCCTTAATAGATATTGGATAGGCGTGCATCCCGCGGTCCTGCTGAAATACCGGATGAAGGATCTTTTCGACATGCAGGCCACGGAACAGAGCTTCTCAAGGCTTATGTCCTCGTGGCAGTGCGTCTGCATGTATGGGAAGACCTTGCCAAGTCCGCTCCATCTGCTTTCAACCCTTGCATCCCTGCTTTCCGAATACCTGCATGCGGTTATCAGCAGCTGCAAAAGGAGCAGTGATGACATTTCATCGGAGGCGGCGTCCGGCTGGAACTGCTCCCTTTCGATCCTGTTGACCAGCAAAAGGCACTCATCAAGTCTTTCAATGGTAAGATTCGCAGGCTGGATGAAGCGACCAGTGAGCATATGGGAGAAAAGAGTCCTGTATCCATGGCAAAGCGAAAGCACGTTTTTCCTGTCAGTTATGAAGTCTTTCCGGATCAGGACGTTGATCAGCTTGAAGTCCCTGCAGTCCTGATATGCATGTTTCATGCTGCTGTCGACAAGGAAGAATGTACCTGGCTCGATCCTGATCTTGGTCTTTCCGAACACATGAGTCGCGGATCCTCCGATTACGAACACAAGCTCGTTGAAATCGTGGGTGTGCTGGACGGTGTCGGCCTGGTTGACCCTCTGAACGATCACAGACGAGTTCTCCCCGCCGAGGCAGAGCTTGCTGAACAGATACCGTGTGTAACTTCCTGGACGGTTTTGCGGAATACTCTTGATTTTAAGCGCCATCTTGCAGATATCCTCGTTTTTGCTAATGTAAATAGTTTGGCAAGAAAGTCCAGTAATTTGGCGATTTTATGCTTTGGCCCGGATATCGGCACATATATAATAATGGCAAGAAAAAACTAAAGGGCACCTCTTAATATGAGGAGATTGATATGACATTCGCATCAGCATTCTTGTCGGCATCGTTCGGATTCCTTCTCCTGTCCGCAATTGACTCCCGGGCTCAGGCCCAGGCAGCCGCTGAACCGTCAGTCGGTAATGTGGTTTTGAAACTGGACTTCGACAAGCAGGAGGACAGGGAGAAATTCACAAAGGCACCGTGGGCCAAATGGGTGAAGGACGGGGAAAACGGACCGACAGTCCTATTCGTAGATGTTCCGGCAACTGAGAAGCCCGGACACAACAAGATAAATATGCCGTTCGATGTCAGTGCATATCGCGGCACCTCCCTCTGCTTCCAGTGCATGGCAAAGGCGGAGAAGGTAACACAGCCCCCACAAACATACAATGGCGTGAAGTTCATGATGCATACTGTATCCACCTCCTCCGGGCAAAGCTGGAAGAACCAGGATAAGGTGTTTGGGACTTTTGATTGGAAAAAACTTTCCTTCACAGTACCGATCCCCGATGATTTTGTAAAAGGCGATATTGCTCTCGGGCTTGAGAACAGCACCGGCAAAGTATGGTTCAAGGATATCAAGGTGTTCGTCGCCCGGACAAAGGCTCCACCGCGCCCTGCACCGATGGCCAATCCCCCTCCGATGTACAAGGGACACGACCTTCCGCGTCTGCGCGGGACAATGTCACCGAATCACTTCAGCGACGAGGACATGCGCGTCCTCGGGCAGGAGTGGAAGGCAAACTTGATACGCTGGCAGATGACCAGGTCCTGGGGTCAGGCGAATGTCGGACGCGACCTTGCCGACTACGACAAGTGGCTTGATGGAAAGCTCGAAGACCTCGACAAGGCTCTTGTGGCCTGCAAGAAATACGGGATCAAGGTTGTCATCGACCTTCACAGTCCCCCCGGAGGCCGTTACGAAGACAGCTCGATGGCGATGCTGCGCGAAAAGGAATTTCAGGATCATTTCGTGAAGGTATGGGAGAAGATTGCCACACGTTACAAGGGAAATCCTGCCGTGTGGGCATACGATCTTATCAACGAGCCTGTCAGCGGGGAACCCTCCACGGATGGACTTGCCGACTATCTCGGAATACAGGTACTTGCCGCGAAGGCGATCAGGAAGATCGATCCTGACACTCCTATCATCATAGAATCTGACAGTTGGGACAGCCCGGAGGCGTTTTCGTATCTGCAACCTGTGGACGTCAAGAATGTCATATATCAGGCGCACATGTATTATCCGGGCACATTCACTCACCAGGGAGTGAACAACAATCCGGACAGCAACGTTTCATATCCTGGAATGATCAACGGAAAGATGTGCGACAAGGAGGCTCTGAGGAAATACCTCCAGCCGGTCCGCGACTTCCAGCTCGCATATAATGTCCATATCTATATAGGTGAGTTCAGCGCCATCCGCTGGGCGCCCGGCGACAGCGCCTACAATTATTTAAAAGACTGTATCGAGATCTTCGAGGAATACGGCTGGGATTGGAGCTACCACGCGTTCCGCGAGTGGAACGGCTGGAGCGTAGAATATGGGCCGGACAAGAACGACAACCAGCCCGCGAAGGAAGAGACCAGCCGCAAGAAGCTTCTTCTTGAATGGTTCTCCAAGAACAAGAAACCGTGAAGAAGGGTCGTCGGTCGCCAGTTGTCAGTGCAAGAGGGAGGACAGCAAGTGAAATATTTTCGATGTAGATTTTCAATTTTCGATTTGAAGAGAAATGATCCTGGATCCAAGATCCAAGATGCCAGATATTTTAATCCGGTATCCAGCATCCAGTATCCAGCATCAGCATTCACTCTTATCGAGCTTCTCTTGGTGATTGCAATCATCGGGATACTTGCCGCCTTGATGCTGCCTGCTCTTAGGAACGCCAAGGAGATGAGCAAGCGTATTGCCTGTTTAAATATTGAACGACAAATAGGCCTGGCGGGAAGTTCCTATTCTGATGACCACAATGGATACTGGGTCCCCTGTGGCCCCTGTAACGGAACCAGCGCCTGGTATAAAAATGCCAGCCTTATGCAATCCCTGGGAGTACCAACACATCCAGCCGATTACGCATACTGGACCGGGGATTTTGTCTGTCCCAATGCAACTCTGTCATTCAAAACTGTGCAAACAAATGGAGGGCGGAATTATTACCATATTGCATTTTCATTTGGAGCCCCATACTACTACGATATCCCAAACAGCACCTACGTCCCATTTCTCACTAGACAGGTCAAGAATCCGGCAAACAGAATGGCCTGGGCGGATGGAACTGACTGGGATCTCAACATGTATCAGACATATTATCCTGACAACTACGGCAAGTATGGCGAACAGCATTCGGTCCCGCTGGGAATTGTGTGCATAACAGCCTACAGGCATCCGGGAATCTCGGCGAACCTCGTCTATTTCGACCTCCATGCAGAATCCTTGCCCTGGAGGGAAATTTACGCAAAAAGCAATTCATCAAAATTGTATGATCCTGTCAACTGATTAGGAGAGGGATAATGAAAAATAGAATTAATTCGATTGTTTTGTTTATTATGCTTGCAGGGACCGTTAGATCATTCGGCGGTGAAGTCGTCATAAAGGAGGATTTCAGCAAGGCTCCTTCCAAGATCAGCTCATGGGAATCACGGTGGGAGTTGAAGGATGAATCCATCAGGACCAAGGACGGGCTCAATGCGTATTCCTCCCTGCTGATGGGGAACCTTAATCTGGATTTGAACCAAATATCTGTGGGTTTCAAGATCAGACAGAACCAGCTTGATCCAAAAGGGGGCCTATTTGGAGTGAAGTTGAATGCAGGCAAGGGAAACCAGCTTCATTTCTTCTACCAGAACAGCCTGATGCGCTGTATCCAGACAGTAGGAGGGAAAAAATATGAAACTGAGAATTTCGGCAAGCTTGCTTCCCCACTGCCGGAGGGAAAGGATGTCCCGTGGACAGATGTTTCATTCTCTATCGCAAATTCGACGATTAAGTCGACAGTAAATGGAAAGGAAGTCGGAAGCATTGCTCTTAAGACGGACTGGAATTTGAAACTCCCTGTGACAGATCTTGATTTTCACTCATACCACGCCGATGTCAGTTTTGATGATCTGTCTGTCGTTTCAGCAGAGATCACCGCAAAGGCCGAGATACAGCCCGGAGATAAGAACCTGTCCCAGATGGATGTGGCAGATAAACAGGCCTCAGCAAAGGGGCTGAACGATTACCGGATACTTTTCATCGGAGACAGCATTACCAGGCATGGATTTTCCAAGAAAACTGTCAGCGAATTGGGATGGGATCATCTTGCCGGGATGGCGGCGACCAGGGAGGAGAACGACTACGCCCATCTCCTCTCAGCAAAGATCCAGGCGCTTATGCCGGAAAAGAAAGTTGATTTGCAGTTCCACAACAAAGGAGGGAGCGGTTCCGCGGCCCAGCGCCTGTCCGCAATAGCTGAGTTTGCGAATCTCGCAGCCGACCTGGTAGTTGTCCAGCTCGGGGAACATGAGAAGGAAGCCGATGGCGCAGAGGCGCTGGAAAAGAATTACAGGAAGCTTCTGGAAGCGATACGGGCCTGGCCCTCCAAACCGGTTGTCATCTGCACTGGCGTCTGGAATCCATACAAGGCCGGGGAAAAGAAATCTTATGACGGATGGACTCGTAAAGCTGAGGACACGATGCAGGGAGTCTGCAAGAGCATGTCAATACCTTTCGCATCCGTTGAAAAATATGCTCTTGATCCTGAATGCAGTGGAACGGGAACGTCCAGTGGTGTAAAGTGGCATCCGAACGACAAGGGCATGCAGGGATACGCCGATGCGATATTCGCAGCTTTCGAGGAGAGCAGGAAGAAATAGTATTTGAAGGGGAATCTTATGAGAAGACCTTTCACATTGATCGAACTGTTGGTGGTAATTGCGATCATCGCGATTCTCGCGTCCCTTCTGCTTCCTGCGCTCCAAAAGACCAGATCCACTGCAAGAAGCATCGTCTGCATCAACAATGAATGCCAGTTGGTCAAAGCAGCTGAACTCTACAACGGCGATTGGGATGGATTCAATGTTCCGAGCTTCTCTCCCACCGGTGAAAAGACAATGCCAGATCTGCGCAACTGGACAGCATTCCTCCGTGAATACCTGGGATGCAAGAGGACCACCAATTTCACCAAAGCTGATGATCTCGCCATAGCTGCTTGCCCTGAGAAGCCGCTCCGATTCGGCTACGGTCATAATGGTGGAAACCTGGGCTGGATCAATGTGAACAATGTGAATCCAAATTTCTCATTCTGGACCAAGATAACATCTGCCAACAACCCTTCGAAGACGGTGATATTTGTCGACAGCGTGGCTCCGGGCGGAAGCAGCGATGACTGGGACTGCGGAAGATGGAAACCCCATGTCCGCGGCGGTGACAGCGCACTCACCGATTCTGTCGTGGAATTCAGGCATTCATCAAACACCGGCTGTAACGCAGGCTGGCTTGACGGACATGCAGAATCCAGGAAATACGGTGATGGACTTGTTGCGCCAGGAGTCATCGCTTCCGAAAAGGAATGGTGGGATCTGAAAAAATAAAAAGGAAGAAACATGATAAGATGCATAGCGTTGTTTTCAGCTGCGATCTTCGCAGTTTCAGCCATTTCGGCGGAATCTCAGGAAAAAACAGGAGACATGAGGCTCAGGGGATTCACCGTCGACAAATTGCTCCCTGAGAACCTGGAGTCCATGAAGAAGGACTGGAACGCAAACTCGGTAAGGGTCATGCTCAGGCCGAACTTCGTATCCACCCAGAACAAGATGAAGACATATTCCGAAGGCTGGGACAAACTGGTGAAGGAAATGCCTGCATATCTGGACAAGGCGGCAGAACTCAGGATCGGAGTAATTCTAGATCTCCACGAGGTGCCGAATGATAACCAGAAGACATACGGTTCCGACAGGAAGAAACAGAAATCGGAATTCTGGCATGACAGAAGCAATCTTGATGTCGCGGTGAAATGTTGGAAGCAGATCGCGGAGCTATGCAAGGGAAGGAAGCAGGTGATCTGGTATGACATCCTGAATGAGCCACTCGACTGGGAGGATTTCCCGAAATATGTGAAGGTCTGGCCGGAATGGGCGCAGACGATGATCGATGAGATAAGGAAGATTGATGCTGAGAAGGCTGTGGTCGTCGAGGTCGGGCCCGGCGGACTGTGCTGGGGATTCAAGGATTTTCCGGTCCTCAAGGGTGCAAACATAATCTATTCCACTCACCAGTACCAACCTCACCAGTATACGCACCAGGGCATCTCCGGGCTCAATAACACCGATCTTGCCAAGGCATATCTCAAGATGCAGCAGAAATGGCCAGGAGAGTTTTCGGATACCGGCGGTGGCATGTGGGACAAGGCTAGGCTGTACAAGGAGCTTGCCCCCATGATCAAGTTCCAGAAAAAGAACAATGTGAGGATATATATCAGCGAGTTCGGAGTGGTCAGATGGTCACCGAATTCTGCGGATTATGTCAAGGACAACCTGGAGATATTCGAGGAGTTTGGATGGGACTGGTCGTTCCATGCCTACAAGGAGAATCCGATCTGGGATCCGGAATATGAACCTGTGTTCGGAGATAACGTCAAGGCAAAGGAGACCACTCCGGTCGGAACGATCCTTAAGAAGTTCTTTGAGAAAAACTGGAAGTAAATTTTGCCACCCTCCTTCGCTGCTCTGGAGGAGGATTACGGAGGTAGGCAGGCAGATAAATTCATATTAAAATATTCTCACACTGAGACACAGAGACACAAAGTTAAGAATTTATTTGACAGGATAACAGGATTAACAGGATTATAAAATATTCCTGCATGGCAGGAAACTTTTCATATAAAGGATATGGGCTGGAAAGAAGGACTGCCCGGAAGCGACGTCGTTTCCGGACAGTCCCTTTCTTCAGCCCATATTTTATTTATCTAAACCCATGTATTCTTAACTTGGTGCCTCTGTGTCTCCGTGGTTAATGCTTTCCTGCGTCTCAGCGTCGCTGCGCGAGAATGCATTTACTATTAGTCAGTGAAAGTCTGTGGCAGAATGTTCTTGCTTTTCATGTTCAACGCAGTACCTTCTCCGCGGTCATGGCATTCTTCTTTCTTTTGTTTTGTAGCTAAAGTGAATTTAAGGGGAGTGCCATGGCTTTTTATACCTCTGTCGCCTGTCCTAAGCAACATCGAAGGGGCTGCCATCTGTCATCTGATTATTTCCCCTGCTTGGCCTTTGGCTGAGCTGGATCAGCAGTAATAAGGTTGAAGTTCTTATCGCTGTGCGTCTCGGAAGAGACCGGCAGATCGGTTATGATGAGCATAGTGCCTGAAGCAATTGCAGCTCTCATCTTCTCGACAAATTCCGGAGGAAGCACAACCTGTTCGGACAGGACTTTCACGTCCGGAGATTCTCCCCCTCCAATATTTGTGATGATCAGCCAGTTGCGTTTACCGTCAGAGTCCTTGCTGTCAAGGGCTGTATAGACATGGCTTCCCGAAAGCTTGAACTTCTTTTTCATAAGAAATGCAGCTCTCCCTATCTGCACGCTGTTGCGGAAGACGTATGCGACTGAGTCCGGTATGCTGAAGATTATTGACATAGCCCCCTCTGGAGATTTCTCCGGTTGCCATTCGAATCCAGTGGCCGGAAGTTTTCCAGTAGGCGCATCTCCGGTCTTTCCGCTCAGCAGAAGTCCGGGACTTGCAGTCTGTCCAGGCGCAAACTTCTGGTCCGTCACAATGACGGTCGAGCTGTTTTTTGTCACTGAATACAGATTCTCCGCGAACTCCTCCGACAGCCGCACACAGCCGTGCGAGGCGGGATATCCTGGAAGCTTGCCCGCATGCAGGGCTATTCCGTCCCAGGTAAGCCGCTGCATATATGGCATCTTTGCGCCCTGGTAGATCGAAGACTCATGATCCTCCTTCTTCTGGAGGATTGTATATATGCCAGTCGGGGTAGCGTGCTCCTTGTCGCCAGTGCTGACGGTTGAACGTCCGATGCGGACTCCGTTGCGGTACACGTAGATCTCCTGTGACGGTATGCTGACAATGACGACGACCGGCCCCTTGGGAGATATTTCCGGAACCCAGACGTATTCGCCTGGCTTCAGCGGTTCCTCGGGCAACGGTTCGATCTCGCTGCCCTTGGTAAAACCGCTCTGGGCAAAAACTGAGAAGGCAATCACCAGAGAGAAAACTGCTGTAAATATAAATTTCATGGTTACTAAAGTAATATGGGGTCATAGGAAATCAAGAAGCTCGCGCAGCACCGCAAATACACTGGTAAATTATAAAACTTTGTGCCTCTGTGCTTCTGTGGTTAACTTTTCCTTCGTGAACTTCGTGGTGAATGTTCTTTGAAACATCTCCCTTTCCGGATTATCTTTCCCATATGAAAAATCACACAAAAGCACATGCGGTTATAGATAAGTCGTTAACCGCCCTGATAGATGAACTTGTCAGCAAGTCCGCCACTGAGGGAAGTCGTGAACTGTTCCGCGAAATCCTCACCACCGCGATAAAACTTGGCAGGGAAACAGGCGACAAGGCGGATCTGAAGCTTGTCAACACCACGCTGAAGGAACTAAGATACTCCTTCAAGATTTTCTCCCCCTACCGCAACGTCAAAAAGGCGATAATGTTCGGTTCGGCGAGGTCCAAGGAGACATCGGTCGAATATAAGATGGCTGAGGAATTTGCTGGCAAGATCACGCGCAAGGGGTTCATGGTGGTCACAGGAGGAGGTCCAGGTGTCATGGAGGCCGGCAACAAAGGCGCTGAACACGGCAAGGATTTCGCCTTGAACATCCGTCTGCCTTTCGAACAGGAGCCCAATCCGTACATCGATGAGAAACAACGACTGATAAGTTTCAAATATTTCTTCACCAGGAAACTGATCTTCATCAAGGAGACGGACGCCACCACTCTTTTCCCGGGAGGATTCGGCACGAACGACGAGGGATTCGAGGCGCTTACCCTGATCCAGACGGGAAAATCCATGCCACGTCCAATAATCCTTATGGAACCGCCGGGCTCAACCTACTGGACCGACTGGGACCATTTCGTGAGGAAACAATTGGTGGGGGAAGGATATGTCAGCAAGGAAGACCTGAACCTTTACTGCATCATGCACGATGTCGACCAGGCGGTAAAATACATTGAGGACTTCTACAAGGTCTACCATTCGATAAGATATGTCCGTGGTCTGACGGTGATTCGTCTCAACCACGAGATCTCACCGAAGAAACTCCAGCATCTGAACCGTGAGTTCAAGGATATCATTACCGAAGGCGAGATTAAGCCTTCGCCTCCTGTCGATGAGGAACTCAAGACCGGAGAACATCCCGCCCTGCCCCGACTTGTGATGAAGTTCAACATGCGCAATTTCGCCCGACTCTGCGAGATGATCCATGAAATCAACAGATGAAGAATGAACCAGATAATTAGAATGGCACCGTTTATTTCTTGCTTCCTCATTTTTCTTAACTATTTTACATGCATCATGAGATCAAAATTCCTATCACCCATATTAAACCTGTGGAGAATCTGATATGAACGCATTTCCGACTGCCGAACAGCTTGCCGCGGAACAGCGCAAGCAGGAGAAATATTTTGAATATCGCGGTGTTGACAAGGATTACGTGCACGCGAGCGAACAGGGCATTGAACGGTTTCTTGACCGGAAATTCGGTCTTCGCATACACTGGGGACCGTACTGCATGTTCAATTTCAAGGAATCATGGGGACTTACGCAGGCAGGTCATGAGCTCCAGGCCGAGTATGAGAAACGTGCGCTCGAGTGGAATCCGGTGAAATTCAACGCCGATGAATGGATGACGATGATCAAGAACGGAGGAGCGCAGTTTTTCTCGTTCACAACGAAGCATCTCGACGGTTTCTCGATGTTCGACACGAAGACGCGCGTAAAACGGCGCATGGGGCACACAGGACCGGACAGGGGACGCATCGTGGAATGCGACCTTGCGTATTCCATAATGGAAACTCCGTTCAGACGGGATGTCGTCCGAGAGCTTGTCAATGCCGGACGCAGGCACGATCTCGGTATAGGTCTTTATTTTTCACATATCGACTGGTTCAACATGGACTACCGCTGCGATCGATGGAATCCTTACCTTGACACCTCTTACACTCCGCAGAGCGATCCGGATGGCTACGCGCGCATGCTGGCACGTCACCGCGAACAGCTTCTTGAAATCTGCACGAACTACGGGCCGCTCGATGTCCTTTCGCTCGACATGAACCTTCCAGATGAGAAGTTTGGTTTCACGAAGAACATCATCGATACAATTAAGATGATAAGACGGCTGCAGCCGGACGCTCTCTTCCGCAATCGCGGCATCGGCGCATATGGCGATCATCATACGCCGGAGCGTAAGCTCCCGAGTGAAACAGCGGCAGGAGCGGAGCATTATGACCAGCTCAATCTCTCCAAGATGGGGCGCCCATGGAAAGCGATATATCCGGGAAGTACCAACTTCTCTTATATGCACACCGACGAATACAAACCGGGCGAATGGATCATCGACAATCTCGTTGATGCCACCGCCAAGGGTGGAACATTCCAGGTGGGTTATGGTCCAGGCCCTGATGGCACGTTCCATGCGGAGATAAAGAACCGATTCGAATACACCGGCGCATGGCTCCGTGCATACGGCGAGGCGATCTATGCAACGCGTCCGTTTGATGTCTATCATGAAGGACGTCATGTCCGGTTCACCCGCAGCAAGGATGGTAGAACCGTCTACGCGATATTCCTGCGTTGGCCAAGCGGGCACTTCGCTGTCGAGTCATTCAAGCTTACGGCGCTAAAGGGGAAAAAGATCGCGTCGGCAACGCTTCTCGGCGCTAACGAAGCACTGCGATTCAAACAGGATGATAACGAAGTAACCATCGACATCCCCGCATGGTTCCGGGATGAGGAAAAACGGCCTTCAAGGAAGGGGGCGGTGGTAAAATTCGTGATTGAGTGAGATATCCAACACGAAGAGAATGAAGTTCACGAATGCGAAATTCATTGTCTCCATGCATGGGCGCTTGACTCACAAGCCAGGCAGTTATAATTTTCCTTCGGAAAGAGTACATCTTTCCCTTTTGACGTGAAAACAATGAGGAGGACGGAACATGATAAAGGCGTTTGCTGCATTTGAGCCAGGTGGAGAACTTAGGCCTTTTGAATATGAGCCGGGCCCTCTCAAGCCTCATGAGGTCGAGATCGATGTCAGATACTGCGGCATCTGCCACAGCGACCTCAGCGTGATCAACAACGACTGGAACAACTCCATATATCCAATGGTCCCGGGACACGAGGTCATAGGTACGATTGCCAATAAGGGCGAAAATGTCAAAAGCCTTGAGATAGGACAGACCGTCGGACTCGGATGGCATGCCGGCTACTGTAACGAATGCGCGTGCTGTAAATCTGGAGACCAGAATTTATGCTCAAGCTCCACAGCCTCCATCATCGGCCATTACGGTGGTTTTGCGGAAAAGGTCCGTGCCGACGACAACAGCGTGGTCCCGATCCCCGGAGGAATGGACCTTGAGTCGACCGGTCCGCTCTTCTGCGGAGGGATAACCGTCTTCAATCCGCTTGTCCAGTTTGACGTAAAGCCCACCGACAATGTCGCTGTCATCGGCATCGGCGGACTCGGTCACATGGCCCTGATGTTCCTCAACGCCTGGGGTTGCGATGTAACAGCGTTCACATCCAGCGAATCAAAGAAGAAGGAAGCACTTGGGATGGGTGCTCATCACACTCTCGACTCACGCAACTCCGAAGAGATAATTAAGGCATCCGGCCATTTCGACATGATAATTTCTACGGTGAACGTGAAACTCGACTGGAACCTCTACATGAACACGCTCAAGCCAAAAGGCCGTCTGCATTTTGTTGGCGCCACATTGGATCCGCTGGACATCGGCGTGTTCTCCCTGATAGTCGGCCAGCATTCCATATCGGGTTCCCCAGTTGGAAGTCCTGCGAATATCGCAAAGATGCTGGATTTCGCGAAGCTTCACAACATCAGGCCGGTGATCGAGAAGTTCAAGATGGAGGACGTGAACAAGGCGATCGCAAGGCTTAAAAGCGGACAGGCCCATTACAGGATTGTGCTGTGCCGCTGACACAGTAGTCTTACATAAGGCCAATTATTTCCTCTCACAAAGGCACTAGCCGGGCAAAGGTAGATATTTCTGCTTCGTATTCTTCGTGAACTTCGCGGTGAGAGAATCTCAAAACTTGCACAGTTGCGCATTCATTCAACTGCTTCCCGGACTAATCCAATATATTTTCAATTTATAATAAAAAGGATCCAAGACGGATTAAGTCTTTCGATACAAGATCCTGAATACTTATTACTGGTAACTGTTTTTTTACTATTTCAGGATGGCACCGTTCTTCTTAAGCGTGGAAACAAGTGCCCTGGTGTCCAGCGTGCAGGCTGTCTGTCCGGTCTTGATTGACTGCACGGCGGCTGTTCCCGCGGCCTGTCCCATCATTCCTGCAGCAGGCATCACCCTGATCGATCCGTGCACCTGTTCGTCGCTCGAATTGCAGCGCCCTGCGATCCAGAGGTTCTTCCATCCCTTCGGCACGATGATCCTGTATGGTATGCCGAAGCATTCACCTTCCTTCAATCTTCCGCTCTTTGCCCTTTCCTCATTGAATCTTGCAAGCTCCTCAGGTGAATCGTCCTTCACATGGATGTCCACGAACTTGTTGAATATTCCGATCTGGTCGGGGAACTGGCGCCTTGCACGATAATCATCTATGTTCAGTTCGTATTCACCGACGATCCGCCTCGATTCCCTGACACCCATCAGCGACGCCGTGGTTATATGTTCCATGTTCTCGAAGCCGGGGACATATTTCCTGAAGAAGGAGATGTATTCTTGGACAATCTTCCTTCCTCTAATCATTCCATCGCTTAGGCTCCTGTTGTTCAGAGCGTCCATTCCGAAGACATGTCCGGCATTAAGCATCGCCGAATGCACGCCGGTCCTGAACATTCCCGGCATCATCTTGTCCTTATGAGAAAAATGACCTTCGTCCACGGCGATTCCGATCATCTTGTACTGATGATGCTCATGATCGGCATTATACTTATCCCAGTCGATAGAGGAACAGAGTGAACATAAGGTAGGAGGCATCGGCGGAGGAACACCGTTGTGACCTGCCTCCCTGCATTCCGCACCGCAGATCTTTGCGAGAACCGCATCACCGGTGGCGTCTACGAACGTCTTCGCGGGAATGAAGCTGTATCCTTCGATGTTGTGGATGATCACTCCCTTGACGCTCTTGTCCTTCGGATTTGAATCGGCGTCTATCACTTTCGTGTAGAACCTGATCTCTACTCCGGCCTTTGCGGTCAATTCATCAAGAAGGAGCTTGAGACCTTCGGCGTTGTATGGGGTCCAGCAATGGTAATTCTTCCTCCAGAAATCCGTGGTCACCTGCGGCCCTAGAAACTTTCGTTCATAAAGCGTCTCGACGATCTCGCTCATGATGCCGCCAACCAGCTGTCTATTTCCATCGGCCATCGGATCGAACGCGGTGACAAGTCCGGAAGTTCCCATTCCCCCCAGGCATCCTGTCGCTTCCAACAGAAGCACTTTTGCGCCAAGTCTTGCTGCACAGATCGCAGCGGCGCTTCCTCCGGGACCTCCACCGGCGACAACAAGGTCATATTCGTTCTCAGTTTTTATCTCGCGTTTCAAACTGTAGGTTTTCATGAAATTCCTCCTTATTGCATTCTATTCAAGAATTGCTCCGTTTTGCCTGAGAGTCGAAACTAGCGTTCCGGTGTTCAGGGAACAGGCAGTCTGTCCGGTCCTGATCGACTGCACCGCCGCAGATCCCACAGCCTGTCCCATCATCGCAGCTGCAGGCATCACCCTGATAGAACCGTGCACCTTGACATCGCTCGAATTGCAGCGGCCCGCAACCCAGAGATTTTTCCAGCCCTTCGGGACAAGTATCCTGTATGGTATCCCGAAACACTCTCCAATTCCAAGCCTTCCGCTCTTGCTCATTTCCTCGCGGAACCTCTCATATTCCGCAGGTGAATCGTTCTTTACATGGATGTCCACGAACTTGTTGAATATCCCGATCTGATCGGGGAACTGACGCCTTGCAAGATAATCGTCAATATTCAACTCATATTCTCCTACAATGCGTCGCGACTCCCTGACTCCCATCAGCGATGCCGTGGTTATATGCTCCATGTTCTCGAACCCCGGGACGTATTTCCTGTAGAATGAAATGTATTCCTGGGCAAGCTGGCGTCCTTTTACCATTCCATCGCTAAGGCTCCTGTTGTTCAGCGCATCCATTCCAAAGACATGTCCTCCGTTCAGCATCGCCGAATGAACCCCTATCCTGTACATTCCAGGAAGATGCTTGTCCTTATGCGAGAAAAATCCCTCTGAAATGGCTTTCTCAAGCATCCTCTGCTGATTATTCTCCTTATCAGAATTATATTTGTCCCAGTCGACGCAGGAACAGAGCGAACAAAGGGTAGGAGGCATCGGAGAAGGAGCGCCGTTATGCCCCGCCTCCCTGCATTCGGCACCGCAGATCTTCGCGAGTACCGCATCACCGGTTGCATCCACGAATGTCTTCGCGGGAATGAAGCTGTATCCTTCGATATTATGGATGATCACGCCTTTGACAGATTTGCCGGAGGCATCCACTTCGGCGTCGATGACCTTGGTGTAGAATCTTACTTCAACGCCTGCCTTTGCGGCAAATTCATCAAGAACGATCTTGAGCCCTTCAGACTTGTATGGGGTCCAGCAATGGTTTTTCTTCCTCCAGAAATCTGTAGTGACCTGCGGTCCAAGAAATCCTCGCGTATACATTGTCTCCACCACTTCAGCCATGAAACCTCCGACGAGTTGCCTTTTTCCATCGGCCATCGGATCGAACGCGGTGACAAGTCCGGAAGTCCCCATTCCGCCCAGGCATCCTGTCGCCTCCAAAAGCAGCACCTTCGCACCGAGTCTTGCCGCGCATATGGCGGCAGATGATCCTCCTGGACCGCCGCCTGCTACAACCAGATCATATTCGTTCTCAGCTTTTATTTCACGTTTTAGAATGTATGCCTTCATGGTATTCCTCCTTTTAATGGATTTATCTCTTTCAATTCCCTGAAAATAGCATTTAGCAACTGCCCAAACTCGCATTAATTGGCTATAAATCTGGATAATTCCGCTATATTGACTGGATTCTTATCTTTGCTGCAGAGCAATGAATGACTGCCCTTGTAACCTGCAGATATGAAACACGGTATAACTGGATATCTCATTAATTATTATTCTTTATGAGGGAATATGAAGCAGAAAATCAGGGCGGTCATGTTGTTATTGGCCTCATTGCCCTTCTTAGCCGGGACAGGTTGTTCAACTTACTCCCAGGAGGAGAAGGAATCTTTCGGCAGGACACAGGTCCATACGCTGAAGTTCGGCGAAATTAACAGGTCCTATTATCTTCACGTACCGGCAAAGATGGACATTTCACGGTCAATCCCTCTTCTGCTCGCATTCCATGGCGGAGGAGGAACTCCCGCATACATCGAACGCGAAAGCAAGTTCAGCCTGATCTCAGACCGTGAAGGGTTCCTCGTCGCATATCCTGAAGGGATAAGAAAGAGCTGGAATGACGGTCGCAAGATCAATGCAATCCCTGCACAGAAGGAAAACGTGGATGACATCAATTTCATCGTGGCGATGATAGACGAAATCTCCAAGTCATATAAGGTTGATGAAAAGCGCATTTTCGCAACCGGAATCAGCAATGGTGGAATGTTCTCCTATTCCATGGGGATCAGGCTTCCGGAAAAGTTTGCGGCAATAGCCCCTGTCGCCGGAGGTATTCCCGAACCATTGAAGGACAGCTTCAATCCAGAACATCCTGTTTCAGCCATAATCATCAATGGTACAGACGATCCACTTGTTCCATATACCGGTGGAGAGATATCCATCTTCAGAAGCAAGAGGGGAAGAATCCTTGGAGCCGAGGAGTCAACAAGGAAATTTGCCGAGAACGACAGATGCACCCCCACTCCGGTTATCGTGGATATTGCAGACAAAGATCCCAATGATGGATGCAAAGTGAAGAAATACTCTTATGGGAAAGGCAAAGACGGCACGGAGGTCGTCCTTTATCGCATAGAAGGAGGTGGACACACATGGCCTGATGGACGCCAGTACCTCCCTGAAATGCTTATCGGCAAGCTCTGCCATGACATCAACGCTTCAGAAATAATATGGGAGTTCTTCAAGAACCATCCCAAGAAAACTGAAGGACCATGATCCACTCCCACTTTTCCTGACACGCCCAAATATCATGAGCTATTGCTTGATCATGAACTCCGGCTTGAGTGCAGGATCCGTCATCAGATAAGTTGTGTTTGTCGGGAATGCAAACTTCAGTCCTTCCTTGTTGAATCTCCTCAGTATCTCAAGATTGTTCCTGTGGACCCATCCGAGAAATTCAAAATAGTCGTTGGAGAAATACCATGTGACCACATAAATGTTTAGCGACCAGTCGTTGAAGGAGTTGAAGAAAATCTTTGGAGGAAATTCACTGTTCATGTTCTCATGCTTATCAAAGACCTCCTTGAGTATCCTGATCGCCTTCTCCATGTCCTCTGCGGAAGTGTCATAGACCAGGGTAAGGTTCATCTCATGTTTTATCGAGGGGCGCTTGCTTATGTTTTCTATGGTCGCATTCGCCATGTTCTTGTTGGGGATCACAACCAGATGTCCCTTAAGGGTTCTGAGCTTGGTGCTTCTGAATCCGATAAGTTCAATGCGTCCTGTTATGTCATCGACCTTAATAAGTTCTCCGGCCTTGAACGGCTGGTCTATGATGACCATTATGGAACCGAATACATTGGCTATGGTGTCCTGGGCGGCAAATGCGATCGCAAGTCCGGCCACCCCTGCGCCTGCAAGAAGAGTTGTGACGTCGAAATTGAAAATGTTCTTCCCTATGAACAGTATGGAAAATAGGATCACTATGAACTTGAGGGTCCTGCTGATGGCGGGAACGACCAGATGATCGAGATTATTGTCGCTCCTATTGGCAAAGTTGCCCACCAGGTAGTCAACCACCGAGACAAGCCTGAATGCCGCCCATGCGACTGCAACAGCCGCTATCGCCGTGCAGGTTTTCCATGAAAACATGATAAGCTTTTCGGACATGAAGGGGAAGAGCAACGAACATGAGCAATACAATCCGATCGAGAAGATCACCAGCGAGATCGGCCTGCCTATCGCCTCAAAGACAAGATCATCCATCTTTGTCTCTGTCTTTGATGCAAGCCGGGATATGTACTTTTCGAGCACCCACCTGAACATTCTTGCAATAAAAAGGGTCAGTATGATCCCGGCGAGGAACAGATATATGTCAGTTGCAGACAGCTTATCATAATGGAAATTCTTGCCTGTCCTGGAAAGTATGTCCTCAAACGCCCTTTCAATACTGCTGGCGGACTGAGCAACCATTCCGTTCTCCTCCACCTTCACAGGAGCATTGTTCTCCTGGGACCAAATGCGTCCTGCAGGAAATACCATGAAGGCTGCAAACGCCAGCATGGAAAGGAATCCAACATGCAAATTCCAATATCTCTTCATTTCTCCTCCTCCATTCCAATAAATATTCCATTATGCATTTGAAGTAATGGTACCTCTAAAAATTCACAATTGGTGCGTTGCGGAAGATTTTTGAAAGCTTAAAAAGAATTTCTGACTGGAGGTGTACCCAAAGCGGTACGCCGAAGGAAGAATATTCTTCTTTAAGCCAAAAAGATACGCAACCAGTAGGGCAAAAGATATTTATGTATTCTGGCTTTGTCAAGACATTGCTCAAATACCGCACTGGGTATTCTCGCAATATTTTTCCTCGCCATTTCTCCATAATTTACTTTTGCGCGCCATTCGTCAATTTTTAGATATACCATTATACCAATAAAAACCGATTGAAGCGTTTGTCAAGCCAGACGTCTTCATACTGCAATCATTTTGTCCTGTGTCCACTGTTTCAATATCAGCATATCAGCAAGGAGTCTTTTCATGTATAAAATTTTTCGATGATCGGAAGGACCGGAAAAGATACTTGTGATGTGTGATGAAGCAAATAGGCGGTATTGGAAGTGTCGAACTTATGGTGGAACCGCTAATCTTAACTCAGTTCCGCTTAAATACCCGTATGTCGCGCATGCATGCCTTCCCATCTGACTCAAGTATCTGTATCAGCACTTCCTTTGCGCGTATGAGCGGGAACTGGCATATCGCCTTGTGGCCGATGTTGTATCCTTCATAGACTGTGATGTGTTTTCCGGTCGTATATGGCATGATCGAAATCCGGAAGCGCCTGACCGTCTCACCCCGCCTTAAATCCTCCTGAAGGATGACAGTATCCATGAAAAATGATTTTCCGTTTCCTGCATCATAGCTCCAAGTATCGCCTTTGCATCTGAAATCCTTGAACGAGAGGACCGGTTCTGAAAAACTCCGTCTTATCTCTGTTCCAAACTTTATGAGGTTTTCCTTATCCTTCTTCGGAAAAAGTCCGCGCCGGTCAGGTCCTATGTTGAGCAGCATGTTGCAGCCACGTCCAACGGAATAACAATATATGCCTACAAGCTCATCGACGCTTTTCACGGTATGGCAATCCTCGTCGCTGTAGAACCACTTGAAATCCCTCATCATCAGATCGCATTCGGCAGGAAGCCAGAGTTTCTTCCCGAGTTTCTCCTTCTTTCCTGTTAGCACTGAAAAATCCACTGCATCGACCGTGTTCCAGATCGGCATCGGGGCTATACCGGCCTCGTTTCCTACCCAGCGGTAATCCGGATCCCCCATGTTGAAGATAAGGATGCCGGGCTGCATTTTGCGAATTTCGCGCATTATCCGCGGCCAATCATACTTGTGCCCTTCGGAATGGCAGCCATCGAACCATAGCAGGTCTATTCTACCGTGTCCTGTGAGTATTTCGCGGATCTGCTTGATGAAGTATTCGTCATACGCTTTAGGATCGGAATATACCGGACAGCTGATGTCCGCAGGAGAATAATAGAGTCCTACCTTAAGCCCATGCCTGCGGCACGCATCGGCAAACTCCTTCACCACATCGCCACGCCCTTTCTTCCATGGAGAAGACGCAACGCTGAAACCGGTATATTTCGACGGCCAGTTGGCGAAGCCATCATGGTGTTTGGCGGTCATGATCATGTATTTCGCTCCGGCGTCCGACGCAGCTTTGGCCCAGTCATTGCAGTCAAGGTGCTTCGGGTTGAATTTCGCGGGATCCATCGGTTTCCCGTCCCAGTCGCGGTGCCCTTCGTAAAACGTCCTTATCCCGAAATGTATAAATATTCCGAACTCCCAGTCCTGAAACTCAAGCTGTCTCTTCGACGGAATGCTCTTTTTCATGTTTGATTATCCTATTCATTTATATGGAAATTGCATTATCAACGGAGGGCGGACATTCTTCTTGTCCGCCATTTGAATTGCGATTTGGCGGGTTGGAAAACCCGCCCTCCTTTGAAATTATTTTATGACTAAATAAACCGGCGTGCTGCCAACTGTTACTCCGCCATCTGCGGGCACCATCTCATTTCCCCAGATGTCCAGTGCAGTTGATCCCGCAGGCACCTGCAGCTTTTTGTCCTGTCCGTCCAAACTCCAGCAGACCGTGACCTGTTTTCCGCGGATCGGTTCGAAGGCATAGCATTCGACGCCATCGGACTCGGTTCGTTCCTTGAAATTCGCGCCATCGGTCAGCCATGCGAATATCGCACGTGCCGCAAGAAGTGGTTTTATTGCGCGCCCAACCTCGGTGGCACGGCAAGAGTTTTCTCCTTCCGCAGGATCCAGGTGGATCGCATAATAGAAGAACTTCTGCACCCCAGCAGCCCGAAGACAGGTGTCGAACCTGACAATGTATGCGGGTTGAAGATTATATTTCAGTCCTGGCGCGTCTGGCTTGAGGAATGAACCGAGTTCGAAGACTCCTCCCTCGGTGTTCCAGATCGGTTTCACCTTTCCGAATTTCTCCTGCCATTTTCGCAGCTGCTCAACCTGAAGATTGCAGCGGTTCTGCTTCTCCGCCCCTCCGGCGATTGCATCGCTGTAGTCGTGATAAGAGAATATATCAAAAACTTCGGTTCCACCCTGAAGCGCACCTTCGGTCCATTTTTCATGCCCGGCATATGTATCAACTCCCACAATCTTTGCTTTCGGATTGTTTGCCGCTGCGGAAGCCTTCGCCTGTCTCATGAATTCGACGTACATCTTGGGATCTCCACCGGCACTCAGGAACCAGTCACCCCACGGCTCGTTCCAGATCTCCCAGTCATCGATACGTCCCTTGTAATGGCTGATCGCGGTATCGCAGTAGTTCCTCCATTTCTCCTTCCAGTCGGCACGGGTGGGAATGGTCCAGTAACTCCAGTATCCTCCGCGGTCCTTGCTCCCCATCCATGGCGGAGCACCATCAAGCATCCCAAGGATCATCAGTCCTTCCTTCTTTGCCAGATCGACGTTCTCGTCATAGAATTTGAATTCCCCTTCCTTCGGCTCAAGGGAATTCCACTTCCCTATCATTGACGAGTCATGCAACCGGACCCAGCGCTGTCCGGTCAACTTCGCGATACTGATATAGTCGCCGACCAGCGGGATATGAATTCCGAAATATGAGACTCCGGGATCGGGAAGTTCCACAGGACGTGGAAGCCGTGCCCATGTTATCTCCTGTTTCGCGGAGACCTGCTGTCCTTTTGCATCGACCAGCATGGCGGACATCTTGAATATCCCCCTCTTCAAAGCGTCAGCTGCAACATCAAGTGTTCCTGCATCATCAAGATTCATATCCGCCGCCCCGAGCTTCTTTCCATACAGATCCTGAACCTCAATCCGTATCTTCATGTCATTTTTTTGCGCAGGTGCGACGCCAATCTTGAACGCTGCCTTCTCTCCGTCGAAGAAGATGTGGCCGATCCGATCACACATGACCGTGAACTCATATGGAAAATTCTCGGAATACTCCTTCGAAGGCTCCGGTTTTGCCTCAATCATGACGCCATCCACGTAAACCGTATAATCCGAATCCATCTTTGGAATATTGATCTGGAGCCATGTGAACTTCTTGAACTTCTCCATCTTTCCCTTGAAAGTAAATCTTTTCCATTCAGGGCCTACGGTAAATTTCGGTAACCACATGTTCGTATCAGCAAGTCCCGCATCGAGTTTGATCTCCCGTGTCGCCCTTGCCCAGAGGCTTATGCTGTAGACCTGGCCTTTCGTGGTCGATACTGCAGATGAACGGATTTGTCCGGAAGCCTCTTTTGGAATTTCTATCGAAAGTGATTTCGTTCCTACCGCCCCTTCATTGGAAAGCCGGGGTCGGGGATCGAGGAGCTTGATATTATCAGGTCCTTCAACATGGAAAGACCAGTTTTCAGGAATTCCAGCCTCGAAGGATGCGTTCGAAAGGATGTTGCCTTCCGGCGGAGGTGGAATCTGCGTTGGATCCACGATCTCTATCGAGGCGTCATCCACCCAGAACGTGGCAGGCGAGTTCACCCAGATGATAAAGATGACCTTATCGTCCTTCGGTATTTCGGCCTGTATGCTGAATTCGCGCCATTCCGGAGAAAGTGTCGCGCTTTCGGTCCCGTATGTCTGGTACGGGCCTTCCAGCTGTCGGAGCCCGAATGTCAGCGTTGTACTTGGACTTCCGCGCAGCCAAAGCTTGCCCTGGTATATCTTTCCCTTCTCAGCCTTGAACGAATGTACGAACTGGACGGCTCCTGAAGTGACGCGTTTCACCTCGATCTTCTGGCAAGCCTTGCCGGAATGAGGATTGCCTTCATCCCTGGAATAAACCGCCCCTACGTCTGCCCATGACGAATTGTCACTCCACTCCGAAGCGGTCTCACCTGTGATCTCAGCGTTCGCGTTCCAGTTTTTCTCCTTCTGTGGAACCGGACGGAAATCCTTTTCGAAATCATCCTGGTATATCACCTGTCCGGACGCGCTTCCGAGTAATGTAAATCCGAGTAGGACGCTGAGAATTGCATAGCTATTAAACATATAATCTCCTAATTGATTTTTTTCCATCCATCCAAACATCCATTTACCCAACCATCCTTTTCCCTTACTGCCTGTATTCTGGCCTGACCCAGTTGCCGGTGACCATCCATGAGTCGCCCCCGGGCGGGGCGGTATATGTGTCATCGACTTTCATCTTTGTGACGTGCCCGTCGCAGAAGAGCCAGTTCTGCATCTTCCCGTGGATAATTGTGCTTCCACTACTGACATATTGGTTGGGGCCGACGCAGTTGGCATCTATCTGGAAGCCTGCGACGTTCGTCCCCTTGCTGCCGTTCCTGGGTTGGAATTCCACAAGCATTAGGGTGTCGGCGTCGCATTTTGTGATTTTTACGCCGGGAGTCTCGTTGTTCGTCTCGCTGGCCCATGCTCCCGCACCGCGCATGGTGTACGGTTCGCTGACCCCGCTCATGGGAGTCGGCATTGCATAGCTGCGGATCCCTTCGCCGGGACCAGGCACAGCGCCAGCCCAACCGGGAACCTCGCGGTTGGCGAAATCCTCTGCGCAGGCCAGTACGTCAGCCTTCCTGTAGTATGTGAAGTTTACTCGGCCGTTGCGGAGGAGGCCGATGTTTTCTGATATGGCGGTATCCCAGGGGACCCACTGGTTTTCACCGCCGCCCGGATATCCCTTGAATCCGTACGGCAGATACTCTCCATTTTCGCCACAGTACATTAACATTCCGAGGCCGATCTGCTTCATGTTGTTCATGCATGCGATCGCGCGGGCAGTCGCCTTCGCCCTGCTGAGCGCCGGAAGCAGGAGCGCGGCGAGAATTGCGATGATCGCAATGACGACCAATAATTCAATCAAGGTGAATTTTCTTTTCATGTTATCTTCTCCTTGTTTTAATTTCCGCTGTCACCTCAACACAGCTTTCCCCTTTCTCCCATACAGGTGTCGTCAGCCGGCTCGGAATCTTTTCAGCAGGCCTGGAGATTTTTTTCATTAGCATCTCCACCGCGATCCTTCCTATATCCACCTCGGGAAGCGTTATATAATCAAGCTGTATGCCCATTGAACGGTCCTGATGGTCGCCAAACATCACAAATGAAACATCGTCCGGAACCCTGATCCCCTTCCTTGTCATCTGCATCATGAAGAATGGGGCATCCGCATGCTGATATCCAATTACCGCCGTAGGAGTTCTTGTCCGGAAGGAATCCCACCACGCATTGAAGCTTTCCTTCTTTTTAACATGGTCGAAATCCATCAGTCCTGGCTTCATAGGTGACAATCCGCATTTCTTCATGCCTCGCAGATATCCGTCTTGTCGGTTCTTCACGCTGTGAGGTTCCTGTGAAGGAGAAGGGGAAGGAAACGCATGAAGGTATGCTATCCTCCTGTGCCCCATCGCGTACAGTCTCCGGACTGCCATTTCAGCGCCTTCGCCATCATCCGGGCACACGCAATCATACGGGAGATCACGGTTGATCCATATTGCCGGTATCTTGTAGTTAGAAATAATTCTGTCCAGGGCTGGAGGGACCAGATGCGAGTAGTTTAGAATGAGTCCGTCGACGGATAGCTCCGAAAGGACTCGTGGCATAAGCTCCTCTGATGTAAGCTTGTCGTCGGAGAACCTTGAGAATATCACGAGCTTGTCGTTCTCCTGTGCCGCATATATGATGGCGTCCTGCATGCTCAACGGCAGGTAACTGCGGTGTCCTTCCGTGCTGAGGAGGACGGCGATCATTCCGGTGCTTCCGGACTTTATGGCACGGGAGCTGGCGTTCGGACGATATCCCATGCTGAGGGCTGTCCTGCGGATCCTTTCGCGGAGTTCTGGTCCGACCTTCGGACTGTCTGTGAATGCGCAGGACACCGTGGCCTGGTTTATTCCGAGCACCTGTGCTATTTCCGCCTGTGTCACCGGCTTCTTCATTCTTCCCTCCAAATCTCTTTTGCTTAGCAATACCATACGTATGGTATTTTGCCATTTCAAGCCACGGAACAAATATTTATTGAAGTTTTTTCAGAAGACATTGGAGTGTAGGTCTTCCAGGTTCTTCCTGTGGCAATAAACTGACGGACCCAATGCAGGATTATCTTGAAATTTCCGTCTTTTACGTTTGACAATATGGATCAAGTGAAATATTATAGGTTAACCGTATAACCTAAGAGGACTTGAATGGCGGTCATAAGAGACATAGCGGAAAAGGCAGGCGTGTCGACCGCCGCCGTGTCGATTGCGCTCCATGGCGGTTCAGGCAGGACAAGGGTCTCGGCTGATAAGACAAAGCTGATAAGAAAGATAGCCAATGAGCTCAACTACCGGTTGAACTCAGCTGCGAGGATGATGTCCTCGAGCAGGACCGGACAGATCGGAGTGCTCCTCAGGAACTCGCCTGACGCCCCAATGTGCAATCCCGCCAACTTCGAAACGGTGCTTGGAATAGGTGAAGAGCTTTCAAACATGGGGTATGTACAGATGCTGGTCCCCCTCGCCGGCATTAAGAAGGGAATAAAGGGATCTAACAGGATTTTCAGCGAGCAGCTTCTGGACGGCATAATAGTAATGGATGCACATCAGAGCAGCCTATATTCCTTTGTCAAAAGGAATTTCCAGCACTTCATTTTCCTTGAGACGAACTCCTGGTACAGGACCTCATGCCTGCGCAGGGATGATCGGAAGACCGGTATGCTTGCCGCAAAAGCCATGATTGATTCCGGATACCGCAGGATCATCTATCTTGGTCCGGAAAGATCTTCATCAATGCATTTCAGCGTGCTCGAAAGGCATGAGGGTGTTTTAGAGACTGCCTCCGGCAGATCCGTTGACTTTGATTCCATGGAGATTTCCGATGACAAAGATATTGAACTCCTGAAGAAGGAGATTAAGGCGGATACGGGATTCATATGCTATGATACGTTGTTGGCTAGGAAATTGCACATGATGATGTCGGAGTCGGGATTGCTCCCACCTCGCGACTATGGACTTGTGTGCTGCGACGATACACATGAAACAGGACTTGTTTTCCCATCGCTCAGCAGGATTGGCAATGACCGCTATGAAACGGGAAGACTGGCTGCCAGGATGCTCGTGGATTCGATCCAGGATGTCAAACCGATGACTTCCCGGTTGATTGATGTATCATTTATCAAAGGCAATACAATAAAATAAGGAGGAAGCATGAAGAAAATGCTGATGCTGGTAGTGCTGGCCGTGTCCCTGTGCGTGCTGGCGGAGGATCTGAAACCGGAAGGAAGGCTTGATGTAGACGGAACAAAAGATGGTATCGCGCTGAAGGCTGAGGATCTGTCACAGGGGGGCTGGACTGGCAACGCCTCCTGGATGGACGCCACAAAGAACAAGCAGTACATCATGGTTGTTTTCAAGGCTGAATCCGAATGGAAGAACGGTTCATTCTCCTTCACGCCCGACAAGGACGGCATCGTCACCATCGCCCTGAAGAGCCGCTGGGTGGAAAAGGGGAAGGAGGTCCCATGGACGCTTTTTGACGATGTAACGGTCGATGGAGCAGAGCTCAAGAACGGTGACTTTGAAAAGGATACTTCCGACTGGACATTGTATGGAGAAGGTGAGAACAAGGCAACTATCGTCGGCAAAGGGCATTCGAGCACCTATGCCGTGCTGGTCTCCCATGATTCCTGGGCCGGGCAGACGATAAAGGTGAAAGCCGGCAAGAAGGTCAAGATCAGCTACTGGTACAAGTCGGCCGACTGATTTTTTCCAAAATATGCCCATTTCCATGTCTCTACTGGAAATGGGCTTTTTTGCTCTTTGCATTGAAACACTTGGGAAATGCCCTTAAATTATCCGGATATTCCTTATACATAATGAAAGAGGTTTCTCATGTCCAGAAAAATACTTTCAACCGTGGTTTCAATTGCATTTCTCCTCATGGTCTCGTTTCAAATGACTGCAGAGGATGTGAAGGTTCCGGCTGACAAGGCCAACTTCCATATCTTCATCCTGATGGGGGCTTCGAACATGGCCGGTTCGGGAATGCCTGTCCTGCACGAATACATGAAACCAGATCCGAACATCCTCATTTTAGGCAATGACCTCAAATGGAACCTTGCGAAGGTTTCGATCGGAGGTGGAATGGGGCTCGGACAGGTCTTCGCAAAGCATTACGCAGAATTACATCCCGGAGTAACCGTCGGGCTTGTACAGTGCGCAAAGACCAACATGAGTCTCAAGGAGATAGCAAAGGGTTCCGTTGACAGCGATGTGGCATCCAACTACGATGTTGCGATGGCCAGGATGAAGGAGGCCATGAAGACAGGTACTCTCAAGGGCATCCTCTGGCATCAGGGAGAAGTCAACATTGGCGATCCGAAATATGTCGATACTCTGAAAGCTCTCGTCAAGGACCTTCGTAACGATCTGAAACAACCTGACCTTCCAATCATTGTTGGAGAACTCGGACGCTTCAGCTCCTTAGTCACTAAGTTCAACGAACAGATTGAAACTGCCAAGACCGCGATCCCCTATTGCGCCGTAGTAAGCTCCGAAGGGCTCATGGATCTCGGTGACAAAACGAATTTCTCAGGCTGTTCGGTCGAAGTGCTCGGTTCAAGATATCTCATGGAATATCTCAACTTGAAGAAGGATACCGAGCTTGCCAAAAAATTCAAACCCATGCTTGACGATATAACCAAGAAGATGCTTGCAAAGGATGCGGAATGGGACACCATACCCAATGCCAACCTCAATGAAGGTGATGAAAGACCATATGGCTGGGACGGAAAATGGATGTCCAGGGGAAGCATTGATGTCATAAGGGATACGGTAGTCTTTACATCTGCACCTTCCTCGCTAAAAATTGAATCAACCAGCGGTCCTGTTTCAGGCTCCATTTCGCAGAGCCTGCGCAATGTCGCCGGGAAGAAGATCAAGATTTCATTCAAGGTGACGAACTCCGGATTCACCAGCTTCGTCGTCTCACTGGTCGGTATGGACAATTCAATGAAGCAGGTGTTCCAGAAAAACGCCATAAGCGCTCGCAGGGCTGACGACTGGACCAATTATTCCGCGGAAGTGTTCGTCCCATCCGCTGCAACCAACACCAGGCTCCTGATAAACGTCAGCGGAGAAGGCAGGATCTGGTTCGATGATTTTGTAATTGAAAAAGAAGAGCCTCCGGCAGGTTCGGAACTTGTATCCAACAGCACGATGACAGAAGGATATGACAAGCCGATGGAATGGAGCGGGATCTGGACATCGGAAGGGACCCTGAAGGTTGCAAAGGATACAAAGATTTTCAAATCGCCTCCGGCATCCCTCAGGATAGACTCGGACGGCGGACCGGTTAACGGCAGCGTCAGCCAGGAACTGAAGGAAGTCGCCGGTAAGAAGGTCCACGTGAAAGGCTGGATAAAGGTCAAGGGCCTTAGCAAATGCTCGGTCGGTGTAGGTTCCTTCGACTCGTCATGGAAGATGATTAAGTGGGGAAGCATATTCTACAAGGAGTTCCTGGAAGGGGAGGATGAGCTGGATTGGACAAGCTTCGACAAGGTGGTCGAGGTTTCGCCGAATGCTGAGAAGGTTAACCTTTCCCTGGGGATCACAGGAGAGGGAAGCGCCTGGTTCGACGACATCGAGGTTGGAGAGGTGAAACCGGAAGCCAAGACTCCGACTCCGGCAAAACGGTCCCAACCGTAAGTAATGCAGCGATTCCAGTTCATTTATCATAAGAATCACCTTAATTGTCCGTATTATAAGTTGATATATGTTAATTTGAAATGGAACTGACAGGTGAAAATATGATCTGCGAAAAGTGCAAGACACAGATACCAGACGACTCGAAATATTGCAAGGAATGCGGAGTGAAGCTTCCTCCACCACAGAAAACGGGAATGACATCCTCTCAGAGCATTCCTCCTCCGACTCCGCCGCCGATAATTGTTCCACCATCACCCCAGGCTCCATTACCCAAGCCGGCTCCTTCCAAGCCTGCGACACTGAGGCCTCCATCGGTCCAGCCGCAGGTGAAAACTCCTTCACAGGATCCGGCACCACCGACTCCTCCTCAGACAACTAAATCCCCTGTTCCACCTCCACCATCTTCTGCTCCTGCTCCTGTCCAGCCCCCTGCTCCTCCTGCAAATCCTGGAACAGCACCAGCCGGCGATGGAAAGACGAAGATGCAGGGAACCGCAACTGAGCTTGGTTTCAATGAGCCGAAGTCACAACCGACACAACCGGCAATCCTTAAATTCAAGGTCGTATTCAAGGTTGTCAGCGGTCCCCTTGGAGGGAAGAAATACAGCATTGATGAGCCTGCCGTCATCAACATAGGCAGAGGCTCCGACTGCATGATCAGGATCACGAAGGAGATGGATCCAGTGGTTTCAAGACACCATTGCAAGCTGGAAATAGCTCCTCCCAAGGTGGAACTGTCTGATCTCGGAAGCAGCAACGGCACCCACATTAACAGCCAGCAGCTCGAAGCGAACAAGAAATATGCCTTGAATTCCGGTGACACCTTCAAGGTCGGCGACAGCGTCTTCTCCGTCGAAATCAAAACCTCAAAGACAGAGATCGGAGCCACGCAGGAATAAAAACCAATAATTTTTTCGAAGTGAAAAAATTATACAGGAGAATTCAATGGGATCATTTTATGCCTTGCTTTCATCTTCAGTGATATTCAGCGCCTTGATTCCAACATCCATGGCAACCTCGATCGATTTTGAAAAAGGCAAGGATGACAGCTTCAAGATCCTGAATGAATCACAGGCGTCGATAACCACGGAAAATTCAATATCCGGGAAATCCTCCTTGAAGATAGACACCCGTGAAAGCTCATCGACATGGAACCCGTGTTTTGCGACCGCAGAAGGAATCCTAAAACCCAACACGGACTATGTTGCTTCATTCACTGTAAAACTGCTTGAGGCAAAGGATGACTCCTTTGTACATGTGATAATACGTCCGCTTGATGTTGCTGACGGCTCTGCCGATGTCGGACATCTCAACATACTTGACATCGGTGTTGCAAAGAAGTTCAAGATGAAATTCAGGACAAGGAACGACAAGACCTATTCCCTGCAGATCCATCCCAAGAACAAGGTGCTGGCACTCGTCGATGATATAACTATTACAGAAGGGACAGGGGAATCATTTGTCGGAGTCGGACCTGATCCCAAACCTTTTACAAAATCGCTAGAGATTCCCACCGGTTCGGAGGAGTTTACAGTAGATCTGCCTAAGCCTCCAGAAAAGACCGCATCCGTCGCGGACTTCGGGGCAAAACCTGAGAATTCCGACAACACCAAGGAATTCAATGCCGCGATTGCCAGTTGCGCCGAAAATGGAATAGGGAAACTTATCGTTCCAAAAGGCGTCTATCGATTCACCAGCAATAATCCAATAAAATTCAGCAATCTCAAGGATTTCGAGTTCGACGGGCAGGGATCGGAGTTCATCTGGCTCAAGGAACGTGGTGGTCTAATAGAGATCAATGGTTGTGAACGGACACTTTTCAAGAACTTCTTCGTCGATTGGGACTGGGACAAAGATCCTGTCGGAAGTGTCGTGAAGATAACAGGAGTCTCAGAAGACGGCTCATATGTTGACGCTGTTTTCACCGATTACGATAAATTCCCGAAGCGGAACATGCGCATAGGAATCATCGAGGGGCTTGATCCAAAGACAATGTCGGTGGGATATGAGGATGGTTTCAACATCGGCTTCGAGTTCTTCAAAGGTAGAGCCGACACTCCTCCTGCAAAATATGAATGGCTTTCCGACAACTCCTTCCGCCTCTATGCAAATGATTCAGGCAAACAGTCCATTTTCGCGAAAAGGATGAAATCCGGAATGTTTTTCAGGATCCGCCACTATGTTTATGACATGGTCGGCATAACGATGATCGACAACAAACATCTGACCCTTTCGGATGTCACCATCTATTCATGCCCTAGCCATGCTTTCCTTTCCGCCGGGGAACAGCATCACTGGCAGCTGCTTAATACGAACATCAAGCTGCGTCCGGGAACAAAGCGTCCCCTCACTTGTTCCGCCGACCACCATCATATCGCCCGTTCGCAGGGATACCTGAAGATGGATGGCTGTGACTTCGGATTTGGCGGTGACGACTGTCTGAACGTCCATGACACCACCGGTTTCGCCTTCAAGACCGGCGAAAAGACCCTCACAACCAGGAATATGGATGTAGGATATTTTCGTCCTGGAGATCTTGTGGAACTCCGAAATGACGACTATTCTCCAACCGGTTACACCTCCAAATTTGTGAACAAGACAGGAGTTGGAAAGACTCGTAGGGACGCGTTCGAACTGACCTTTGAAGATCCTCTTCCCGAGCAGAAGGGTACCGGCTTCATCCTCTTCAACAAAAGGTTCGGCTCGAAGAACATCATCATTAGGAACTGCTATTTCCATGACAACAAGGCCCGTGGAATCCTTCTCCTGGCAAACGGGATCACTGTCGAAAACAACAAGTTCTTCCACAACGAAATGGGAGCCATAAAGATCGAGACCGGCTATACATTCAACGTGTGGAGCGAAGGATATGGAGCTTCGAACATAGTCATAAGGAAAAACATCTTCGACAATGTGAATCCCATCGGTGCATACCCCAACGAGAAGCAACCGGTGATCTACTTGAGCGTATATCTAAAAAGCGATCCTTCCATTGAAAAGACAATGTATCCTATATTGAACAACATCCTTATCGAAAATAATTCCTTCCTTAACAATCCGGGCGCAATAGCCTACATTTGTTCCGCCGGCAACGTAATCATCCGCGACAACCGGATAGAGAACAGCGTGTCACGAACCGAGAACCTTCCGTTCCGCGGGTCCGTCGGCGCAGCTTATGCATCCGACATCAAGATTGTAAACAATACCTGGATAAAATCGGACTTCATGCCAAATCCGGGAATCTTCGCCGACATCGAGACGACAAAAGACATCGTCTTCGAGGGGAATATCATCAAGGACAAGTAATATCCTGGATTTATTCGGCCTTTTTTGCAGTTGGAACTGTCGATCCGCTAATGGTGCTATCGAAATGGAAATTCTCCCAGAGCGGCGTGCGTGCCATTCCACCAAGTCCGATCTTGCCATTGTTCAGATTCAAAGGATCAGTGACACTCAGCTGCACGGTACCACGGTTTATGAATTTAATCGTCCCCGTAGAGGCTACTTCTATCTTCCAATTCTGGAGATTGCTTCCATTTCCAATGTCCACTCCCTTCCCAGTTTCACCGATCTGGGTTGTTGTGCCATTGATACGTTTTTCAAACTTGCTTGATTTCCCATCCGCATTCAAGCGAAACCAGTTGTTCTGATCCTGATAGAAGAAATAGACGTAGAACGATCCTTCAGCGCCCATGGCTCCCACATCAACATTTATTGTCAGATCTTTTCCATGCATTGAATCATTGTTCAGCACGACGTGGTCAGGCCTGAAGTCACCACCACGGCACCACCTGAGGTTGCAATGCTGGAAGTATGTGTATAACGGCAGATCCCCGGGCTTTGTTATATCGATCTCAGTCCAACCGCTGTATATCCACGCATAGGAATAAATTGAGTCACCGGTATCATTGAAAGCCTTCAGTCTGTAGGAAACATTCGCCATTGACTGGAGATCCTTGTCTGAATAACTAGTGACGTTGGCACCAACAGTTGCTATTTCCTTGTAGACACCGTTGATCCTGCGTTCGATCTTGAATCCTTTTTCATTGTAGGCATTGTCCGTCCATTGCAGGTCTATCTTGTTGCCATCTACCTTGGCCCTTATGTCGGTCGGTTCTCCCGGCTTGCTCGGAGTTCCATTGTTTGGAGGAAGCATGATCAAAGCATCAAGGCTCGCACGTACCGGAGTCCTGACTTTCTCCAAAAGATACCCCTGCTCCTGGTCGCCGGTCGGATCGCTGTCGGTGCTCCACCAATTGCTTCCCTTTTCATCGCAGTTGTTGTGGCCGACAGTCACTGCATCCCATAAACCCCGGGATCCTCGGACAGCATAATAGATTGCAATCTGCCCCCAGGATGGATATGGATACTGCTTCTTGATGTCAACATAGACACGGCGTATGGGATTGTCCTTCGGGGCATCCGGAAGGCGACCGCAAGTGCAGATTGCCTGTCCGACATCGAACCCGACATACATCACGGCTGTCGGCCAATGGTTCACAGTATAGAATGCACCTTCAGGCACAACCCTGAAATTGAATTCATCACCTTTAGGAAAACATCCCCCCGCACAGGACCAGAGCTTAACTTTTTTCTTAACCAGATCCATTCCATTCAGAGGACTGTACTTATCCGGACCAGACTGCAGAAGGGCCTTTAGGTTGTTGAGATAGCCGGTCGTGACGATGGTCACACTCTTGTCAGGAGAAGAAGCCAGGAGCTGCCGATACAGATTTGCTGCCACAGGACAGTCCTTCGGATCTTTCAAGTCATGAGGGTATTCAGCGGCGATCTGGCCTGCGTATTCACCAACTCCTCCGACATCAGGCGGGACACCGATTGGGATCTTGGGTTTTCCATAATATGTATTAATTGCATTCATGCACAACGCCGTCCCTCCGTTCTTGGAGGAAACCATCATACCTATGATCTCGCACTCGCCCATGCTTGCCAGACCATGGAGGATTGCGATGTCACCTACGTCATCGTGATCACTCGACATGTCAGAATCAAAAATGATTTTTGGTATCGGTTCGGCTGCCTGAAGCGTGTGTATGCAAAACAATGCCGCAAAGGCAAAGATCATTGAAATGATATTCTTGGATCTATACATAAGAACTCCTTTCTGGATTTTCGGGATTTCTATAATCCTAATCTCAGGCATCGCCTTTCATGCCGATAGTGCGGCCACCATCGATGATGAGGTTCTGTCCGGTGATGAAATCAGCATCGGCTGATGCAAGGAAAACCGCTGCCCCGCCAATATCATCCGGCTTTCCGGAACGACCGAGCCAGCAGCCCTTCTCCCAGTTGATGTTTTCATAGCTGGCAATGGCACCAGGAGAAATGCAATTGACAGTTATGCCGTATGGCGCCAGTTCCATCGCCCATACCTTTGTCATCGCGATTACTCCGCCCTTGGCCGCACCATATGCCGTCCTGTTCTTCTTTCCTGACACTCCGACCACCGAGGCGGTATTTATTATGCGTCCATATTTGTTCTTCATCATGGAATCGACGACCGCACGAGTGCAGCGGAAAACGCTTTTCAGGCTCAGATTAATTGCAGAATCCCATTTTTCCTCGTCGTACTCCCATATCGGACCGTTCCATCCTCCGCCAGCATTGTTGACCAGGATATCGATCTTTCCGTATTTCTTCAAAGCTCCAGATATGGATTCATTAATGGCGTTCTTGTCCGTTACATCAAGCACTTTTGCTTCAGCTTTACCACCATTTGAGAGAATGGAATTTACCGTCTCATCCATCTTGCCTTGATCACGGTCGGTGACAACAACTGTAGCTCCTTCCGCTGCCATCTTTTCTGCAATGCTCCTGCCGATTCCATGCCCGGAAGCTGTAATAAATGCAATCCTGTCCTTGAGTCTCATAATATTTTTATCCTTATTTTTCATCTACTGATAATTTTTATATTGAATTGATAACGGAGCGCGGGTTTTCCAACCCGCGAGGCGGACAAGAATGTCCGCCCTCCTTTATTTAAAACTCTATTCTGGAATAACTGTTAAAATCACTTTTCCAATATTTTCATTGCGTTCTAGAATCGCATGTGCAGTTGCGGCATCCGCCATTGGGAGCGTTTTGTAAATCAAAGGCCTGACAGATCCAGATTCGATAACCGGCCACAGTTTTTCAACAAGATCTCGCAGTATCTTGCCCTTCTTCTCGTCTATCAGCATTGCAAACATGGTTTATCTATCCCAATTTCAAAGGTTATATCCTGATGCAAGCAGCAATGACTCCTGTATCAGGAATTCATGTCGGTAATCAAAAGGATTTGCCTTCTCCCCTCTGATAATCTGGGCAAATTCCTTCAACTGCGCGGCATAACGATCGCCCATGGCACCGCAGTTGACGCTATGTGTCCCTGCGGGATAACCGGGAACATCGTTCTTTAATGTGAGTCTTGCGAACAGCGGATCGGTGTAATAGCGGTCCGATGGCATTTCAAGCGGACATATCTCCACCGTCCCCTTTGTTCCGCATATGATCAGACGGCGGTGCTTCATACCGTTGACTTCCTCGACAGACACCCTGATTGTAGCAGTGGCATGTTCATATTCCATGACAGCCAGCCCGTTGTCAATAAGACCATCATTCCGAGTCTGCTTCATGAAAGGAGTTATTTTGTTCGGACGCCCCAATATTGTGATTACCACATCGATCAGGTATCCGGCAAAAATATACATGGCTCCGCCCTTGAACTGGCTAAGCCATTTGCGATAGTCCTTGTTGTCGCCGTCATAACGACTCATTACGGCATGTATCTCAAATATGTCCCCCAGCCAGCCAGACTTGACTGCATTGATGGCGAAACGGATTGCGGGATTGTACCGGTATGCATAAGCGAGTTGGATGGTAAGTTTGCGATCTTCGCAGATGTCCAGAAGCTTTTTGAATTCAGGCAGCGATTCACCGCCGGGTTTGTCAAGATGGATATGCAATCCACGTTCAGCGCATCTCAGCGCACAAGGTATCAAATCAAATCCATCGGTCTCAACACCTATCGCCTCAAGTCCGGGAACCTTGAAAAGCTCCTCTTCGGTCATCCATTTGAGGCCCTCGTAACATTTCAGGCCACTGCGTTTCCTCATCCATTCGGGATCTGTTTCCACAACCCCCACAATCTCATAAATATCTTCAAGCTTCTGCAGGGCTTCCATATTACCCTGAGCGTGGTTGTGTCCAATCCCGATCTGTCCGATCTTAATCCTTTTTCCGCCCATTTAATCTGCCTTTGTCAGCATAATAACTTTGTGACTCAGGCAAGATAATCAACGGCGGATAATAAATCAAGACTTTTTGCCGATTTCCGCGCGCACAATCTCGACCCAGCGCTTGAATCTTTCCGGCTGATTGCTGATCGTGTGGGTGTCCTTCAGTATGAACATAAGATTGAGGCCTTTTGTGGAATCTAGGATGTGCCTGATTTCCTTTCGGATGGCGGTTTCATCGAAGTTCACGCATACGAGTCCGGGATTGGGCTTGCTGCACATCACATAATTTTTACCATAGACTGTGGCGCATTTCTCAGGGTTCGACCACGGGGATACTGATATGCACCTAAGGTTCTTGACAGTCTTTATGTATTGGAAACGGTCCTCCACCGGTTCACAGCATCCGTAGTAGGTCATGCCGAACCTTTCCATCAGCGGTTTCTGGTAGGGCCAGATGAACTCACCGAACATTTCAGGCGAAACCCCGACGGTCTCCTGTGATTCGCAAAATCCCCAGAGATCCTTGAAGCGGATCGGTTTCTTTCCGGGTTTCTTCTCTGACGGCAACTGGCTTGTCAGGCCCCAGTTGCCCGAACCTATTCCGTTGTTGCCGTTGTTGTATGCCAGCAGGTCCATCTGCTCGAGCTGGTCCATGAAGTTCGCCATCTCGTCGGAAAGGAACTTCATCAACCTCTTGAGACCGTCAGGATTGTCGAACATGTAGAGCATCAGGTTTTCAAGCCCTATAAGATCAATCGCCGTCTGTGTCAGTCCCGTAGTCCAGAAATACTGCCCCCCTATGCCGACGTCAAGGATATCGCCGAATGCGTCCTTGCAGTTCTCGAAATGCTTCAGCGTTGATTCGCGGTTGACCGAGAATTTCCTGAATTTCAGCTTTTTCAGTCCTTCATCTATGTCTATTATCGGTGGGACATGTTTGAAAGCGCCGCGGTCGGCATCCGGGGTATTATGCTTGATCTCCACGCCAAAACCATCGTTCGAGAGATGCCATCCGATCCTGTATCTGATGTCGGTGACGGTATCATCGGCCAGCTGTTCGTGCTGATATATCCTTGACCGGAGAGAGCGTTCGACATGTCGGGCATCTTCGCCTTCGCATTCCATTAGGATCGTATTGTGTATCTCCACCCATGCGCCCTCGGGACTCACAAGGACCATCGGCTTCTCGGAGTGGAGATCGTTCAGGCTGGTCCACTGCCTCTCCCTCTCCTTCATGATGGGAAGTTCGGAATATCCCTTGATCTTGGAGGCAAGCCTTCTTAAAATTTCCTTATCTTTTGAACTGAACATGAAAATCCTCCTTTTTTCAATTGTCCAAATTTACTTGATTTTATATATTTTACTTCTTATTTTATGCAGTGGAGGATTTTATAAATTAAGAAACTGGTAATTTGATGAATTCGTTCGTATACCATACTGGCGCTCCTGAACTAGAGATGTTCCCTCATATCAAGATGATGGGGCGCGGCATAGTCACGGACTCCTCCCGCCACGCCCTGCCAATCCACCGGAATCCGGGGATTGAGATCTGCCTGCTCCAGAAGGGAAGGTTCGAGTGGACGATAGAAGGCATCCGATATGTGATGTATCCCGGCGACTGTACCTTCACCATGCCATGGCAGGAGCACGGCGGGACACAGGGGATAATGGACATCGGTCAGCTCCTATGGATCATAATAAAGCCAATAAGCTTCAGCAAGAAAGGAGAGCTGGATTTAGGGAAATGGTCTTCGCTCCGCCCAGAACAGCAGAAATGGATCGGAAAGACACTGGTCAATGCACCCCGCCCATATTTCACGGCAAGCAGTTATCTCAAACTGCTCTATGAGGAAATTGTTTCTGATATGCATGGCACATCAAAGTGGCGCAAGGATCGGGTAAATCGTCTGCTCGATGAACTTCTGTTCCTTGTGACGCTGGAATCTGAAAAGTCGAAACTGATTCGCAAGACCACTTTCGACATCGGCCTGATGAAAGGCAAAATATCCGCGGACATCACCCGCAGCTGGAGTCTTGATGACCTTGAGAAACTCAGCGGCTACGGGAAGAGCATGCTGAACCAGCTAATCAGGTCGCAGACCGGTTACTCAAGCATGGGACTCGTCACAAGCCTTAGGATTGAAAAGGCGAAAGATCTGCTTTCCAGGAGCTACAAGCCCATGGGAATGATCGCACTCGAATGCGGATTCACCAACAGCCAACAGTTCTCCGCCGTGTTCAGAAAACATGCCGGAAGAACTCCTTCCCAGTTCAGAAAAAAATCATAGACCTTCCTTTGGGACTGCTTCTGCCTTTAATACCAATGGTTATATTTTATGATTTATTTTAATTGTAATACTTGACATAATATCCTTATATAGTAGCTTAATGGTTATATAATTGGTTATATATTTATGAACTTTAAATACAACCATACTGCACAGAAGGCCTTGGAGATCGCCAGGACAGCCGAAGGCCGGCTCCCAAGCGAAAGGGAGCTCTGCGGAATATGCGGGGTCAGCAGGATCACTGCAAGAAAAGCACTTGAATATCTTCGTCGAAAGGGCATAGTCACAAGACATGTCGGCAAAGGCACATTCCTTGCGAAAGGTGCAAATCTCCCAAAGGTAACTTTCATGATGGTTTCCCCTTCCACACCTCCGGAGATCAAGGATCATCTCCATCGGGAAGCGGAAATATTCTTCGGGTCCAAGGATAAAACCCCGGTAGAATTCAAGGAAATAGACGAGAATGTCGTTTCGGCGATCCAGGGAGGAGGAACGAAGATCGTCTTCTGGCCGTATATTGGACGCCTTTCAAACCTTGGAGCATTCGCATGTCTTGATGAACTTCCAGGTTTCTACGAGACCTGTTCAAGGATTGAAGCCTCCTACTGCGACTGGCACCGCGGCCTTGACGGCAGGATGAGATGCACTGCAGTACCTATGAACTTCAATGCAAGTGTTTTCAGCTTCAACCACAAGTTCGCAAAGAACATTGGACTGGATGCGAATGCCGGACCACAAAGCTGGGATGAAATCATCGAGTGGGGGGAGAAATGTTCAAAGGCCGGGAAAATATATCCGACATACGTGCCCAGCGAATTAAGGTTTGCCCTTCCTCTCGCATACTATTTCACCTCGTCGGGCGGCAGGGATTATCTGGAGGAAACCTCCTCAGGCCTCAGATTGGATTTCTCCGCGGGGGTTAAATGGCTCGAATTCTTCAGGCGTCTCCATTCGATTCCCGGCAACTACAAGATGACATCGTTCGGTCCTGATCCTCTTACCAGGCGCAAAAGCCTTTTCAGCTGCGATGTCGGTACTTGGATATTATATCACCGTGGCTCAAAACTCAGTTCTGAACTGTCAGTAACGCCGATCCCGCCAGTACGCAAGGGTGGCACTTCATTTACACAGGTAACTAAGAACTGCATGGGCATTGTTCCAGGCGGTGATCCAGCCGGAGTGGAGATCGCCTGGTCGTTTGTCAGGCATCTGATCTGCGACACCGATGCACAGGCGAGGCTTGCTGACGCCTTCCCGGTGCTCTCGGTAAACAGGGATGTCCTAAGAAGGCAGAGCGAGCAGACGGAATGGAAAATCTTCATCGATGCGTTCCGCTCCGGGAAATCCTTCTCCTCCCATCCGATCAGGTTCGGTCTTAACGCACTCATAAGGGAATGCTACGATGACTGCATGCGTGGCAACCTGACACCAGTGGAGGCCGCCGAAAAGATCCAGAACGTCGGTGAACTCCTGATAAAGATAGAAAGGGAGAGAACATGGTTCTGAGACAAAAAATTACGATCCTGGATACTAGATACAAGATACTAGATTCCAATTCCCGATATCCAGTATCCAGCATCCAGCATCCGGTATCGGTTTTTACATTAATCGAACTGCTTGTCGTCATTGCGATCATCGCAATCCTTGCGGCATTGCTCCTGCCCGCATTGAGGGAGGCGAAGCTGACAGCGCACCAGGTGTCCTGTCTTTCAAAGCTCAGGCAGATGCAGATAGCCAGTTTCGCATACGCCTCCGACTACAATGAGTGGTTCATTCCGATATACACGCTATTTGACAAGGTCACTCCGGCAGCCAGGACCTGGGCCGAAGACGAGAATACTCGTCAATACCTGTCACTAAAACCATTCAAACCGGTCTGGTATGCGGAAGTACCTGTCGACATGACCTGCGAGGATGCATCATATACCCGTTCAAATGTAAATCCGAATGGCAGCGTGAACATGCGCAGTTCCTATGGAATGAACTACAGCGAATACATGGACTGGACTTTCGGCGACCTGTTCCTTTATTCAGCAACAGCGCCTGTTCCGGCATTTGTCGTATACAGCGTCGTGAGAGTGAAGAATCCGAGCACCAAGATGGCCTGGGCCGATTCTCTGTCACCCTCCATCCGCGTAGCCGGCTCCTCCGGATACACCGGGGAAAAATATCCTAACCCGAATGACCAGATTGCATACCGCCACCGGAATGGAGCAAACATCATCTATTACGACGCGCACGGGGAAAAACTAAAACGAACTCTTATCGATAAGGCCTATATTTCACAGGCGGAAATAGACAAGCTTTGGTACGCGTACAAGGATTGAGTGATTTTTATTAAGGAATCTTTCAAAATGTGGGTTTTACAGGAGCGCGGGTTTTCCAACCCGCGAAAGTTTAACTCAAAATGGCGGACTGGAAAGTCCGCCCTCCGTTTTTTTAAAATATCTTAATTGAAAAACTTATAATATAGAAAGGATTTCCCATCAGCATGAAATTTTCAACCTTTTCCCTTATCGGCTTCATCCTATTGAACTCCCTCTCTCTTTTTGCTGCCTCTTCCTGGGACGGCAAATCCCAGGTGGAATATGTGCTTTCCGTCAACACGGACCGGACGGACGCGATTTATAAAAAGAGTGAAAAAGTCACTTTCAATATCACACTGGAACAGAACAAGCAGCCTGCAAAGGAAGGAACGGTCGAATGGACCATATCCAAGGATGGAGTGCCTCCGATAGACAAGGGAAGCGTTGTTCTAAAGGACGGAAAGGCTTCTATCACCGGCAGTCTGAATGAACCTGGTTTCCTTCATTGCACAGTCGTCTTCAAGCGCGATAAGGACAAGTTCACTGCCATGGCAGGAGCGGCAATAGATCCGCTTGAGATCAAGGCAAGCCTTCCGGTACCGGACGATTTCGACGCATTCTGGGCCGCAAAGAAGAAGGAACTGGCGGCAATTCCTATCAATGCAAAGCTTACGCCTGTACCTCTGCCAGCAAACCGCAGCGGCGTGGAACTCTTCGAATACCAAGCCGATTGCATAGGAGCGCCGTCAGTCGGATATTTCGGCCGTCCAATAGGTGCAAAACCAAAAAGCCTGCCTGCAGTTTTGTTCGTACCCGGTGCGGGAGTCCGCAGTGCAAATCTTGATGCAACCGCAAGCTGGGCAAGCAACGGAATGCTCTTCATCGACCTCAACGCCCATGGGATCCCTGATGGAAAACCAAAGGAATTCTATTCTGCCCTCGACAGCGGAGAACTCAAGGACTACCGCACCCGTGGTCGCGAATCCAGGGACACATATTATTTCCTCGGTGTCTATCTCCGTGTCCTCCGTGCGATGGATTTCCTCACCTCCCAGCCAGAGTGGGATGGAAAGACACTCGTAATTGCCGGCGTCAGTCAGGGCGGAGGCCTCTCGATTGCCGGTGCGGCTCTCGAGCCACGCGTGACTTACATGATGGCATTTGTCCCTGGACTGTCCGATCATTCAGGAATGGTGGCTGGTCGCATTGGCGGCTGGCCAAGGGTAATTCCAAATGGAGCTGACGGAAAACCGGATCCCAAGGTTCTGGAGACCATGCGTTATTTTGATTCCGCGAATTTCTGTACCCGTATCAAGGCTCCTGCGTATTTCGCAGTCGGATTCCTCGATGTCGTCTGTCCTGCCACCTGCGGTTATGCAGCCTACAACAACTTCACTGGGAAAAAGGAAATGATCAACTATCCTAATAATGGACACGACCTGGGCCCAGGAATCTGGGGAGACATGCGCAAGCAGATCCTTGCCCACATAGCGGAACAGGCAAAAACAAATTCTCCAAAATAACTAACAACGCTTATATCAATATGGTTACATAATTGACTGGTCTTATAATAACGGAGGGCGGACTTTCCAGTCCGCCGTGGCGGGTTGGAAAACCCGCCCTCCTTTGGAATGTCAATTCAATTTTAAAATTAACTATAGGAAAGGATCATATATGAAAAGGGAACGCTTGCAGAAATCCACCTCTCAAGGCAGAAAACTTTTCGGTTTTCTGCTAGGAATTTTGGCCATGTGCGTCTTTTCCGAAGGCGCATTCGCCCAAGGAGGCGTTGGTCCGAAACTCCTGTTTGATCCTTCCGCTCCTGGCTGTGAAAAGCAGATAGAGATAAAGGGGGGCAGCGAGTCGCAGGTAACGACGTCCGTCGCCAAGAACGGAATCACAATGAACATAAAGTCCGGTCCGGAAAATTGGCCGAGTATCATTTTGAAACAGGCCGGTGGCGCACCATGGGATCTCTCCCTTTACGGACATGTCGAGGCAAAGATCACCAATATTGGTACCAAGAAAGCTGGAATCAGCATTCGTGTCGACAACGAGGGCGATCACAAGTCCCAGCCCTGGAACAGCGAGTCAAAGAAGATTGAGCCCGGCCAGACCAAGACCATCCGCGTCTATTTCGGCTACTCGTATGGATTCCAGAAAAGCTTCGCACTGAAACCTGAAAAAATTACCCAACTTCTCTTCTTCACCGACAAGACCGACACCGATCTGGCGTTCCGCATCGAGAATATCATGGGTGCAGGTTGGGTCGGTGAGAAGGTCGGCGTGGATCCCGACCGTGTCGGGAAAAAGCCGGCAAACGGTGTAATACTTGATGCCACAACACAAATCAAGCTTCCAGGCCAGGCAGTTGCAAACAACGGCGCAAAAGCCTCAGCCGGTCCTGACGGGAAATTCCTAAAGATTGATTTTGCCGGAGGAAAAGATGAATCCGTCACATTCATTCCAACAGAAGGACTCTGGAACCTCAATGAACAGCTCCAGGTAAAAGTGAAACTGAAGAACATCGGACAGGCTCCCGTCACTCCGTCAGTAAAATTAGAAAGTGATTCTGGTCCTTCTGATTTGATAACTGCATCTTCCGCCATCGCCCCCGGAACAGAAGCAGAAATCATAGTTCCATTCGCGCCGCGTGTCCCATGGAAGGGACAACAGGATCCCGCGCAGGAGGATCCGAAGAAGAAAGGATCATGGGGTCCCCAGCCCGGAACTGGCACGGCATTCCGCAGCAACATCACCTCAGGTGTTACAATTGCCTCAGATAAAACCGAAGGAGCAAAAACTCTCCTCGTAACTTCAATCGTCGCCGATCTACCTGAACTGAAGCTTCCCGAATGGCTCGGAAAGAGACCTCCGGTCGAAGGAGACTGGGTCCAGACATTGAACGAGGATTTTGATGGAGATTCCCTTGACCTAAAGCGCTGGAATATTTTTTCACCAAACTGGTGGGACAAGAGAATGCATTTCTCAAAGGATCAGGCCATCGTCAAGGACGGCAAGCTGACAATACGCCTGGAAAAGAAGAAAGGATTTCAAAATGACATCAAGGAAATGGACACCTACTTCAAGGGAGCCTACGCGGGGCTGGAAACAGATTACGCAACCGCCCAACTCGAAACTTCCGGCAAATGGACCCAGAGATATGGATATTTTGAAATCCGCGAGAAACAGCCTAAAGCGAAATCCTGCTGGCCTGGTTTTTGGATGATGCCGGACCGTGGCATAGCTGCAGCAACAAAAATCACTAACCCAAATCCCACATGGGCAGACATTCATAATGCGAACAGGGCCCGTGGCAATACAGGCAACGGAGGTATGGAGTTTGACATCACGGAATCACAATCCTCATGGGGCATACACCGTTTTAATGTTGCCTTTCACTGGGATGGTTATGGTGAAGCACATAAAAGCATTGGTACCTCCAGTATTTATGTTCAGGCTGACAAGGATGGATTCATCACCGTAGGATTTCTCTGGTTGCCTGGAAAAGTCGCTGTTTATGGAAACGGCAAGGAAATCTTTCACTGGGAAAGCCCGCGCATTTCATCCATACCTGCCTTACTGATCCTCCAGAATGAGATCGGCGGATGGGACAATGAGCAGGTGGACGATGCTGAACTGCCTGCGGATTATGTGGTGGACTACATCCGTGTCTGGCAACGCAAGGACTTGGCAACACCTGAAGACGGCCCAAAACCAAATCGCGGTGTACTAATCAAGAGTCCTAAGGATCTCACACCTCTTGATTGAGGATAAGAAAGACAATCATCAAAAGCACGCAAACTAAAGTTTGTACTCCAACGACAATTCTCCAATCATACCGTTATAGAGGAATTAAATGTTGGAGTCCAAGCTTCAGCTTGTCTTAATTCGATCTATGGATAAGTTCTTCCTTTTGACGTTTTTTGAGCTCTGATATATTTCTGGGCGTCGCCGATCCTTGCGGAGGCAAGTCAGCCTGACATTCCGCAAGTTCAGCCCATGGACATTTTTCGCATAAAATCCCCAGGCTGGAAGCGGACGCGAGTCAAACTGCGGTGGTGGCGGCTGTGCTTTTGGATCAGCTGTTTCAGCTCCAGTATATTGAATAGACACGTCACAAAACTCTACATCTTCTATAGGTGCATTCATCCAACTTTCCACCGATGCCGCAGCCCTGTAAACCCCGTAGGCAGAAAGTCTGCTGACAGTTATGTCCTTTACAGTGTTTCCGCGGTCCTTGAGCCAGATCGTAACCGGGGAAGCCACGTTTTTCATGGTGTTGTCCACAATGATTATGTCTTCAAGAGGACCTTCGAAAGGAGACTAGGCACCCGGCTGCAGGATTATCCCCGACAGCATATTGTGCCGGTCGGTCGTCCTGTGCGGTTGCCTGCCAGGTCCGAAGAAAAGACAATTTTGGATTATTCCATGTGAAACAGGCCCTATGATCCTGATTCCGTTGCATGAGGAGTTGATTATGCAGTTCCTGATCAGCAGATTTTCAGCATAGCAACCGGCTATCGAATCGTCTCCCGTATAGAAATGACAGTCAAGGATCGACAGGTTACGGCATGGTTTCCCTTCTAAGCCACGGAAGTGCACTCCGTCCCATCCGCCGGTGATCTTTACATCCCTCACCTCGGTGTCATCGCATCCAAGGATCATAACTGCGTAATTCGCAGAATCCGTCACAGAGATGTCTCTGATACTGATATTTTTCGAACCGGCAAAGAGGACAGTGTGCGGTCCTCTCATCTTTTCCTCGCCGTTCGGATTGAAGACCTTCTGGCCGTCTATGATGCCATCACCCAGTATGCTCACGTTCTCCACACCGACACCGAGTATCAAGGCATTGTGCCATGGAGAATCCTTTGATTTTTTATTCAGCCCGACATGGTTTTTATATTTTACAAGATCAGATGTACCAAGCAACCTTGCTCCTGCTTCCAAAAATAATGAGACACCGCTTTTCAATATTACCGTTCCGGAGAGATATTTTCCCGGCGGAAACACTACGAGTCCACCGCCCTTTGCAGAGCAAGCCTGGATAGCCTTATTGACGGCATTCGTATCGAGTGACTTGCCGTCACCGATGGCGCCAAAATCCACGACATTGAATTTCGATGTTTTATATTTTTTCATCTGATTGCGGAAGCCGCTTATTTTTCCTGTACGAAGCTTGCAATGAACGTTATCAGCATGCATCCCCAGGCATAGGTCTTGAGTAAATTGAACTGCAGGAAGTATATCACGGCTATGAGCAGAATAAGCATCAAGGCTGCATAGGCGACAGTAAAAGTCCTTGGAAGCCCGGGCCTGCTCGAACAGGCTGTCATCATTGGAAAAACAAGGAAGAACGGAATCACGAAAAACCAGAAGTAGTATGATGCCCCCATCATGATGGGATAGAAGGCGGTGATCAGGGCGAATGCAAGTGTCAGGGCAAGCACCCATGCCGTGATCTTCTGTTTTTTGTCCAGTGCGTATCTGCCTTCGGGATGGAATAGGAGAAGCATGTCGAAAAACGGCGATGCCGTCCACGCCGACAATACGAAAAGAAAATAGAGCATCGACACCCCCTGGGCATAAGGGAGGAGATCAGGGCGTTTTGCAGACACTGCGTTGAGGAGGTTCACCACCACGATGATTCCGATGAAGAAGAACCACTGGTATCTCGCCTTCAGGGAGCCAATCCAGAGGAAATACCTCAGGAAGAGGGAATATATGAAATTTTTCGCCTTGAGCGCCTCGACAAGTCCTATCCTTGCATATTCGTTGTGCGGATTGAATCTCAATGCCTCCTTGAAATGTTCCAGCGCCTTTGCCGGATCATTCCTGTGGAGACAGGTCCACCCGGTGCTTGCATGGGTAAAGCTCCCTTCCGGATCGTTTTGCAGCGAACCTTCTGTCACTTCAGCCGCTTCATCCTTGCGCCCGAGATTGTTGAGGGCAATCGCCTTGAAGTTCCGGCAGCCTACGTTTTCCGGATTGATCGCAAGGGCCTTGTCACAGGCATCAACACAGTCATTCCAGTCCTTGCGCCCGAGATGTACATTCGCCTTGGACTGCCAGTTTGAATCATCCTCAGGATCTATCCTTATCGCTTCTTCGGCATGGGACAAGGCCTTCTTATAGTCATCCTTTTGTATATATACCCCGGAAATCACACGGTGCGCCAGATCGCTGTCGGGTTCAAGGGTGACAGCCTTTTTGGCATGCTCAAGCGCCTCATCGTATTTTTCCATCTCCGACAGGCACAGGGCAATCATGATGTGGGTTGATGAACAATCGGGATCATCGGCAAGATCCAGCATGAACTCCTTGGCGGCAAGCTCATATTTGGACTGTTCGAACAGCACCTGTCCGCGCTGGAAATGGGTATTCATCGTCTTATGCCCAGATATTGCAGTATCTCATCGTAAAGACCTGCCTCATTCGCGTATAGGGCGTAGTTCCTTGCGGTTGAGAACCACTCATCTGTCGAAGGTCTGACCGACTTGACGGCACCTGCAAGATCGTTCTGCGACAGCGGTTCCGGAATACCGGTCTTCATTGCGGCCTTCAGCTTCATCTCTATCGCCTGATCTATTACAGCCCTTAGGTCCGCACCTGAAAACTTGTTGAACCTGGAAGCAAGTTTTTTAGTGTCTATTCCGGACTTCGGCTTGTCCTTGAGCATAATATCCAAGATGACGGCACGAGCCTCCTCGTCCGGCGGGGGCACGAATATTATCCTGTCGAAACGGCCCGGCCTCCTGAATGCGCTGTCCAGATGCCATGGAGTGTTAGTCGCAGCGAGAATCAGGACTCCTTCGTTGTTGCTGCCTATTCCGTCGAGTTCCGACAGGAACTGGTTTATCAGGTGGCGTCCGGCGCTCTTCTTCATATCTGAACGGCTTGCTCCGAGGGCGTCAACTTCGTCGAAGAACAGGACCGCAGGTTTCATGCGCCTCGCCTGTTCGAAAATCTGGTGGAGCTTCTGTTCGCTCTGACCTATCCACATGTCCAACACATCATTGAGCCCGACGGAAATGAAAGAAGCTTTTATTTCACCGGCTGTCGCCTTGGCAAGATATGTTTTCCCGCAGCCGGGAGGACCGTAGAGGAGAATTCCACCTCCTGCCTTCTTTCCATATGCCTCGTATAGTGACTTGTTAGTGAAAGGAAGGATGATCTTCATCCGGATCTCCTCCTTGATCTTTTCCATCCCACCTACATGCGAGAAGTTTATGTCAGGTTTTTCCATGAGGCCAGAAATCTCATCTTCCTCCTTGCCATGCTGTCCGGGTCCCTCCTGCCAGCTTCCATCGGATGTTTCCGCAATCATACCTTTGTCAAACGGCCTTCCCCCGGCCTTTGCTGCCGGTGCTGAAGAAGGTTTTTCACCGGCGTTGTCAAGCTTCAGCTGTTCGAAAAGATTATCGTCCTTGAGTTCCGGTGAATCCTTTACAGCTGCTTCATATATCTGAAGGGCTTCCCTGGTCTGTCCTGATTCCAGTAGCAATCTTGAATAGAATATCTTTAGTTCAGGGCTCAATTCGCCTACGCCCATAATGTCTTCCATCAGCACCAGTGCGACATTCGTCTTTCCGAGCGAATGACTTGCCCTGGCAAGACCTGCTTTCGCGTCACAGTCGGAAGGCTTGGTTGCAAGGATCGACTTGAATTCCTTTTCAGCATCCTCAAAACGCATGGCCTTCAGCAGAAGCTCTGCGAGATATTTCCTAAGTGGAATATTGTCGGGTGATAGCTTGAGAGCTTCCTGCAACTGGGATATGTTCTTATCGTCCATATAAGGAAGTTTCCTTTGTAAATGGTCGTATCAAGGCATGTAACTATAAAACTCCCTGGCCGATTTTCCACAGATCAGGCGAACTTTTTCATGGTCTGCCGGTATAGGTTGAAATCCCAGGGCGCTTCGCCGTTTATGTAGTGGTTGTAGCGGTTAGCCCCGTTGTATTTCCACTGCATCAGGAGAAACTGCAATGACTTGCTGCGCGGAATCTTCCCAAGGAATGACTTTCCGTTCGGCTCCATCACATAATTGCCGGAAGCTAGGACCTTTGAGGTTGAGATATCGGTGAGGGACCAAGCCCCCCTCTCCTCCTTAAGAGTGTCGTTCACTGCGACGATCTCCAAAGATCCTGACTCCTCTGAAACCATCAGCGCAACCGGCAATTGAGTCCGTGCAAGATAGTTGTACGCCAGTTTCTTTTCATAGTAGTAGTCGACAATTGCATCGGAGAACTGGGGCCAGCAGTCGATCATGTTCCACCAGATGATCCCGGTACGATCTGGTTTTCCGGCACGGAACATCTCGACAAAATATTTCTTCGCTTCTGCCTGCGTTATCTGCGAGGCCAGTATGAAATCGTCTATATTGTCCATATCTACGGACGTGCCGAAAAGGTGCTTCACCTGGTTCGACATCAGGTAATTCCTTCCGCCCATAGGTCCGTCGGCCTTTCCTGTGAGCCCTGCGGCATGGACTATCCATTCGTCGTTGTTGTACGAGCCCCAGACCTTGTCCTTCGAAAGGAACTTCATCATGCTCTTCTTCGCAGGCATCCCGTGATAGCCGATCTCGCTTGCGAACTTCGCAGTGTTCTTCGCGTAGAAGTCGGCCTTGAAATAGCCGCGTGGACCCCAGAGATGCTGTTCCGGAGTGGCGCTCGATCCGGCAAGGAAGAATTCGTCGGGGATATACGGAGAGCTCGGAAGATAGGGGCGATATGGATCATGGTAGCTCACCACATCCTTCAATACGACTCTGGATATCTTGTTCTGTGATGGAGTCATAGTGCGGGGACCGCGCCATTCGAAGGTGGCATCGATCTCATTGTCTCCGGCCCAGACAGCGAGTGATGCATGGTTGCGAAGTTTCCTGACGATGATCTCTGCCTCGTGTTTCACCTGCGAAAGGAATTCGTCGTTCTGCGGATATCGCGAACATCCGAACATGAAATCCTGCCAGACAAGCAGTCCGTATTCATCGCAGATATCAAAGAATTTGTGATCCTCGTAGACTCCCCCACCCCAGACGCGGATGATGTTGCAGTTAGTCTCCTGCCACATCTTGAGGATCCTCGGAATGCGCTTCTCGTCGCATGAATGCAATGCGTCCACCGGCACCCAGTTGCTGCCGTGAACATGGATCAGGACGTCGTTGACATAGAATGCAAAACGGTTGTTCTTGACGTTCTTGAGATCGGAATTGATGTCCAGCTTCACGGTGCGGATCCCGACGCGAGTCTTATATGTGTCTACAGCCTTGCCCTTGTGCTGCAGGACGATAGCGATGTCATAAAGGTTCTGTTCGCCGTATCCGGCAGGCCACCAAAGCTTCGCATTCTCAATGTCAAAGCACATCTTGCCATGTGTAAACCGGAGTTCCGCCTTGCGTTCGAACTTGCTGTTCTTGCAGGCGCCCTTGACGACAAGTGAATAGTCGTTCCAATCCGTATCCGGATCAAACGAAACTCCCCAACTGATCTCCACCTTGGCGGATTTCTTCTCCGAGTCGATATCCATTACGGCAAAATAGAAGTCCTCTGGAACTATTTCGGCGGCGGCGCGGATGCGCAAAGACGCCTGACGCCAGATCCCGCCGAAAAGGATGCGCGGGGCGATGTCCCATCCGAACATATGCTGGGCCTTTCTCGCATATATAACCTCGTAGACGGGCATGTGGCAGAACTCGAACGCGCTCATACCCCATTTCTTCACTCGGGCTGCAGAGTAATCCATGATGTTGTGGATCTCGATGGAGAGCTCATGATTCTTCCTGCCGTTCTTTACGGCATCGGTGATGTCGACGGTATGCGGGATGAACATGTTCTCGACAAACGCAATCTTTTTTCCGTCAAGCTTGATCGTGGCGACAGTGTCAATTCCCTCGAAGACAAGTTCGAGCTTCTCGTTCTTGCCTATCTCCGGCGCGGTAAATGAGGTGTGATATGTGAAATCTGTCCGTTCCCATTTGTAAGTCAGCAGGGAATTATTTCCAATGTACGGATCCGGAATTATCCCCTCCCGAACCAGATCCACTGCCACATTCCCCGGCACGGCGGCATCAAGCCAGTGTTGCTTGCCCGTTATAGGATCCTCAAAAGCAAATTTCCATTTTCCTTCCAATTTGACAGACCGCATAATCCTCCTGATATATGGCTCGGGAATATAGCGGTTTATTCGTCATACTCAAGGTAATTTGTGGCGTCTGCTGTTCCTCATGTTTCAATTAAGCCCATGAAATACAGCCTGGTATTTCCGGAAGTATCAAGGGAGCTGGGAGTAGATGATAACGCCACCGCCACCCGTGGTGCCTGAATCCTCAAGCGAGTTGAAAGGCGTCCAGCTGACATGACCATCGTAGAAGCCCAGATTTGCCCCGTGGCAGCATGGCAACGGACCGATATAACGTGTTGAGGATGGATTGTCGACTTTGCTGTCGAACAACTGCGCAGGTGAGACACCATGGTTGAAGCTGCCTCCCATGAAGTTATCGACCCGGTCCTGCATTAAGACCTGCAAATCCGGTTTTTTGGCAGCCCTCAACAGGACTGGAGCCGGAGTGCCATAAAAGGAAGGCGGGTTGTTGGGAAAATAGAAGAATGTCGAGTAGCAAGCGTTACGGGTATTCCTTGAATCCATCATCGATGCTGCCAAAGGAAGAGCTTCGCACTTCCATGCCTCTGCATTTCCGAGATAATCCCTCACATAGTTCCTTAGATCATACGGGGGTGTGGACAAGGCGTAATAGAAAATTGCCGGATCATAAACTGTAGAATTCAATCCTGGAGGCAGATAGTCCTGGTTGTCGCCGGCATATGTCACACAGGCAATAACACACTGGCGGATATTTGATGCACATGCGACCCGGCGAGCCATTGTCCTCGCCGAATTCAATGCCGGAAGGAGCAGGGATGCAAGGATCGCGATGATTGCGATCACCACAAGTAGTTCGATCAGAGTAAAATTCGAATGCTTCTTCATTCTACACATGTCTGACATCGTCAGGCATGGTTCTAATACTCTCTGTGTTCTCATGTCTCCGCCCTTTCAAACCTGTTCCGCTTATATGTCTGATCCCTCTAGGAACTGACTGATCATATAGCTTCGAAGCTGTAGATATGCATCTTACCTCCACCCCATGCAGATTTCAAACGCAGACGGCATCCCGTCATAGGTTCCTGCGGTAAATCGAGCATTACCAGCCGGCGACGGTTATTCTTATTACTGCATACTGTCTTCCATTTACCTTTACAGCATATATCTACATCAAAATCCCTTGCGAGCATCGCAGGCATCTTGACTGGAGGATATTTGTCAGGATAGTTGCAGCGCAAACGTTTGAATAAAGAGAAGTCGCTGTCAAACACGATCCTGACGCGTTTGGCCTTGACCTCATTTTGCCAGGTCAAGGTGATTGTATCATTCTCGCCGCCCCACCAGCCGTTGTCTTTACCCGCAAGGGGCCTTTCAATACCGTTAAGGAGATTATCAGGTGAACCGTTTGATACGGAAACAGACGCCTTCTTTGTCAGAGCTGGAATTTTCCTGGCATGTCCCGGCAGATAACAGTCCTGCTCAATCAGGAGATCCTGGAGTTCACCGATTTTCTTCTCGTATATTCCCCTCGGGGTCAGCGATGTTTTTACGGCAATCGCTGCCGCAGTTCCGACAGCCTGTCCCATAAGGGCGCAGGTGGCCATGACACGTGTCGAACTCATCGCCATGTGCGTTGCGGAAATATTCCTTCCTGCGAACATCAGGTTGTCGATGTTTTTCGAATATAGGCATCTGTATGGGATGCCGTATGGGGAAGGCGATGGATTGAAAACTGTCGGCTGTCCAGGATGCTTGATACCTTCAGGATGATGGTCGTCCATCGGCCAGCCTCCATAGGCTACAATATCCTCGAAACGGCCTCCGGCTTCAACATCGTTCTGAGTCAGGATATGATCTCCGACATACCGGACGTTCTCCCTCTTGCCGGGAAGAGATCCGATCCAGTCCAGTTCCCAGTTATGTCCTCTTCCATCGGGATGGTTCTTTATGAAGGCCCAGACACCATATGCTATCTTGAGGAGTTCATCTCGGATGGCGTCGGCATCCTTGATCGTGTCGTTAACACCTCCGATCTCCAGCCACCAGAAGTTTGTCCAAGAGAGCCCTTTGTTTGCCCGGTTCGGCAGATCCTTTTCCTCATAATGGTTCGCCCAGTCGGGAGCTATGAATGGAGTATGCGTGTCTGTATGGCGCAATTGTATCAATATTGAATTTCCCATTGTCTTTCCATCTGCCTTTTCAGGGGCATGGGATTCGTTGAATTCCGAGCGGGCCTCGCGGCCAAGGCGATACAGGGCTCCGGACAGCCGTAAGATGGAATCTCCAGAACAATCCGAAAAGATTTTGGCTTCCACCTCGTAGTTACACTGCTCTACCAGGTGCCAGGCCTTGACACTTTTGATGTTTTTCCCTGCTTTGTCAAGGCTCAGATCATAGACCGCACAGTTTAGGACGACCGTAAGGTTTTCCTGATCCATGCATTTTCCATAGAGGACATGGTCCCATACCGTATAGATAAGGCGTGGATTCAGGTAATAGTTTTCTATCTGGAGTTCCTCCAGTATGCCGGCCTCACGGACATCCTCGGTATTCGGTTTATCCTTGTCGGCACCGCATATCCACATGCGGATCTCGCTTGAAGCGTTTCCTCCGAGGACAGGCCTGTCTTGCAAAAGAACTGTCTTTATACCGTTCCGGGCTGCGGCAAGTGCCGCACAGAGTCCCGCCATTCCTCCTCCGACCACGCAGAAATCTGTGGAAATTTTTTTATCGCTCGTTGATATCTTTTTACTCATTGCATCTCCTATTTTAAATCAGGCTAATCCATATAGATCTTTAATTAATTAACGTTAAAATATGGCGTATTAAAACTAAATCAACGCATTTATGACCATATACTATGCATAATACGCCATCATGTATCCATGAAAGGAGACCTTTGAAAAAAAGTAACTTCGCACTACCCTTATCTTTAAATCATTTCACATGGCAAGGAGCCCTGATGATATACAGGATCATGCTACTTCTACTATTTGCAGTTGCGGCTAATTCCGCCGACATGGATTTCAGCATCAATCCCGACCAGGTAACCGGTCCGATAAGTCCTTACATATACGGAGCAAATATCGGAGATACGGAAGGCACCGGCATCACCGTCAAGCGGCTCGGAGGCAATCGCCTCACAGCCTACAACTGGGAAAACAACGCCTCGAATGCCGGAACCGACTGGCATAGCGTATCAGACGACTGGCTCTCCACAGATCATTTGAAATTCGGCAATGGTGACGGGGCCGGAACTGCGATAACAAAATTTGTCGACAAGAACCGAAAAGAAGGCGTTGAGTCCATGCTTACTCTTCAGATGGCTGGCTATGTCTCAGCGGACAAACTTGGAGCCGTAAAGGAAAAGGATGCTGCCCCTTCAAAACGCTGGAAGGAGGTGCTGTTCAGCAAGAACGCTCCCTATACCATGACTCCGGATCTTAATGACAACACCGTATACATGGATGAATTCGTGAACTTCCTCGTCAAGACCTATGGTCCTGCAGACAAGGGAGGAGTGAGATTCTACTGTTTGGATAACGAACCTGCCTTATGGCCCACCACACATCCGCTCATCCATCAGAAGAAGACAGGATATTATGAGCTTGTGAAGAAGACTGAAGACTGTGCCAGCAGTGTCCTTAAGGTAGATCCCAGTGCAATTCTTCTTGGTCCCGTGCTTTATGGCTGGCTGGCATACCAGAATCTTCAGGAAGCTCCTGAATCGAAGGAGCTCAATGCAAAATTCGGTTCGTTTGTCGGGTTTTATCTGGATCAGATGAAATCCCTTGAAACACGGCACGGAAAACGACTAGTGCATGTACTCGATCTCCATTGGTATCCAGAAGCGATGGGCGGAGGCAAACGCATCAATCAAGGCAACACTTCTGAGAAATCGGTTGAAGCACGTCTCCAGGCACCGCGCAGCCTCTGGGATCCCGACTACGTTGAAGATTCATGGATCACAAAAGATTTCACGAATGGTCGTCCAATCTGTCTTATCCCCTGGGTCAGGGAAAACATCAGGAAATATTATCCTGGAACAAAGATGGGATTCAGCGAATACGACTATGGAGCCGGAGATCATGTTTCCGGAGGCTTAGCACAAGTCGATGTGCTGGGAATCTTCGGACGTGAAGGAGTTTTCTCGGCAAATTATTTTGAGCAAATGAAACCTTATAACAAGGCTGCATTCAAGATCTATCGCAACTATGATGGCAAAGGGGCTGCCTTCGGCGACACCGAAGTCTCCGCCCAGACACCAGACATCGCCAAAACTTCTATTTACGCATCGCTCGATTCCAAAAAAACGGGCACCTTATGGATTATAGTTTTAAACAAAAGTCAGAAAGACTTAATCAACGGAAAGTTCAAGATCCAAGGAAAGACAGATTACAGGACATACGAATCATATGGTTTCAATTCAGAATCTTCGGAGATAAAACCCTTAACAAAAGATAACATAGCCAAAAACCAATTCGAATATGTCCTGCCCCCAATGTCTGCCACTCTGATAATATGCCGTTAAACTCACGAACAATTCAATTTTTGAAAAGTAAAAACATCATTTTAGTAAAAGTAAATATCAATATAGCACAAGTATTCCTAATATGATGAACTAATATAATATCATAAAAGCGGAGGTTTGTTATGTTGAATAAGCAGGATGTTTCGATAATACGCGGATTGGCGGCAGAACTTGCGAAGATCGCAGCGTTACCGGTGCAGGAGGAGAAGAAAAAGCTGTGGCGGAAGCTCAATGCGAAGAAGCCGGAACGCCCGATGGTTATGATCGACCAGGTCTGCTGGAACGAGATGAACGTCAATGATGAACTGACTCTCCGATGTACCGACAAGGAATGCCGTGGTTATGAGGATCAGCTAAGGCGTATTCTTTATCAGTGGAAGCATTTCCGCGTGGACATGGTAGTCGAACCATTCATACGAATACCCAAGGCAATCAGCAACTCCGGATTTGGCATCCGGGTCGAGGAGCATACCGTAAAGACCGATTCCACAAACTCCGTTGTGAGCCATTCTTATGCGAATCAGTTTGAGACAGACGATGATCTGGAAAAGGTGAAATGTCCGCAGATCAGCCACGATGCAAACGAGACCAAACGCAGACTTGCAGTGGCACATGAGCTTTTCGACGGTCTGCTTGAAGTCAAGCCGTGGGGAATGGATCTTTATCTGTCAATCTGGGATCCCATCAGCCATTGGATGGGGGTTGAAAACGCTTTGTATGCATTGATCGACCGTCCGGAATTCATGCATAAGCTGGTTGGCCGCATGACCGACGGATACCTGAGCATGCTGGATCAGTTGGAGAGCCAGGGGCTTCTCTGCGGACAGCAGAGCCTGATCCACTGCACCGGGGCATACACAGATGACCTGCCGGCCCCCGGATACAATCCAGAGAAGCCGCGCACAAAGGATATCTGGATGTTCGGACTTGCCCAGATGTTCTCCACTGTCTCTCCTGACATGTTCAAGGAATACGAGGTCGATTACACGAGCAGGATCTGCGCGCGTTTCGGTCTTGTCTATTATGGCTGCTGCGATCCGCTTGACGGCAAGATGAACGAAGTACGCATGATTCCGAACGTCCGCAAGGTCTCCATGAGCCCTTGGGTGAACGAGGAACGTGGTGCTTCCGAAATTAAAAACCAGTATGTCTATTCCCGCAAGCCGAATCCGGCATTGGTGGCATTCGAAAAATTTGATCCGGATCTTGTCAGGAAGGAACTGACGACCACCCGCAACATCTGCGAGAAGCATGGATGTCCACTCGAACTGATCCTGAAGGATATCAGCACCGTGAAATACGAACCTCAGCGCCTCACGAAATGGGCCGAGATCGCGATGGATGTCGTCGGAGCAAAGAATGCCATTTAACCATAGAGCACACAGATGACACAGAAGGATAATTGATATTTTCATTTCCTGTTCCATATTCCTTTTAGAAAAAGGGAGAGCAGTAAAATGAAAATTTATGTAATAGGCGACAGCATATCCATACAGTACGGTCCTTACCTCAAGAAGTATCTCAGCGGAGTCATTGATTATTCCCGCAAGGAAGGCGAGGACGAGGCTTTGCTGAACCTTGACAAGCCTGTCGGCGCCAATGGCGGTGATTCCTCCATGGTGCTGACATTCCTGAAGGCCAAGTCCAAGGCTGGATGGATAGATGCCGACTTGATTCTCCTGAACTGCGGGCTCCACGACATCAAGACTGATCCCAAGACCGGAAAAAAACAGGTGCCGATCGAGGACTACAGGAAGAACTTGAAAGAAATTGTCACTCTTGTGGCAAAGATGAAGACGAAGCTGGTCTGGATCAGGACGACTCCATGCGACGAGAAGGTGCACAACATCCGTCCGAAGATGGAATTCCACAGATTCTCCGCAGACTGCAAGGCATATAACGAAGCGGCGGACAAGATCATGAAGGATGCAAGCATTCCTGTGATAGATTTGAACACTTTCACCGTGAACCTTGGTGATGCCCCCTACTGCGACCATGTGCATTTCCATGAGCACATCCGTGAGAAGCAGGCGGCGTTCATCGCCGGCTGGCTCAGTGCGAGAATATATAATTGAATTTTCAATGAATTTCCCCTTGACAAGCCCTGCTTCGCTTGTAGATTATGAGCAAACGTTTGCTCATATCGTGCATTTAAACGTCTGGAAAGGATCGGGAAATGGCTGCAACTTTAAAGGAGATCAGCAGGATTTCAGGGGTCGCGATCTCCACCGTCTCCAGGGTCCTCAACAGACAGCCCCAGCGGGTCAGCCAGAAAACCTATGACAAGATAATCTCCACCGCCGAAAAGCTGAAATACACTCCGAACATTGCCGCCAGATCACTTGTCAAAGGAAAAAGCGACACCGTAGGTGTGTTCATTCCATACTTCTCCGACGTCATCTTCGCTCAATATATCGAATTTATTACAGCAAGGCTCAAGGAGCACTCTTTAAACGTCTCCCCTTTCTGCGGCCGTTTCCAGGATGAAGCCGTATCCAGATGCTTCAACAGGCAGATCGACGGAATAATAAGCATGTATTATGACGATGGAATAAAGAGTACATACGCAAAGCTGAAGAAGTCCGGTTTTCCCATTGTCTTCCGCGCGGTTGACATTAATCCTGAAGAGCTGAATTTTGACTCTGTTGGCATAGACATATCCTCCGGCTACAAGATCCTCTGCCAGCATCTCTACGAACAGGGATGCAGGAAGATCGGCATCATCGGCGGAGCGATCTCGGTCCACATAAGGAATGGCACTTGCTCCGGCACCTCTGCCGATTTTCTCAAAACCATAAAAGATCTTGGAATCGAATTCACCCGCGAATCCGCGATCCCCTGCGCCAACAATGCTGAAGCCGCATATGCAATCACAAAGGAACTTCTTGACAGGAATCCTGGAACTTTTGATGCGATCATCGCACAGTCGAACAACAAGCTGCCCGGCGTGATGAAGGCCATCAGGGATTCAGGGCTGAAGATTCCGTCCGACATTGCAGTCGCATCTATCAGCGATTCGGACATCCCACGATATTCTTATCCTCCGGTAACGGTCTGGGAGCAGCCGATCGAGGAAATTTCAACCGCCCTTGCAGATCTGATGGTCTCAAGGCTGAAACAGAAACAAACGAAGAAATCAATACAAAGGGTAACGTTCAATTCGTCTCTGATCATAAGGGAAAGCACAACCAGAAAGAAAACATGACCACAGAACACACGGAATACACAGAAGGAGATTATATATGAAATTCAAAGATATGATTTCTTTTTTATTTTCTGTGTGGTCTGTGTTTGAAAATATAAAGGGATAATAAATGCAAAAGGCTGACATAGAAGTCCGGGCCCTTACGAAAGGGCCGCATCACCATTATTTCGGTTACTACGACAAGCACTGCTGGAACAAGTCGCAGGGCCTGATACTCGCACACAGGATCGATTTCACCAACAGGCCCCTGACCAAGGACGACAAGGCGGAAATCGGAGTCATCGAAGAGTCCACTGGGAAATATGAGAAAATCGCGGAGACACGCGCCTGGAGCTGGCAGCAGGGCGCAATGCTCCAGTGGTATCCTCTGGAACCAGAGGGCACGATCATGTACAACGACAACCAGGGCGGCCAATATGTGTGCGTGATCAAGAACATCCGCAATGGCAAGGAACGCGTCCTTCCGCGTCCGGTTGCAGCTGTCAGCAGGAACGGCAAATGGTCGATGAGCATAAACTTCTCCCGTCTGGCCACACTCAGGCCTGGCTATGGATACGAAGGCATAACAGATCCTTTCGACAAGGAGCTTGTCCCGAAGGACGACGGCATATTCTGGATGAACAACGAGACCGGTAACAGCAGGCTCATCATCTCCACCGCACAGATCGCGGAGATCAAGCATGAACCGCGAATGGACGGAAAGATGCACAGGTTCAACCACCTCCAGTTCTCGCAGGATGACAAACGGTTCATCTTCCTGCACAGATACAAGAAGAGGGAGGATCTCGATGCCACCCATATTACGCGTCTCTACACGGCGGACATTGACGGCGGAAACATCTGCCTCCTCAACGAAAATGACTTCACAAGCCATTTCGACTGGAAGGACAGCAATCATGTGATCGCCTTTGCGGCGCGGAGCGAGAATCCCGGCTGGAAATATTTTCTTTTCACGGACTGTTCAGATGAAGTCAAACAGTATGGCACCGACGAACTTTCCAGTTTTGGCGACGGTCACTGTTCATTCGCGCACAACGGCAGTGTAATGTTGACGGACACTTACTCCCGCGGCGACAGCAAGAGGATGCTCATGCTCTACAACGACAGGAACAATGATCTTTTCGAGCTCGGAAGATTCCATTCCGAACCGTGGATAACCCAGGCGAGATGCGACCTGCATCCAAGGTGGAGCCGTGACGGCATGAAGGTCTGCTTCGATTCTTCGCATGACGGAACAAGGCAGATATATGTCGCCGATGTTTCAAAGCTCATAACCAGGATGAAGAAATCATGAACCACATGGTCCACGGGGGAAATTTGTTTTTAAGTATTTAATATATATGATATCCTCCGTGCCCCTGTGTCTCTGTGGTAAAAAAATTAAGGAGTTGATAATGTCAAGGATTCTGAAGTTTGCGCTGGGAGCTGCGATGTTCGCAGTCATTTCGTCAATTGTCCTCGCAGATGTAAAACTGCCGGCGATCATCTCAGATAACATGGTCCTGCAGGCGGATGTCAAGACGAAGATCTGGGGCAAGGCCGATCCGGGCGAGAAGGTGAACGTCTCTTTTGTGGGTCAAAGCAAGGATGCGGTGGCTGACAAGGACGGCAAATGGAGCACCGAACTGGATCCCATGAAGGCCGTTTCTGAAAACAAGGTACTGACAGTTAGCGGCAAGAACAAGATAGAAGTCAAGAATGTCCTCGTCGGAGAGGTCTGGCTCGGATCCGGACAGTCCAACATGGAGATGATCGTAGGAAACTCCATGAATCCTGATGCCGAAGCGAAGGAGGCAAATTATCCGAAGATCCGCCATTTTACAGTGACCAAGGCGATCTCAAGCGCCCCACAGGATGATGTCCAGGGCAAATGGGTTGTCAGCGCGCCGGATACAGTGAAGGGATTTTCTGCAGTTCTCTATTTCTTCGGCAGGGAGATCCATAAGAAGTATAATGTTCCGGTCGGTCTTATAAACTCATCCTGGGGAGGAACTCCGATCCAGGCCTGGATTCCCAAGAAATCGCTCGAGGGAAACACCGATATCAGCAAACCGCTCGCGTTTGAAGCCGACAAATACACTGATGCCAAGACCTATAATGAATTCAGGACAAAGACCCTCGAGGCCGTCGTCTGCAAGGATGCAGGAAACAAGGGCGAGACCGAAGGTTGGGCGAAACCGGAAACGGATACTAAGGACTGGAAGGAAGGAAAGATGCCGCAGTCAATAGAGAAGTTGAACGGCAAGGATTTCGACGGTGTTGTCTGGGTAAGGCGAAATATCGACATTGAAGCTGGCAAGGCCGGAACCGACTTGAGCATTATCCTTGACAGGATCACCGATGGCGTGACAGTTTACTTCAACGGCGAAAAGATCAACGGCTCAGACAGGTCATTAGACAACAGGAAGGTCAACGCGAAGGTTCCTGGCAAATCTGTGAAGGCCGGAAAGAATGTAATTGCAATAAGGTTCTTCAATCCGATCGGTGCCGGTGGCACTACCAATGGAGATTCGAAGAATTTCAAGATGGTGTTTGCCGGAGACAAGGATGGAACCACTCTTGCCGGAAAATGGCTGTTCAAAGTGGAGCAGGAATATGCACCTGCGAAGCCTCCTTTCTACATGCCAAGACCCTCAGACCTTCCGACAGCCCTCTATAACGCCATGATTGCCCCGATAGACAATTATGCCATTAAAGGAACTCTCTGGTACCAAGGTGAAGCCAACACGAAGGATCTGCCAAAGAATTATGACAAGGCGATGGGACTCCTGATAAATTCCTGGCGCGAGGCGCACGGCAATCCGGAAATGCCGTTCTATTTCGTACAACTCGCCAATTACATGCCTGGAAAGCCGGAACCAACGGAAAACAACTGGGCCGAACTTAGGGATTCCCAGAGGAGGACTCTGTCTCTGAAGAATACTGCAATGGCCGTGATCATCGATATCGGCGACGTGAACGACATACATCCCAAGAACAAACAGGAAGTCGGACGCAGGCTTTCTCTCGCTGCACGAAACTTCTGTTATGGAGAAAAGGATCTCGAATATTCCGGACCTATGTTCGAATCCATGAAAGTTGATGGCGACAAGGTATTCATAAAGTTCAGCCATGCCAAAGGACTTTCCGCAAAGGGTGGGGACAAGCTGAAAGGCTTTGCAATTGCTGGAACTGATGGCAAGTATGTCTGGGCCGATGCGCTGATTAAAGATGACATTGTGATGGTAAGCAGCGACAAGGTCAAGGAACCGGTATCCGTCCGTTATGGCTGGGACAGCAGTCCTGACTGCAATCTCTTCAATGGAGACGGACTGCCGGCATCACCGTTCCAGGCTGGAAAATAATGTTTGACCATAAAACACAAAAATGACACAGAATTATTTAACAATGAAAGACGAGGAAGAGAAATGAAGAAGAAGATATACGTGCAGGTTGGTCTAGGTGGAAGATCTGAAATGTTCTATGAGGCGATCTCAACTACATTCAAGGATACCTGTGAGCTTCTGGCGTTCTGCGACATGAACCAGACAAGGATGGATTTTGCGAACAGGCAGCTCAAGGAAAAATTCAAGGCAAAGCCGCTCAGGACATACAAGCATACTGAATTCGACCAGATGATCAAGAAGGAGAAACCTGACTGCGTGATAGTCACCAGCATCGACAGGACTCATCACGTCTACATCAAGCGCGCCATGGAACTCGGATGCGACGCGATATCCGAGAAGCCGATGACCATCGACGAGGAGAAGTGCCAGGAGATCCTGGATACTGTCAAGAAAACCGGGAAAAGCCTGCGTGTCACTTTCAACTACCGTTATGCTCCCCACAATTCGGCTCCTCGAGAGCAGATCATGAAGGGGGCGATTGGAGACATCAACTCCGTGCATTTCGAATGGCTTCTAAACACGAAGCATGGTGCCGACTACTTCAGGCGCTGGCACCGCGACAAGAAGAACAGCGGCGGACTGCTGGTCCATAAGTCAACCCACCACTTCGATTTGGTCAACTTCTGGTTAGGAAGCTCGCCAAAGACAGTCTTTGCCATGGGCGACCTGATGTTCTATGGAAAGATCAATGCTGAAAAGCGCGGTGAGACTAAATTCTATTATCGTGCCACAGGAAACAAGAATGCCTCAAATGATCCCTTTGCCCTCGACATGTCCAAGAGTCCAGGACTCAAGGGAAGATATCTTGATGCTGAGGAGGAGGACGGCTATCTCCGTGACCAGAGCGTATTCGGCGACGGCATAAGCATCGAGGATACGATGGGAGTGATGGTGAGATACAACAACAAGGCAATAATGACGTATTCTCTCAATGCCTATCTACCCTGGGAAGGATTCCGCGTGAACTTCAATGGCACGAAAGGCAGGATGGAGCTTGATGTTGTAGAAGCGTCCTATGTTAACGCAGGCGGCGATAGGAATGCCGAGGGTGCGGTAGTCGGCAAGAAACTCATTGTCTATCCGATGTTTGGAAAGCCATATTCTGTTCCGATCCCGGAGGCTCATGGCGGACATGGTGGCGGGGACAAGGTGATGTTGAACGACATATTTGGTGTCAAGTCCAAAGATCCTCTCAACAGGGCTGCTTCCCATGTGGACGGGGCAATGTCGATACTGACCGGAATCGCGGCGAACAAGTCCATCAGCACCGGATTGCCAGTGGAAGTCAAAAATTTAGTTCAGTTCTGATCCGTTTTTCACATATATCATAATTTTTGGGGTGATTATGAAAAAGAAACTCAGATCGTTCACATTGATCGAACTGTTGGTCGTAATTGCGATCATCGCAATCCTTGCTGCAATGTTGCTGCCTGCACTGGCCAAGTCAAGGGATTATGCAAAGCTGATTATCTGTTCGAGCATACTGAAGCAACTCCAGCTTGCAAATGACCTCTATGCCTCTGACAACAGCAGCTGGTATGCTCCAATATGGGAGTTCCGCCCGGACACTTCCGGGGAACGCCTTTCCTGGGACCGCCATGAGGCATACAGGACCTGTTTTGGAAATACCACCGGACGCCAAAGCAAATGGGGTGAGGCGGGAAAGCCATGGAACACCAACTACTATGATCACTGGCCTGTGGACTATACCTGTCCAAAATCGACAAGGGCTCTGGCCGACGTCAAGGAGAACAACGTATGCCAGATGGATCTCTCATACGGATATAACAGGACGGATCCGGATCCTGCAGGTGCTGGCGGAGCATACAGGTCATGGAGCGCCATGTATGCCGGATTCCGCCAGCCGGAGATTAAGAATCCTGAAAGCAAGCTTTTCTTTGCCGACTGCGGATGGGATTTCAAGCTGCAGGAAGATGCATCTAACTTATATGTCAGTGAGACACAGGGAGGAACAGCTGCCATCGCCTACCGCCACAACCGGAGCTCGAACATTGCATTTGGAGACGGTCATGTATCCACTTTGAACAGGACAGACGTTGTGCTCAACGCCGATCTCTGGAGGATGTGGAAGTGATCAGTTGCCAGTTACAAGTTTCACACAAAAACTTTTTCACAATTCTCGAACTCCTGATAGTCATTGCTATAATCCTAGTCCTAATGGCCCTGCTGCTTCCTGTCCTGCAGAAGGCGAAGAACTCCGTGAGGACCATCGAATGCGCCTCCAATCTCCGGCAGATAGGGATGTGGGCAATGGAATATACTACGGACTGGAATGGTGTTCCTCCCACGAACGGTTGCAGGGAGACCGATGATGAACTCACCATGAAGGCGTACTACTACTGGGAGATCTCATCGTCATACTGGTTCAAGAAATGCCCTTACTATAAAAATCCACCGAGTTATCCTTGGCGCAACCTGAAAAATTCCATTATGCTCTGTCCTCAGGCGCAGTATATAATGCCGGAGAACGATAAAGTTTCAGATGCCCGATATGAACTCTCGACCACTTATGCCATCAGCACTGCCATGGGCGGAGGAAGGGCCAAGCCCACTCTTCCAGCCGACAAGGTCAATATGAGCATCCTGAACGCTACGTCATTCTGGTTTGCAGACGCACAGGCCTCGTGGTGGGCGAACGGTCCCGGCGGAATGGGACAGCCCGGCTATTATTTTGAGACCCGGTACGTCAATCTTGGCTGGGCAAAGCCTTGGATGTGGTATTATCCCCAAAAGCAAGGCCACGGAGGCACACATTGTGCAAACCTTCTTTTCGGAGATGTGCATTA
>CAZRKP010000005.1:0-184857 GCA_964600895.1 uncultured Victivallis sp.
CATTTTCAGTCGATATATATTATGACTAATAGTTCCTAGGGCAGAAGATGTTCGATGCCGGCATGATCAGGCTGAAAGACTGGTTGCCTTTTTCCGGAAGGATATACTTGAGACCATGGCTTTCATCCAAGACAGATTTGAGCTTTTCAGACAGTGACTCTATCGTCTTCTTCAGATCATCCTCCGTGAAATCTGCGCCTGCCTGAGACGACTCGGGTCGGCCAGGGAACTTCGCAACATTGGTTATCTCAGGCATGACGCTGGATGAAATGGAATCTGAAAATGCCTTGAACTCCTCGAGCATCAGCTGAATCCCGTTTATTGGCGGCAGTGAATTCTTGCAGCGGATCGCCAGCATCCAGAAGACTGCGAATTCCGCAGGTGACATGACAAGTTTCGCCGTTCCAATCTCACATTCGAGTGAATCGGGACGCAGGACAAGCTCTGGAAAACTAACCCCTTCCATGTGGATCAGCCTGTCGATGAAGTCTGATGTATTCCGGTGTTCCATGGATCTTAAAAATAATTATTGTGAATCACAGAGTTATCAGAGAAGAATTTTTCCGTATACCCTCTGGTTGCATTTCTAAGGATTTCAGACCAGGTTCCTGGCGGCGAAGTTTACTGCGTTGCGGAATATGACCATGCCCTGACCTTCCTTCGGAAGCCTTCCCTTGAGCTTTTCAGTCGTCCAATAAGGTGAATTATATGGTGATAGATACGCTTCGGGATGCGGCATCAGCCCGAAGACCCTACCGGTCTCATCGCAGATCCCGGCGATACTGTTGAGCGAACCGTTCGGATTATGAGGGAACTTGCATTTGACATTCCCCTTCTCGTCGCAGTACCGGAGAGCAACGAGATTTTGTTTCTCGATACGTTTAAGGACATCTTCGTCCGCGACAAACTTCCCTTCTCCGTGCCTGATCGGAAGGAAAAGCCTGTCGATTCCTTTCGTGAAGATACATTTGCATTTCGGATTCCCCCTGAGGTGTACCCAGTCATCCCTGAATGTCCCGATATCGTTGTGCGCAAGAGCAGCCTGCTGAGTCAGATATTCCCCATCAAGGGCCGGAACAAGTCCGAGGCGTGTGAGGGTCTGGAAACCGTTGCAGATACCGATGACAAGCTTGCCGTCAGCCACGAATTTCTTAAGCTGTTCCGGCATCCTGAATTTGATCTTGTTGGCGAACACAGTCCCGGAACCCAGATGATCTCCGAAGGAAAATCCTCCGATGAATGCGAGTATGTGGAATTCGTCCATACCGCGGGATCCGGAAAGAAGATCGTTGAGATGTATCTTTTCAGGTACTGCACCGCACGCCTTGAATGCCGCAGACGTTTCAGCCTCGCAGTTAAGGCCGAAACCGGTGATGACAAGCACTTTTACTTTTTTCATATTGGTCAAACGTCCTCAACTGGTATGTAGATCATGAACTTGGTTCCTTTCCCCTCCTCGCTGTCGATGAAGATGGAACCATGCATGTTGTCTACTATTATTAAAACAGTCGACAGCCCTATTCCCGTACCGCTCGCACCCTTGGTGGTGAAGAAGGGTTCGAATATATTCTTCTGAACCTCCTTGTTCATTCCAATACCGGTATCGGATACGGTCAAAAGTATATGCGGGCACTGGCGGAGCTTCCTGAGCGGGATGTCGGAACCGTCCTTGGCTATCAGTTCGGTCTTCATTGTAAGAATTCCCCCGTCGGGCATCGCATCCTTGGCATTGATGCTGAGGTTCATGAGCAACTGTTCAATCTGCGAGATTGAAGACTTGAACAGCGGAAGGTTATCCGCAAATTCCGTCCTGATGCTTATCTTCTTCTCGAAAAGGCGCTGGAGGATCATCACGGTATTCTCAATACAGTTGTTGAGATTGACTGTTACCTCCTCTGCGGCAGTCCTCTTGTAGTAGTTCGTAAGCTGATGGGTCACCTTCGTGGCTCTCTCGGTTATGTCCTTTATCAGGAGGATGTCCTTCTCAGTGACCCTGCCATCATTCTCCTTGAACATGAAAGGCAGGCCTTTCATCAGCTGGACGATGTTGTTGAAGTCGTGTGCAAGGCCGTTGACGAAGATCGTGGAGGTCTCCATCTTCTGGGCCTGAAGAAGCTGTTTTTCAAGCATCACTGCATAATGCTTTGAGACAAGCACGTATCCCAACACAAGGAAACCGGCCATAAGAAGGAAGGTTATCGCAGGATACAGGCAATAGGATTCAAGGAACTCAAACCTCGGGAGCGCCTCACTGACCTCGTTCATGGAGGCGTCAATGCAGACGTACCAATTCTGATTTCTTCCGAGGCTTATGTTGCAGTAGGACAGATATCTGTCGGTCTCTTTGCGGTTTTCAACAAGGCTGTAGACGGTCATCCCCTCCTTTTCCTCCCTCATCTGCTTCAGAAGCGTAGTCCTGAGCTCCGTCTTCAGGGATACGGAAGTTATCTTGTCGGAAAAGCCAGGTATAAGTATGTCGTTGCCGTTGCTGTCGATCATCCAGGTCCTGCCAATGCCCCTGACTTGCACCTTGCCAAGATACGACTTGGATAACGCATCGAAATCAATCAGCATGGATATTGAACCAATATATTCCGAATTCCTAAACACCGGAACCGACAGGGCTACCACCCTGAATCCCTCGAAGACGTTGAACGGGTTGCTGACCATAGGCCTTCTGTCCTTCATCACAAGCTGCAGATGCTTCTGCGCCGAGGCATCCGTTTCTATCGACAGGTCCCATGGAACCGAGAACAGTGGCTGCATCTCAGGCGAGATGAATGAAATCGCCTTGACGAAATCCTTCTCCTTATGGAAGTCGTACAGGTCTATCATCATGGCCTGGCCTGCAGGATCAAGATTTATTATCGAAGGCGAATTGGATATCTGGAGGATCTTCTCCTTGAGCCTGACAATATGCGACTGTATCAGCTCGGAATATATCTTGGCGGAATAGAAGGCCTCGTTCTGGAAAGCCTTCAGCTTCTCTATCTGGAAGTTCCTATGGACGAAGAACAGTATCGAAAGCATGGCAAGAACGATTATTGACAGGAGTATGAAGAAAAGCCTGTCAATCGAACTGTAATACTTGCCGAAACGCCTTGTGATGGATCTCGTCAACTTCAAAACCTCCGTATATGCCGGAATATATACCAATCCCGGCAATTTTCATAACAATGGCTCAGAATATGTCCTTAAGCTTCAGGATCTCGTCAAATGACTCGCAATAATGGGAGCAAAGGCTTCTCACTCCGGCCGCTTCTATGTTCCCGTCCTTTATGCCTACGGCTGCGAATCCCGCAAGCCTGATCGAGACTATTCCGGCGGAACTGTCCTCAATCCCGATCACGCGGTGCCTGTCCTTGAATTCTATTCCCAGCCCGACCCTGGCGGTCTCAGCATAAAGCCATGGATGCGGTTTAGGAGAAAGTTCACCGAGGGTACCGACTTCTCCCTTCATCAGGGGATATCCAGCGCTTATTATCGCGTCATAGAACTGCTTGGGATCACCCATGTCAAGGGTCTTGAACGCTGAAAGAATCTCTGGCCATGCCTTCTCGAAAAGTCCAGAAGTCACGAGTCCGATCTTTATCCCACGCCCCTTCAGTTCAAGCAGGAATTCCTTCAGATGCGGACTTGGCACAAACGCATCGGTCCGTCCACGCCCTTCCATGATCTCCTTCATCTCCCTGCGGGTATGCTCGAAATAATATTCCCTCGCCTCTTCCACGGTCTTGTCCGGACAATACTTCTTTATGCAGTATTTCAGGTGTTCGGAGACGCTGTGTCCCGATACATGGGGAAGATCGTCCTCCTCAAGTGTGAACTTGGGATTCTTAAGGAGGGATGCCGTGGACTTCTCAATTATCCACATCCAGAAATTCTCGCTGCGCACGCTCGTTCCGTCGAGGTCCATGAGCACCGCCTTGACAGGCGCCTCAGTCCTTACGGGAAGCATAGGATAAATAGCCGGATATCCCATCGCGGATTTTACATAGGCGAGAACCTTGTCGTTGTAAATCAGGAACGAGACCTTCTTGTCCTTGGGCTCAAGTATCCTCTTGATCCCGTCATGCCCCGCCCGGAATGTTCCTCCTCCGGTCTCGGCAACCTCGTTCATGTCAACTTTGCCAAAAAACAAACCTTCGACATCCATAAGAAGACTTTTCCTTTCCTTGAAGGTGAGATTTGATGAAGTTAGAAATCCGGATCCTTCAGATGTCCAGATCTTTCACTGTTGCCGCATGCTTCTCGATGTAATCCCTGCGGGGATCCACTTCATCTCCCATGAGAAGAGTGAATATACGCTCGGCCTCTACGGCATCCTCCATTGTGACCCTTATCATCTTGCGCTGTTTCGGATCCATCGTAGTCTCCCAGAGCTGTTCGGCATTCATTTCGCCGAGACCCTTGTAGCGTTGGATATAGAGACCCTGCCGCCCGATCTTCTTTATCTCGTCGAAGAGCTGGATGATGGAGCTTATCTGGATCTTCTTGTTTTCCTCGTTCAGGACTATCTCGAAGATAGGTCTGACCCCGGAATAGACCGTCTTTATGTCAAGCTCATATTTCAGGAGGTTCGCCGCAAGATCCTCGCATGCCTTGGACTCGTAGATCGTGACAACGTCGATGTTCGGGTGCAGTTCCCTCTTGCTCTGTATGATCTTTCCTTCCTCGTCAATGATTTCCGGTTCTAGGGAAAAGACATCATCCTCCCTCTGCGGGGCAAGCCTTTTCTCGGCGGCATATATGGCGTCAGCCTCCTCCTTGTCCGAATAAACGAACTTCTCGGACATAGTTCCGTCGTTCTCCCTTACAATGATCTTCGCCACAGGGAACTTGCCCTTTTCGATCATCTTGAAGAATTTTTCGGGATCAATGGCATGACGCTGCAATCCTGTCGCAATCTGCTGGATAGAATTTACAAGCTCTATTGACTTGGAAAGCTCTTCTGCATCCATCTTCCTTTCCGGAAGCCTGAAGACCTGCGCCTCCTCGAGCCCAAGCTCGATGAGATACTTGTCCAGCTGCTCCTCGGTGTCGATATATCTTTCCTTCTTGCGCTTCCTGACCTTGAACAGAGGGGGCTTTGCGATATAGACGTATCCCGCGTCGATCAGCTGCTTCATCTGCCTGAATATGAAGGTCAGGATGAGCGTCCTGATGTGAGAACCGTCGACATCGGCATCTGTCATAATCACTACGCGGTGATATCTTGCCTTGGCGATGTCGAATTCGTCCTGTCCGACACCGCATCCGACTGCGGCTATCAGTGACTGGATTTCCTTGTTCTGGAGGATCTTGTCCAGTCTCGCCTTCTCGACGTTTATCAGTTTGCCTCGGATTGGAAGGACAGCCTGGAAATTGCTGTCCCGTCCCTGTTTTGCGGAACCGCCGGCTGAATCACCTTCGACAATATATATCTCGCATTTCGCGGGATCCTTCTCAGAACAGTCGGAAAGCTTGCCAGGAAGCGAGAATCCATCCATGACACCTTTTCTCTGGACAAGCTCACGTGCCTTCTTCGCGGCCTCCCTGGCGCGCGCGGCGGTGAGGGATTTGTTCAGGACATCCTTCGCGGTCTGCGGATTCTCCTCGAGGAATGCGGAAAGACCGTCAGTGACCAGAGAATCGACTATTCCCTTGACTTCACCATTTCCGAGCTTCGTCTTGGTCTGTCCTTCGAACTGTGGTTCAGGAACCTTCACACTGATTACAGCAGTGAGTCCTTCACGTGTATCATTTCCAGTAACAGGCTTCTCATTCTTGAACTGGTTTGAATTCTTGGCGTAGTTGTTTATGGTCCTGGTGAGAGCGGTCTGGAATCCTGAAAGGTGGGTTCCACCTTCAATCGTATTTATGTTGTTGGTATAGCTGAATATGGTCTCAGTGAAAGTGTCATTGTACTGCATGGCCAGTTCGACGTCGATTCCGTCCTTGCTTCCGCTGAAGTAAATCACATTCGGATGCAGCGGGATCTTGTTCGCGTTGAGATGCTTTATGAATTCAACTATTCCTCCCGCGTAGCAGAACTCCTCGCTCCTTACCTCGTTCGGATTGCGTTCGTCCTTGAGGCTGATCCTGATGCCCCTGTTGAGGAATGCAAGTTCCCTGAGCCTGTTTGCAAGAGTGTCCCATACATATACCGTCTCAGGGAATATCTGGGGATCAGGCTTGAATGAAACAGTCGTTCCGCGCAGGTTTGTCGGCCGTACCTTCTCCAGCTGGCCGATAGTCTTACCACGCTCGAACCTCATGTGATGGACGAAACCGTCCCTATGGACCTCGCATTCGAGCCATTCGCTCAATGCGTTCACGCAGGAAACGCCAACTCCATGCAGACCACCGGACACCTTGTACGAGTTCTTGTCAAACTTTCCTCCTGCATGGAGAATTGTAAGCACGACTTCCATTGCAGGCTTACCCTCCTCCTTGTGGATGTCTACAGGGATTCCTCGTCCATCGTCCTTGACTGTTACGCTGTTGTCAACGTGGATAATCACTTCCACGCTCTTGGCATATCCGGCAAGAGCCTCGTCGATACTGTTGTCCACGACCTCGTAAACCAGATGATGCAGTCCGCGGAGACCTGTGTCTCCTATATACATGCTCGGGCGTTTTCTCACCGCCTCGAGACCTTCAAGTACCGTTATTTCATCAGCTGTATAATTGCCTTTGTTCGCTTCCGGCATATCCGGAAAAAGGTTTTTCTCTTCTGCCATGTTTTCCTCTCTAAAAAATAGTTCGCAAGCGCCGTAAAAATTGAATTGAAAACAATAGCATGGAACACCCTAAAAACTATAAGAAAAACCAAGTTTTTTCAGAGAAATTTTGCATATCAGAACTATATACTGTATCTTACGGGGCTAAACGTCATAAAACTGATGCAAAGATGGAGTCATATCATGACAAATAAGCATATTGATGAATTCATGAAGGCCTTTCCGCACGAAGGCCTGACTTTCGACGACGTGTCGCTTGTAACACGACATGCCGATTTCCTGCCGGTCGACACGGACATTACGACACGGCTATCGCGCAGGCTCAACCTGAACATCCCGTTCGTAAGCGCTGCAATGGATACCGTAACCGAAAGCAAGATGGCGATTGCCATGGCCACGTTGGGCGGTATCGGAGTCATCCACAAGAACCTCGACATCGAACGCCAGGCAGAGGAGGTCAGGAAGGTAAAGTCGTATCTCCATGGACTCATCGAGGATCCGGTGTGCTTCTATCCCGACCAGACCATAGCGCACATCCTCGACATGAAGAAGAAAATGAAATATACGTTCTCAGGATTCCCTATAATCGACAAAGGCGGAAAGGTCGTGGGAATAATCACCGCACGTGACATAAAGTTCCTTTCGGACCACAATGTGAAGATCCGCGATGTTATGTCCAGGAATCCGATCTCTTCACCCGAACATACGACCTTGCAGGAAGCCTTCAGGATAATGGTGAAGAACAAGGTCGGCAAGCTCCCTATCACAAATTCCAAGGGGGTGCTGACAGGCCTCTACAGCTTCCATGATGTCAAGGAACTGATTGAGAATACGACCCCTATATACAACCGTGACAAGGAGCACAGGCTCCGTGTTGCAGCCGCCATCGGTCCATATGACGAAGCGAGGGGTGAAGCCCTCGTGAAAACACGTGTCGACATGATCGTGATCGATACGGCCCACGGACATTCAAAGGGAGTCATCGAAACAGTTAGGATGATGAAGAAAAGATATGGCGACAAGATCGACATCATCGCCGGAAACATTGCAACAGGAGATGCCGCAAGGGCCCTGATGGACGCCGGAGCGGATGCGGTCAAGGTCGGCATCGGTCCGGGATCCATCTGTACTACAAGGGTGGTTACCGGAGTCGGAATCCCACAGCTTACTGCAATATACAATGTGAAGAAGGTCGTAGGAAACGAGATCCCGATCATAGCCGACGGAGGCATAAAGCAGTCAGGTGACGTTGCAAAGGCGATAGCTGTCGGCGCATCCTGTGTCATGATGGGATCCGGACTCGCTGGGACAAACGAGAGTCCCGGTGAAAAGACCTGGCACCAGGGCAGGATGTATGTCGTCTACAGGGGAATGGGCAGCCTTGAAGCGATGAAGAAAGGCAAAGGTAGCAGGGAAAGGTACGGACAGTCCGAGGTAGACAATGAAAACCAGCTTGTTCCACAGGGCATCGAAGGACTTGTCCTGTTCCGCGGCGAGGTCAAGGATGTCATCCACCAGTACGCGGGCGGTCTCCGCTACTCCCTTGGATACTGCGGGACAAAGACGATTCAGGAATTCCAGAAGAACGCCCAGTTCGTGAGGATAAGTGGTGCAGGTCTCAGGGAGGCGCACCCACATGACGTGAAGATCCTCAAGGAAGCTCCGAACTACTACACGGAATAAATTTATCAGTTCGTGCGGTAGCGTGATGCCGATACTGCCAAGGCCCTTGTCATGCTTTCAAGCTCCTGCAGCACGACTCCGGTTCCGTTAGCAACGGCCTTCGCTGGTTCCTCGGACACAAAGACAGGCAGTCCTGTCTCCTCGGAAATCAGCCTATCGAGTCCTCTCAGCTGCGAACTTCCACCGGCGAGCATGATCCCTCGGTCGATAAGATCCGCGGCAAGTTCAGGCGGACATCTTTCAAGAGTAACTCGTACGGCCTCGACAATGCTTGTCAGAGGTTCCTGGAGTGCGGCCCTTACTTCCTGCGAAGTTATCTTTATCGTCTTGGGAAGACCTGATATGAGGTCGCGGCCCTTGACTTCGAGAGTAGATTCCTCTGACTGCGGATACGCGCTTCCGATCTTGATCTTGATGTCCTCAGCGGTCCTCTCACCAATCATGAGGTTGTAGACACGCTTCATGTGCTGGCTTATCGCGGCATCCATTTCATCTCCGGCCACGCGAACGCTCCTTGATTCGACAATACCGGAAAGAGAGATGATAGCAACTTCAGTAGTTCCACCGCCGATGTCGACGACCATGCTTCCGGAAGGTTCTGAAACCGGAAGCCCGACACCAATTGCAGCGGCCATCGGTTCCTCAATAAGATAAATATCTCCGGCTCCCGCCCTCTGGGCGCTGTCCTTTACAGCCCTTGTCTCAACTTCAGTAATTCCGGATGGGACTGCGATGAGGACGTGCGGAGAAAGTATGCGCCTGCGTTTCGGAACATACTGACGTGCCTTCTGGATGAAATATCTGAGCATTTCTTCGGTGATTTCGAAATCGGCTATGACACCGTCTTTCATCGGGCGGATCGCGCGGATGTTGCCGGGAGTACGGCCAAGCATCCTCTTCGCTTCGCTGCCGACGGCGAGAACTTCCTTGGTGCCTTCCATTATAGCAACAACTGATGGCTCGCAGAGCACGATCCCCTTGTCGCGCACGAAGACGAGGCATGTCGCCGTCCCGAGGTCTATTCCGATATCAGTGGAAAACATCCTGGACAGTTTTTGATAAAACATCTGCAATTTCCTTGTTTATATAATTCCCCAAATAAATTCTTGGCGCGTAATCTAATTCATAACTTGCGCAACATCAAGCGGAAATGCGGAAAAACCATCAGAAAGGAAGGATGTTTGGAATATGAAATGATTGATTCTGGATCCTGGATGCTGGATATCCAGATTAAAAATCCAGTGTCGAGCATCTTGCATCAAGAATCAGAATCTTTTCCTATTTGAAGTATGAAACATATGCAAGCCTTGCGATTATCGCGGCGAGCACAAGCAGGAAGATCACTCTTATGAACTTGTTTCCCTTGTCGATTGCCATCTTCGAACCGATATAAGAACCCGCGACATTGAAGACCGCCATGGCCAATCCAAGCTTCCAATAGATGCTCCCGGCAATCCCGAAATACAGTATCGCTGCTAGATTCGTTGAGACATTTATTATCTTCGAACAAGCTGAGGCATGGAGAAAATCATAGCCATATATTGAGATGAACATGAAAATCAGGAAGCTTCCGGTTCCCGGACCGAAAAATCCGTCATAGAAACCAATCGCACCTCCGAGGATCAGACCGAACATCAGCTGTTTTCCATGTCCGAGCTTATGCCTGGCGACCGAACCGAAATCCTTGTTGAAGAAAGTATATATCGCGATCACAACCAGCAACACAAGCACCAGAGGCTTGAGAAAATCATTGCTGATGACAGTAACGACCTTCGCTCCGATGAACGAGAGGACAAAGGCTGAAATGGCTCCGGGAATTACCGATTTCCAGTCAACGTCTGTCTTCCTGATATACTGCACCATTGCCAGCGCAGTACCGAAGACGGAGGAAATCTTGTTCGTTCCAAGTAGCATTGCGATGGGCGCCTGCGGGGCGAAGAATATAAGAGCTGGAATCTGGATCAGCCCACCGCCGCCTGCAATGGAGTCCACAAATCCTGCGATGAAGACCAGGAAGAAAAGCTGGACGTAGTCTGGAAGAGCATGTTCCATTAAACACTCACAACAGCCCTTACGGGCATGACTTCAAACGAATTCGAATGTTTTTGTTCGTAGTTAATGCCGTAAGGCATGTTCTTTTATTTTTTCAGATACGCGGGAACGGAGGTGTTCCGGACCATGTCCTCGAACTGTTCTCGGCTCCTGATCAGGAAATGCTTCTTTCCATTGACAAGCACTTCCGCCGGACGCAGGCGTCCGTTGTACTGGTAGCTCATTGCAAAGCCGTATGCTCCGGCGTTTTCGACGACGACGATGTCCCCTTCCCTGATATTTGCGGGAAGTTCGCGCTCCTTCACCCAGAAGTCGGTGTTCTCGCAGAGCTGCCCGCAGAGACCGACCTTCTCCCTCTTCGCATTTTCCTTGCCGTCAACGTAGATGTGGTGATATGCGCCGTACATGGCGGGGCGTGCAAGGGTGTTCATCCCGATATCGGTCCCGATGATCTTCTTGTATGAACTCTTTATAGAATGGACTTTGCCTACTATCCAGGCAGCATTGCCGACGAAATACCTTGCGGGTTCCATCATCAGTCTTGGAGCCTTCAGCCCATACTGCTTGACCTTCGCCCTGAACGCAGTTGCGACCTGCTTTGCAGCCTCCTCAATGTCCAATCCCTGCTCTCCAGGACGGTACGGTATCCCGAGTCCGCCTCCGAGATCTATGAATTCAAAATGTATCTTCAGTTCCCTGCCGACCTTGCCTATGATGTCCATCATAAGATTAGTTATAAAGGAGAAATATTCCGGTTCGGTTATGCAGGAACCTGGCATCATGTGGGCTCCGAACCTCTTGATACCGGCCTTCTTCGCGGCACGGTAAGCATCCATCACCTGGTCGGGATGCACCCCGAATTTGGCGTTGGGACCGGCATTCGTCACGAACTCGCCGACATTGCTCTTCCCGTATCCGGGATTGACACGGAACGAAAGAATTTTCGGTTTTCCGATCTTCAGGACGCGCGGAAGTATCGAAGGATCGTCCAGATTGAAGATCACTCCGCTCTTGAGACCTCTCCTTATGTCGTCATCCGACAGGAAGTTGCCGCTGAACATGACATTTTCTCCACTGAGTCCTACACTCTTCGCAAGCAGGATCTCATTCACGCTCGCGGCGTCGATACCCGCACCTTCCTGGCGCAGTATGTTGACTATAGCAGGATTGTTACAGGCCTTGACTGCATAAAAGAACCTGAAATCGGGATAATACTTCGAGAAGGCGTTTAGCGCCCTGCGGTAGTTCTCACGGATCTTGTTCTCGTCATAAACGTATGTCGGCGTGCCGTATTTTTCAGCTATCGCGCTAACCGGCACATCACCGATAAATATCTTATTCTTTGCAATTCTCATTTTCTGCTCCTCCTTGGTTTTGCCTTGACAGAAAGGCTGTCGAAAAACATGGGCGCATAAGATAGCATTAATTCGGGAGAGGACAAATTCCGTGCCCTTCGTGCTTGTCCCGCCATAGCTTCTCAGCGACGGCGGATGTTTCGTGGTGGATATTTTCTGTGTCTTCTGTGTGGTCTGTGGTTAAAGCCTTTTTATGCAAATACTGTGGATTTCGCAATCATGAAGAGCTCATTTCATTTCCTTATTTTTGACTGGATGTCCAGTTTTAAGCGGAACAGTTTCAGGCTTTGTTTCCCTCAAGACTGATATCATTCGCATAAGTTCATCTTTTTCCTTGCCTTTGAAATATGATTTCATGTCTTCGGCAATTCCAAGTAGTGTTTGTCTTTCCTTGTTCTCTATATTCACAACTGCTCCATTCTTGATGAGCAGCTCAGATGTTGCACTGTCCCGTATTTTTACTGCCTTGAAAAGCGGAGTTTCCCCTTTATCATCCATAGCGTTTACATCGAGCCCCTTATCAATAAATAATGCTACTAGATTATATCGGGATTTTTCATCAGCATGTTGATCTTCAGCGGCACTATGAAGAGGTGTCCTTCCCTTCTTGTTGGCTACATTTATCCTAGCTCCTCTCGTAATAAGGCATTCAACTGTCGCATATGCCCTACCTTGTATTCCATCTGTTGCCCTGAGCAACGGGACATTCCCACCGGCGTCCTCAGCATTGATTTCAGCTCCATTTTTAAGAAGAATGTCAATGGCAATAGGATTGTTCATTTCAGCGGCAATGTGCAAAGGTGTGCTCCCGGACTTATCTCTGGCATTGACATCAAATCCCTTTGATATTAGAAGTTGGATGATATCTGTATTGCCGCGATAAGAAGCCTTGTGGAGCATTGTCTGATCAGCCCCATCCTTTGCGTTTATTTCCGCACCTTTTGATATAAGAAACTCAACTATTTCCTTGTCTCCGCATCTGGCGGCCTCAAGCAACGGTGTCATTCCAAGACCATCCCTTGCGTTCACATCAGCCCCTTTTGCAATTAAATTTCTCACAAGATCATTGTTGCGATTGCTTACAGCCCAATGTAATGGGGAAATTCCATTTTCTGACTTTGAGTTGACATCAGCCCCTTTTTCAATCAAGAATTCAACCAGTGATGACTTCCTCCACCATTCCATAGCCATGCCCAACGCTGAAATGCCTTTTTCATCCTTTGCGTCTACGTTTATGCCTTTTTCAATCAGCAGTCCTGCAACTGCGGCATGGTTGTTGTCCACGGCTGCATGCAATAGCGTCCATCCCCTATTATCTGCCGATTTTATATCTGCACCTTTGCCCAAGAGAATTTTAACAGCGCCAAGACGTCCTGTATTCGAAGCATCATACAGAGGACTCCATCCTCTTTGGTCTTTTGCCTCTATGTCAGCCTTGTTATCAATAAGAATACCTATCGCTTTTTCATGCCCCTTTTTTGAGGCTTCATGGAGAGGCGTTTCTCCAGATTCACTTTTTGCGTTTACATCTGCTCCTTTCCCGATGAGATATTCAATTACCTCGGGATGCCCGTTCTTCGCAGCCCAATGCAATGGCGTCATAGAATACTCTTCGTCCAGGATTTTAAGGTCAGCACCTTTACTGACGAGAAGCTTAACCATTTCCATATTTCCCAGGCCTGCAGCCTTGTGTAAAGGGGAAAAGCCTATCGTCAGTTTCACGTTCACATCTGCGCCAGAACCAAGGATTTTTTCAGCCATCTTTATATCGTTTTTCTCCACCGCCAGATGAAGTAGTGTGCGTCCACTTATGTCCGTTGTCTTAAAATCATTGATGGTGATATTCCCCAATATCGAGATTTTGTCGTCTTCGCTGCCGTTAATCCTTATGTCTTTCAATTTTCCATCGGCAATCTCGAATTTCACTTCCGGTTTTTTGCTGTCATACCAGCAGCGCCTGATGGTAACAGAGCTGCTATAATATCTTACTTCTCCCATATCCGGATAATTGCGCCCCAAGCTGTTATTATTATGCTCTTTCTGGAAAAGAATTTTCCCGGTATTGTCAATCACAATACAGGCACAACCTGTAAATCCGGTATTCGAAACCATCAGGAAATACTTGTTTCCGGGGGAGGCAAATATCTCTTCAAATCCAAGCCCCTTATGCTCCGCGAGCAATTTATCCTTGTCAAATACTTTCAAGGTATAATCAATCATGCCCTTCTGCGTGGAATCATAGCGCAATACAACGCGCGTATTGCCAAAAGTGTATTCGGTATCCTTGACCTCAGGCTTAATCATGAAAGAATCAGCATGCATTACAAGGACAGAGACAAGGGAAATTATTACCGATAGAAGAGTTTTTTGGATTGGTATCGGCAGTTTCATGTAATCCCCCCATAAGAAATATCGGACAACTCCACAAAAGCTATTTCTCTTGATGGAAATAATCAAGAAAAAGGTTAAAATTTTATTGCCGGCGGGACGCCGGCGCTCCAATAGAAAAACCTCTGTGCCTTTGTGCCTCTGTGGTAAAATTATATTCTCTTCTCGCACAAATTGCGGATTTCGCAGTTCTCGCAGTCTGGTTTCCGCGCCTGGCACCTTGCACGTCCGTGGGAGATGAGCAGTTGGGAGAATGAACACCAGTATTCTTCGGGAAGGTTCTTGTTCACTATCATTTCGATCTTCACGGGATTTTCAACTTTGGCTATGCCGATCCGGTTCGTAAGGCGCTGGACGTGTGTGTCAACAGGAAATCCCGGCTTGTTGAACGCATGGCATAGCAGCACATTCGCAGTCTTGCGTCCGATCCCGGGAAGAGTCACCAGCTTTTCCATCTCGGAAGGAAGCTTGCCATCGAACTCCTTTATGATCTTCTTGCAGGAGGCGATGATGTTCTTTGACTTCGCGCGGTAGAGCCCGATGGATCTGATGTCCTTCTGTAGCTCCTTGATGTTGACCTCGGCAAAATCTTTCGCGGATTTGTATTTCCTGAAAAGTCCGGGAGAAACCCGGTTCACGTTGGCGTCGGTGCACTGAGCGGAAAGGATCGCGCAGACCATGAGCTGGAGCGGATCCTCATGCTCCAGGAAACATTCCTGCACACCATAGGTATCCTCGAGGATCCGATAGATGTCCAGAAGCCACTGCTTCAAATTTTTTCTGAATGATTGTTTCATCCGGAAAAAATAATTATTTAATCTACAAAAGCAAATCCTTTTAAGCAGCCTTGTGGTGGTGGCATCCGCATCCGCAGCTTACAAGTGCGCTGACCTTATCATTAATTGTTCCAATCGATTCAGGAACGCTCAGCACGTCGCATTCGCTGCCGAGGATGAACGGATGATTGACTTCCTTCATCTTTCTGACGAGTTCCATGGACTTCTCGATGACCTGGGCCTTTGTGATCTTCTCGTCGGAATAGAAATGCTTTGACGGAAGATTTCCGTATAGAACTGTGGACTTTGGAACAAGTCTGGCATCCTCCCAGAGCTTCCTCGAGCTTCCGAGGCTCAGGATAGCCGGATCAAGCGTGACGAACTTCTGGATCATCAGGTCGGTGAGTTCGCCGCAGTCATGGAGAATAAGATCCACACCTTGCTTATCAAGGAATTTCTTGATCTCGAACGCGTAATCCATGACACAGCGGTCGAAAACGTCAGAGCCTTCCTCAATCTGGTTCGGGGAGATGTAGATCTTGTTCGCGGCGGGTTCGCACATGATGATCGCTTTTGCACCGGCCTTTATCTGCTTGCCGATATATTCCTTAATGACCATGCATGCCAGGTCAAGGGATCTCTTCACGGTGGCGACAGCCTCATCCTCTTCCGCTTTCACTCCCATACCGAGAAGATAGACGGCGGTAATAGGATCTGACATGAGCTTTGTCATAAGCGAGAACGTGCCGATGCACATTCCGACCGGAACAAGTCCTGTTTCTTCATTAATATATTTGACCGCCCCGCAGGTGGCATCAATCCTGGCAAGTGAGCGTTTCGGGAGGTCCTTCTTCACCTTTTCAACCATTTCAACTGTCGGACATGTCTCAAAATGGAAGGTGTCGACCTTGTCGGACGGGATCCCGAGGATGTCCAGGAGAAGAGCCTTTTCGAGCTTCAGATCCATCAAAGGGAACGCAAGCGGAGCATTATAGCGTCTTGAAGCCTCTTCAACGGCCTTGCCAAGAAGGACTCCGTCCAGCATCACTTTCTTTGGATCATTCTTCTCATGGACCACAAGATCCGTACCTATTGGGAATGCAGCGCCGGATTCAGCAAGATCAAGATAAAACTTCCTATTCATAATTGCCTCCTATGTCTTTTGTTTGGACATAATATTACCAATCATTTCTCGAGTTACTTGTAAATAGTGTCTTTATTTTGGTAATATTCTGCAATTATTGGGAAATGGCAGTTATCTGTGTATTCTGTGTGTTCTGTGGTTAAAAATCTTTAAGGATTCTCAGAAGCTTTGGCCTTTTTTGCCAAGGTTGTAGAGTTCCTTGACTTCCCTTTCGGAAAGGGCCTTGTTGAAGACGGCGAATTCGTCAATCAATCCTGAATAGAATCCGGCATAGCCTTTGCCAAGCAGGATATTTGCTCCGGAAGCCTTGATATTGGGTATCTCCAAAGGAGTCTCAGAAGTTACTTCACCGTTGAAATACCAGAGCAGTTTTGTATTCTTCATATCCCTTACAAGAGCGACATGGTTCCATTTCCCAGGGACCAGAGCCTTCGAACTTCCAGCACTCACATATCCACCTTCAACGTCTTTGCCGGTAGAACCGTAGAAGAAAGTTATGGCACCGCCAGTCTCAATTGTCATTGTCCCTTCACCACCGTAGCATTTGCTGTATGGGTTGCGTCTCCCTCCGAAATCTACGGGGTTCAGCCACATTGCAATGGTTAGGTTCCCTTCCAGGTTGAGCGCCTTTGAATCCTTCACCTCGATATAGCTGTCCTTGCCGTTGAATTCCACCGCATCTCCCATAGGCCCCTTCACGAATTTCACCCCATGCGGTTTGCCATCATTCTTCAAACCACTCAGATCCGAAATCACTGATCCGACCCCTCTGCTGATCAAACTGTTCTTCTCAAAGCTGAATGCAATCACGGCTCCTTTTGGAAGATTTGTAGATGAACGCTTCACTCCGGCAGTGGAATTCGCCATGTCTATCTTCTTCTCGACTTTGATCTTGTCCAGGCTTTCCAGCATGGGAATCGCCTTCTCATACCAGTTGCAGGCCCTGTCCCTCAGGTTATTCTGCTGGAGCCTGTAGTCCTTGTCCTCCCCCAGATTCCACCAGCCATCTCCTATCTGGACCATTGCGGCCGCTTCTTTCGGATCCTTCATGTCTTCAACCGCAACCTGCTTGAACTTCTCGTCCACCCCCTTCGCCAGCATCGGAAGACCTTTCCCCCATTTGTCCAACACAAAACAGTAGAATTTCCCTGCTGCGAAGTTCGCAATCGGATCATCCGGAGAGACTTTCAGCTTTTCAAAAGCCCCCGCAACAAGCGCATATTCCTTCCTGATGACCTGGAGATCCTTCATATATTCCTTAATCTCATTGCCAATCTCCAGATTGTTCGCTTTCCTGGCAGCAGACGAAGCAGAATTCAGATATTTCAGCGCATCATCGAAAAGCTCGTTCTCATCTGCATTCCGGTAGCATTCAAGGAAGGCATCGGCAAGTGCGTTGAGATCGGCTGGCATCTTTGCGAATTTTTCCGTCTCGGCAAGTTCCTTTGCAACCAGTTCACCGAAATTGATATTGAATGTCTTTCCCAGCTCCCTCAGGGTCTTCATCACCGCATCTGCATCTCCAGTCGATGCGGAAACCTGGGCCGACTCAAGGAAAAACGCATATTTGACGGCAGGAGAATGGTCTGGCTTCCTTGTTTCACCAAGCAGAGTTTCAGCAAGTTCACGCTTCGTCTTGACATCGGTGGATTTATACTTGTCAGCATAGATCCCCTTGATGTCTGCAACCGCCTTTTTCAGATCCGCCTCGGTTGGCGGGTCTAACTTTTCGACTTTTCCTCTCCCACCTGCCTTCCTAGGAGGCTTTTTCTCCTCCATCACCGGATTATCGAAAAGGTTTATTCCTTTGAAGTCGGTCGTCGCGCCTTGGGAAGACTGCTTGTTCTTGTCGGCAGCCACAGCCTTGTCCTGGCCAGATGACTCAAAAGCACAGAACAGAAATATTGAGCATATAATGCTTATCAATATTTTCTTGCACATGTTCATTTTACAATAGATATTTTTTCAGGTCCTATGACATATATCGGGGAGTTCCTGATCTTCATTTTGAGTTCTCCCGTCTTTCCCGGCCTTACAACTGATATCAGATCTTCGCCAAGATGTCCGAAGGCTTCATTTATCCCCCCTTCAATCTTCAGAGTCGCCTCCTTCTCAGGTTCCTGGGTCCACAAAGCCCATCCGGTAAGTCCATCAGACCTCTTCCATGAAACCTTGCATATTCCGTTTTCCTTCCATTCACCTGGAACATTCACCGATCCTTCCGGCCTTGCCTTGATGAGGGCCTTGTACGCAACGAACGCCGGCTTCGAGGTCAGATCCTTGTGTAAGATCCCGAAATTGTCCTCGTTGTAGCTTGGATCGTTCTCAGACGCCCTGAACTCATAGCAGAATATCTTTTCAACCCCCGCCTGCATTGCAAGCAGATACGTGCGCGGCAGATACTTCGCCTGCAACTCCTCTGTTACGAAAAACGGATTCAATGTGGAAACTATCACAGCTCCCTTATCCTTCAGGACAAAAGCCGCTGCCGCGACACCATTGTATGCCCCATTTGAAACCTTTATGATCGGAACGAACTTGTCCCCTTCATCCATAGCATCGGCGTTCAGGAACCGTGACGCTCTCCCCATCTTCTTCTGATTTATCGCTATGATGTCCTTAAACTCTTCGGCCGGCTCCATCCTGTTCGTATCGTTCGGTACTCCCTGCTTCGTCCAGAAAGCCTCCCATCCAATGTGCAGCCTTTTCCTAAAGCTCTCATCGGCCATATTCTGGCTCCAGACGCCGTCCTTGCACCTCTTCTCGTAGTACAACGGAACATTGTTCCACAGGAATAATACGCCGCCAGATTTAACATATTTCTCTATCGCGTCAAAATAATCGGCTGGAAATTCTTCCGAAGGGCTCATTATTAACAGGTTGTATTTGGAACTGTCAAGAGATGGAATGTCAGCAAGCTTGATCCTTGCAAAGCTGTTCTTTTCCCCTATTAAATTCTTGAAATATCCGTCGTCCATGTCGGAATCCTCCATGAAATCCGGATCCGAGATCACAGCCGCATTCCACTTTTCCCGTTTTGGATCAGCGGCTTTGAGCCCCGCTTTCAGGATATGCTCGGGCAGCACAGGAACCTTGTGCGTGGCGTAACCGATCTCGGTAATCCACATCGGCTTATTCCCGTCGCCATATTTCTCCATCAGCGCAACAAGTTTCCTTATATCCTCGTAGAGCTGTCCTGCTTCGGGTGACTTCGCCCGGTACGGATGGAAGTTCATGATATCGAAATAGTCCTTGCCTCCGGCCTTGTAGACGCCTTCGATGAACTCGAAAGGCACACCGACAAATCCGCCGATCAGCACCTTGATATCCGGGTTTATCTTCTTTATCTCCTCATATGTCGCCTTGAGAAGGATTACATAGTTCGCCGGATTCGGTTTATCCCGCCACATGCCGGGGCCGTTCTCCTCATTCCAGACCTCCCAGTATTTCAGGCTGGACTGGTACCTTGTGACAGTCTTTCTGACATACTCGAGCCACTCATCAAGGTGCTTGTATGCGGGTGTTGCCCAGGCGACATCGTAATCGAGGATCGGAAGTATGTTAATTCCATTCGCCTCCGCCCAGCCGACGGTCTCGTCCAAGCTTTTGAAGTTCCATTCGCCTTTCCTCTTTTCGACGCCGGACCAGTCGAAGTCTGTGCGGACCCATTGGATACCGGCACCCTTTATCATCGGAAGTTCCTTACGGGCGTAATTCTCATGTTCCCCACCGCGTGAAATATGCTCGCAGATACCGTAAGGCGACCTGTCGGAACTGCACCCGTAAAAAACGATACAAACCAAAACTGTGAAGATCGCAAGAATGTTTCTAAACATAAGTCCCCTTCTTTATATATGGTTTTTTTCCTCGGCAATCAGACCGATCAGTATGAAAAGTCCGGCTATCACCAGGATCAGCCAGATATTGTCCAGTTGTCTCATGTATCTCACCAAAATTTTACCTATGATAAGCGTTATTAATCCATATCCAATCACACAAAGAGCGACAAACGTCCCGAACCTCACAAAGAAGTTCTGCTTCTTGATCTGCTTCATCACCGCCTTGTTTATGTCGTTGCCATAGACACTCAACACCGTCCCAGCAAACACGAGCATTATCTCCATAAGATGCCCGCGTATCAGCTTGAAAAAATCCTCAATGAACGGATTCATGAAATCCATTTGTTGTCTCCTAAATGTAGCACAGGCTTCCTGCCTGTAAAAAATATTGGACCGGAAAATCCGAGTTACTTTAGTATATTCTCAATCTTCTCCAGTTCCTCTCCGGAGAATCCAAGGTTCTTCGTACATGCCGCGCAGTCTTCAATCTGCTTCACCGAGCTTGCTCCGATAAGAGCGGATGTCACGGTCTTCCTCCTCATAACCCATGCGAGCGCCATCTGCGCAAGGGTTTGTCCGCGGGCCTGTGCGATCTCGTTGAGAGATCTGGCCTTCGCAACTTTCTCCTCGCTGACCTGCTCCTTCTTGAGGAAGGTTCCGGTCTTCGAAGCCCTGGATCCTGCAGGAATCCCCTTGAGATATTTGTCCGTGAGCATACCCTGGGCTAGAGGTGAGAAAACTATGCAACCGACGCCTTCGGCATCCAAGACGTCGAGTAGTCCATCGTCTTCTACCCATCTGTTGAACATGCTGTAGCTTGGCTGATGGATAAGCAACGGAATTCCCATGGACTTCAATATCCTTGAAGCTTCAGCAGCTTGCTTTCCCTTATAATTCGAAATTCCGGCATATATGGCCTTCCCCTGTCGGACTGCCTGCTCAAGCGCCGACATCGATTCCTCTATTGGCGTATCCGGATCCGGACGGTGGTGGTAGAAAATGTCCACATGGCCGATCCCCATTCGCTTCAGGCTTTGTTCCAGGCTCGCAAGGATGTATTTCCTCGAACCCCATTCTCCATATGGGCCCGGCCACATGTAATATCCGGCCTTGGTCGAAATCACAAGTTCGTCACGGTATCCCGCAAAATCCTTCTTCAGTATCTTCCCGAAATTTGTCTCCGCGGATCCGGGCGGCGGTCCGTAGTTGTTGGCAAGATCGAAGTGAGTGATACCAAGGTCGAATGCCCTTTTCAGCATTTTGCGGCAGTTCTCAAGGTCGTCTATCCCGCCGAAATTGTGCCAGAGCCCCAGAGATATAGCCGGCAGCTTGAGGCCGCTTCGTCCACATCGGTTGTATTTCATCTCGGAATATCTTTTATCGTCCGGAACATATTTCTTGACAGTTTTTTTCGCAGGCATATGTCTCCCCTTTTGATTTTCCGCTTAAGTTAATTCAGTATTAGATGTTTTCAATTTTATGCCCTCATGGCAATAATTTTATTATTTTGCCTTTTTTCTGTGTAATCTGTGTGTTCTGTGGTTACATTTCCTCATGAATTTCAAACTTGAAAATCTTGTATCCTCTAAGTTCGACCACGTTGTCGCAGCTGAACCAGGCTCGGACGGAAAAGCTATCATCTACATCCGCAGCGGTGATAAGCTTGAAAAGAAGGAAATCCCTTTCCACCCGTTCTTCCTGCTTTCGAATCCTGCGGTGCTCAACGGATCAAACCTCAACTTCGACATCGTCAAGCTGAAAGGCGATGCCGTATTCGGCTATCTTGCGAAGTTCGCGAATTCCGCAGACTACGAAAGCGCCATAAAATACCTGAAGAGGTCCACGGGATTCAATCCCACATCTCCATCCGCCCCGTTCAGGCTGTTCAACGACGAGATGCAGCAGCTCCTGACATCGGAGCAGTTCAGACTTTTCAGGAAGATGACCTTCAGCGAAACCCGCAGGCTGCAGTTCGACATCGAAACCCTGATGACGGAAGGTTTCGAGTTCCCGAATCCTGAACGCGAAGGAGACAAGGTCGCGATGATCAGCATGTCCGACAACACAGGCTGGGAGAAACTTCTTGTCCTTGAGGAACCTTTTTCCGAAAAGGAGCTTCTTGAAAAATTCATCGAAACGGTCAAGGAACGCGACCCGGACATAATCGAAGGACACAATATCTTCCGTTTCGATCTGCCGTTCATACAGACACGCGCGAAACGGCATAAACTTAAGCTCACCCTCGGACGGGACGGCAGCGCGATCTCAAACAGACCTTCACGGATTTCCATAGCCGAACGAACTGTGAACTATACGAGGTTCGACATCTACGGGCGCCACATCATCGACACTTATTTCCTCGCACAGCTCTATGATGTCAGTTATCGCGAACTGGAGGATTATGGGCTCAAGTCTATTGCAAGACATTTTGGGGTCGCCGCAAAGAACAGGACATATATCGAGGGCGACGCGATCTGCTCGATGTTCAAGAAGGACCGTGAGACTCTCAAGAAGTATGCAATGGATGATGCTCGTGAAACCAGGGCTATTGCGGAGATCCTTTCACCAAGCTATTTCTACCAGACCCAACTTGTTCCCTATTCCTACCAGAACTGCGTGGTGCGCGGAAACGCAACCAGGATAGATGCGATGCTTGTCGCCGCATACCTTGAAAAGGAGCAGTCGGTACCTGTTCCTGAACCGAGTCGCAGTTTCGCCGGTGCATTGACCGAGGCATTTGAATCTGGAGTCTTCGAGAACGTGTGGCATTGCGATATCCGATCTCTTTATCCTTCGATCATACTCGCGGAAAACTGGATTCCAAAACGTGACTCCTTGAAGATATTCACCTTTTTCCTTGAGAAATTGAGGGAGTTCCGCCTGCAGGCGAAGGATGCGGAGAAATCTGCGAAATCCGCAGACCAGAAGGAATATCTCTATTCTCTGCAGTCGACCTTCAAGATCCTCATAAACTCATTCTACGGTTATCTCGGGTTCTCACAGGGCACATTCAACGACTATACGATGGCGGAAAGCGTAACTTCCACCGGCAGAAGCATCCTCAGTTCGATGGTGAAGTTCCTAAAGGACAATAAAGCGAACGTTATCGAGATCGATACCGACGGTATATATTTCCAGCCACCTGAAGGGGTCAAGGATCCTGACAAGATGAAGGACAAGATCCAGAAGATCCTGCCGAAGGGGATCGAAGTCGAACTTGATTCCATCTATCCTTCCATGTTCTGCTACAAGAGCAAAAATTATGCGGTGCTTTCGAAGGACGGCGAGATCTCGATAACCGGGGCGGCATTGAAGTCGCGCGGACTCGAGCCGTTCCAACGCGAATACATGAAGAAGACCATCGAATACCTGCTGAAGGAAGATTTCGATTCAATAGAGAAGATGACAGCCGAATACAAGACTGCGATCGAGGGGCGTAAATGGCCGGTTGCGAAGTTCGCAAAATCTGAAACACTCCAGGAGTCCCTTGATTCCTACAAGCGTGGCATCTCCGAGGAAGGCGGAAAACGTAGCGCGGCTTACGAACTTGCGATAAAGTCCGGACGCGCCTACCAGGCAGGAGATCAGATCTCCTTCTACGTTACGGGCACGAAGAAAAACGTGTCGGTGGTCGACAATTCATGCCTCTTGAGGGATGCTCCGGAAACGCGTGATGAAAACATCGCCTACTACCTTGCGAAGCTCGACGATCTCCATAAGAAATTCTCCCCATTCATAAAGAAGAAATCCGGCTCCGACCAGGAACTGGATCTGGGATTGTAGAATTCCCTACACGAAAAATATCACAAGGTTATTAAGAAATATTTTTATCCTTTCCTTCAGTTTTATTTTATCCTCTTTTTCATTTCTCCTAATTGACATTGCCCATCACCCAACTATAATAATACCATCGATAGTATTTTCATATCAGCGCCAACAATACCGCAAAGGAGATATCATTATGAACAAGCTTCTTCTGGCCGGAATTTCACTCTCTATAACCATTGCCCTTGGATGTTGTGCCTACGCAGCCGATGTACCACAGCAGATCCCGACCACCACACCTCCGGAAGCCCTCCCTGATCCCTCAGATCTTGTACCTTGGCCGGAAAAGGCATATCCGGAATTCGCACAGGATTCCGTAGCGAACGTAGGTGGATGGCTCTTCGATGCTCCTGCCGGAAAGCATGGTGTCGTACAGGCAGGTACTGATGGAAAACTCTATTTTACCGACAAGACACCTGCAAGGTTCTGGGGAACAACCACTGTCTATGGAATGACCTTCCCCGAAAAGCCGGAGGAGATCTCAAAGATGGCGGATTCCATCGCCGCGTGCGGATACAACCTTGTCAGATTCCATCACAATGATCTTCCCCGCACTGGACTGGGATATCTCCAGGAGAAACCTGCCAGCAACAGCCTGCTCGATCCTAAGGGGATGGACCGACTCGACAAACTTGCAGCCGAACTTTTCAAAAGAGGCATTTATGTCTATATGGACTTCGTGGATTCACGTCCCCTGCTCCCCGAAGACGGACTTGAAGACATCGAATCGATGAAAGGAAACGCTGGCTGGAAAGGCGTATTTCCACATCCGAAGATCGTAGAAGCATGGAAACGTGCGGCAACAGAGTTCCTCAGCCATAAGAATCCATATACCGGCAGGACCTGGGGGGAGGAGCCCGGCCTGGCCTCTGTTGAAATCATAAATGAGAACGGAATGTTCTGGGACTGGAGCTTCAAGATCAACGACAAGATGCAGAAATGGCACGATGCTGAATGGAACAGGTGGCTGCTGGCGAAATACGGCACCAGGGAAAAACTTGATGCCGCATGGACCGACGCCGATGGCAAGAAAGGGCTTTTCGAAGACGAGGATCCTGCCAAGGGAAATGTTTTCCGTCCAAGGATAATCCCCCTTCTTGAATGGGATCGTCCCTACCGTTCAAAGACCCGTGGTGCAGCCCGTATAAACGATTATTACGCCCATCTTGCCGAATCATCGATCAACTTCTACCAGCAGGCCTCAAAGCACATCCGGAGTCTTGGGTTCAAAGGGGTGATCGTCGGTTCACATGAACTTCAAGGCGCTATCAACCAGTATGCCGAAGTGAAAGGCACTGGTACCATCGCGGCACATCTCTATGCCCCTGGACAGACCGCCTGGAAGGCAAGGCCCGACAGCAAGGGCGCAACTGTCGAAGGCGTCGATGTGAAGACGTCAAACTGGTTCTCCAACATTCCCCGAATAAAGGTAAAAGGCGTTCCTGGAATAAACGGTGAATGGACGGGTGGGACACTCACAACCTGTGCCGATACCAATCTTGCAGTCGCCGCGATAACGGCGTTCCAGGGAGTCACGCAGAGTTTACAATTTTCATTCGCCCACCGCTGGGTAGGCGTCCAGATGCCAAACTATGACACGCGTTATGACTACAAAGCATACTTGAAGGAATTCGGCCACACTTACACCTATGTGCATAATGCGCCATGGATGGCTGTCAACAGGATATGTTCCCCTCTTTTCATCCGTGCTGATTTCGCAAAGCCGAAATACAAGGTGGACATAGCATATTCCACTGAAGACATGTACGAACAGAATCTCCATGCGCTCGGACTTAGCGGCGGAAGCGGAACAATCGGAAATGCGGCCCTCTTCCTTCCCCTGCTCCACGAAGTTGAAAGCGTATTCTTCGACAAGACCTATGACGGCGATGCCGACGTGGCATTCATGACTGGACGAAGCGCGAGTGGAGATTATAGCAAGGCGAAACATGCAGTGATCATCGGCGACAATCCCTACTGCGACCGCTACCATAAGAAACGCGACATCGGAGCTCCGGCAAAAGCTGTCAATCCGAATGTAAAGGTTGTCACTCTATCGTCACCGGTAAACTTCAAGGTTTCTGCGCCATGGGATACTGAAAAGACATTATCCTACGACAAACTGGAAGGAGCAGTAGAGCTCGCATCGATCCCTGAAGGAGCAATGCCGATAGGAAAAAGCGAGGACGGCAAATATACAATGGGCTGGCTCGACGATCGTTTCCTAGTGATACCCAATGGCCGTGCCTTCCAAAGCCAAATCGTGGATTTCCAGTGGCTTTACAGGCTTTATGTCACCGCCTGCAAACGATGGAAGATTGATCTCGGTGACAATGCTCCCGGGACAACCTTCTACCGTTCCGACACGAAGGAGATGACAGTTGACTGGGCGTTCGGAACAATGATAATCGATACCCCGAGAACCCAGGGATTTTCCGGATTTGCCGGATGGCGTGGCGAAAATTCAGCCAGGAACCTCAAATGCAAGGTCGACAATCCTTACGCAAACGTTCTGATCACAAGCACCGACGGAAAGCCTGTCTCCGAATCCAAGAGAATGATTCTTGTCGCAACAGGACGCAGCCAAAACACTGGACAGGAGATCGGCAAGGACAAGGACGGATTCATGAACTATGTAAAGACGGGCAAAGGACCGATCCTTGTCGAAGCCTTGCGAGGTCAGGTCGGCCTTACAGGAGTCCTGCCTGGGCTTTCCATATATGCGTTGGACTGCGAAGGCCGCAGGATGGGGAAGGTTGAAACAGCTGCCAATGGCGGATCCCTTAATTTCACCCTCTCCCCGAAATGGGGAACCATCTGGTTTGAAGTTTCTGCAGCGGATGTGGCAGGTCCTGATGCAAAAGTCGCACAATGGCCTCTTGATGAAAAACCCAGAACTGCAGCTTATCCTGCTCCAGTGCTCATGTCGTTCAAGGATTTCATAGAAGGTGCAAATGGGAAGAAGAAGGCTGTCGCCGCGAAATCCGCAGACAGCGAAAAATCGACTCTCTTTGTTGCCAAGGATTTCGCACAGGACAAGACCTGCGGAACATATATGAATATAAAGACAGAGTTTGTGCAGGATCCCGAAAAGGAACAGGTGCTGAAGGTTCAATTTGGCAAAGTCAACAAGGACTGGTGCGGTGGAATCTGGGCGAACATATCGGCACCTTCGAATATCAAGCCTGAAGACTGCCTGGGATTTGGTTTCACGTTCAAGGGAGATGGCACGCTTCCACGCGAGTCATATCTCACTCTCAAGATGCAGAACGGTGCATCATACCGCAGCAGGAACATAAACAAGATCTTCGAGAGCGACGGATGGACTGATGTCCTGCTCACTGCGGCGGACTTCAAGTTGGATGAACAGTATGTGAAGAAGAATCCTGATGCCGCAAAGTCGATGCCTGCAACTCCAGACTGGAAGAACGTGAACCGTGTAGATCTGAACTGCGTAGGACCTTTGATGGACCAGATGTCTATCGGGCACATTTCAAAATTCTATTTCTCCCTGGCGAAGGGAACGGCTTCCGAAGCACAGTCCGGCGGAGAGTTTCGGAAGAATCTACCCGAGCCCGGGAGCCCCAAAGCCCCAAAGATCACAATTCCCTATGTTGCCGATGCTGCAATCAAGGCGGATGGCACCATTGACGAGGATGTCTGGAAGAAATCACTTGGGATATCGATGGACGAGAACAAGGTTCCCGAATGGCATTTCTTCGGAAGCCATGTCGTGGACGGCAAACGTCTCAATGAGGAAGGTGCGAATTTCTGGCTGCTCGCAACGAAGACCGGACTTGCGATCATCGCAGAAGTCCAGAATGGAAAACCGGAAGTGGTGACCGAAAAGGCCGACTGGTACGGCGGTGACTGCGTCGAAGTTTTTTCGGATGTTGAGAACAAGGGAGGCAAGCCGACAAAGCAGCTTTTCCTGGCATACAAGCGTGCAAATGTGGATCGTGCCGCGGCCAGCGACAACGGCATCCAGATCGGCCGAGCAAAGCTTGAGAATGGATATCTCCTCGAAGCGCTAATCCCCTGGCAGGCGCTCGGTTTCAACGATGTCCCAAGCGGAGAGTTCGGGATTGAATTCCAGTTGGATTTCGGACGGAAGGGCGCTGGCCGAGTCCTGCAGATGACATACGGTACAGGCACGAACGAGGCCTGGATTAAGTCCGACAAGTATATGAAGGCAAAGGTGGGAAAATAATAACGGAGCGCCAGCATCTTGCTGGCTACTATTATTGCCGGCGAGACGCCGGCGCTCCATAAATATAAGGATTAACAAATGAAGAAAATTTTCTTTTGGATCTTAATACTTGGAACATTGTCCTTCATTTCATCCAAAGCCTCCGACAATCCTACAATCGGTTCTACGGAAATAGCGAAATGGAAGGACAACTACAAGGCGTGCTTCCTGATCATGTTCGATGACAGCTGGCCGAGTCATTTCCAGGTGGCCGTACCAGAACTTGTGAAGCGGAAGATGACTGCCACCTTCTACATCAATCCCGGAAAAGGCGAATATAAGGCTAAGAAAGCCGAATGGGAAGGGGAAAACGCAGTGTGGAAGAAAGGAATGGCTTACGGCAACCACACCATGACGCATAACGGGATGCAGGACCTGAAAGATGCCGAATGGGAAATTGCGGAATGCAACAAGATCATCATGGACACAATTCCCGGAAAAAATCCGCGTCTGATCTCCTGGGGAAGACCCGGGGTCAAGGAGTGGAATATAACTCCGGAAGAAACAAAGTCACTTCTCGAGAAAAACAATCTGATCGACCGTCCGCCTTTCCAGGATCACGGGGTTGTATATCATCTTAAGACGGCAGATCAGATGTTCGTGATTGCAGACAAGGCGATCAAGGAAGGCGGGATGGGATACATCATAGCCCACGGCGTGGAACGCGGTCCGGAAATGAACTGGGGATACCAGGACTTCTGGGCCTGGAAACAGGACCAGTTCAAGGCCGTACTTGACGGGCTTGCCGAACGCCGGGATCGTGGCGACATCTGGATCACTGACCATATATCCTACCATAAATACGAAAAGGAACGGCAGCAGGGAAAAGTGGAAACTCTTTCCGCAGACAATTCCAAGATTCGTTTAAAGCTTTCATCCCAGGTAAACCTCGATCTATATGATTCTCCTCTGACACTGAGAACTGCCGTCCCGAAAAACTGGACGAAGTGCAAGGTCCAGCAGAAAGACAAGACGCAGATCGTGGATGTGAAAGATGGAACCGCCCAGTTCGACGCACTTCCCGGCAATGACGAGATCGTCCTGACAGCGGGATGAATCCATGGAATGCCGGCGCTCCTATGTTTTCAAATTCTTCTTTGCTCGTAACTCTTTCACCAAACAAACTCAAGAGCGAAGAATGACAGTCTGAAGACTATTATACTTAAATGAGATAAAATCATCCCTTACTGCGGAAAAAAGCCTCTTTTGGGTGTATTTATACGTCCTTGTTGTCACACCGCATAAAGTATGTCGGGTTTTAACCCGACGTTTCATTGTCGGTTTTAAAACCGACATACTAAAAAGGAATCCTGCATGAACAAGATTCAGACTAAAATCCAGAAGATGGCCGACGAGGCTGTCGACTCAGGAAGAGAGCTTGGAATCCAGGTGACAGCCTATTTTGAAGGTGAACTCATAGCCGACGCCTGTGCTGGATATCTGGACAAGAAGAAGAAGAAAGCTGTCAAGGCTGATTCTCTTTTTCCAGTGTTCTCCACCACAAAGGGGATTGCCGCGACAATGATCCATATTCTGGCCGAGGAAGGAAAGATCGATTACGATGAAAAAATCTCGAAATACTGGCCGGAATTCGGAATCAACGGCAAGGAGAAGATCACTGTCAGGCAGGCGATGAACCACAGTGCCGGACTCCCCAATATGCCGGCACACACAGTTGCGATGGATCTTCTTGACTGGGACAAGATGTGCGCTAAGATGGCGAAGGAGAAGCCCATTTGGAAACCGGGGACAAAATCTGAATACCATGCGATAACCTACAGTTGGCTGGTCGGCGAGATAGCATGCCGTGTCGAAGGCAAGCCCTTCTCGAAGATAATGGAGGAGAAGATCTGCCGGCCCCTGAAGATCAAGGGCATGTATGTCGGGATTCCAGATAATGTCGGCTCCCGTGTCGCAACACTTGTAGAAACCGAAGTCAATCCCGACATGCTTAAATCTCCGGCAACGAGTCCGATCCCGGGATGGATATGTCCTCTTCACGAATGGATGAACAGACCGGATGGGCGGAGGGCTTGCGTTCCTGCCAGCAATGGAATCATGAGCGCCCAGGCAATAGCTCGTCATTATGCCGCATTGGTTCCCGGAGGAATAGATGGTGTCGAACTTGTTCCTCCAGACAGGATAAGGATTGCCACAAAAATGCAGAAACTCAAGGATGGCACGCGCATCAACCGAGGACTTGGCTACGGACTTGGCGGCGACAAAAATTCAATACTAGGACCGCGGCATACGGCGTTCGGACATGGTGGATACGGTGGGTCGATTGGGTTTGCAGATCCCAGATATAAGTTCGCCGTCGGATTGACTAAGAACCTTTATTCGAAGAATGCGGCGGGAGGACAGATAATCTGCGAAATCCGCAGGATGCTGAAAATACCTTAAGAAATGATGACGACAATATTATTCATCCTATGTTTCATTCTGGGATTCTTCGTTCCCGGCTATCTCGTTTCAAAACTCCTGAAAAGCCCTTTCATCATTGCTTCATCCTTCATTATTTCCACGGTAATCCTTTTTGAATTGATTTTCCTTCTCGAGATCATCAAGATCAGGATATCTTTCATGTCAGTCTTTATATGCCTTATCTCGATATCGGCAGTTCTCTTTTTGCTAGTTCATCTGCGCAAGGTCAAGGACATTCCTGAAAAGGCTGTTGGTTACACGCCCGATAAGAAATATCTCATTCTCCTTATTCCTGTAATCGCAACAGCTCTTCTAATCCTGACCAGGGGGATACTCCAACCATTTACCTTTTTCAATGGCGATCAGATTTTCAGATGGAACTTCATTGCCTTCAGGATGATGGAACTGGGCAACTTCTCATTTTTCCCGCCGTTGACACAGGAAGATTTCAACTATTACTATTACATTGATGGTATCCCCCTCGCCGTCCCTTTCTCTTATTTTTGGATTTACGCCTCCTATGGTGGATGCCTCAAGAATCTCACCGGATTGCATATTTTCATACAATACGTATTGCTGCTTCTACTTACATATAGGACTGCAAACATTTACCATGGTGACAAGGAATCCGGGCTTCCTGCAGCAGGCATCTTGGCTACTTCAATGCTTTTCTTCTATTCCGTCATAATTGGAGAGGAGACGGGATTCATCGCAATTTCAGCTGTTGCAACCTTCTACTTCATCGTTGCAGGAAGATCAGGAGATGATGTTTCAGCGGCAATCCTCTCTGGATTTGCAACCTCCCTCGGGGTCCTGTCAAGGGAATACGGTTGGGCTTTCATATTGATTGGATTTGTCGCATTCATATGGAGAAAGGCCGGCATAAGGGTGCTGATCATTTATTCAATCGTTGTCTTCTCGCTATCATTTCCATGGTATTTGAGGAACTGGATTCTCGCAGGCAATCCATTCTACAGCAATCCCGTTGGAAATATTTTCAATGTCCATCCTTTCATGGAAGCCCTTTTAGAGACAATGCGATCGAATCTTGGGCTGAGCGTATTCCCAAGCCTTCGCCTCCAGCATTTCAGCATAATTGTGCTTTATACGGCATTGATACCAGTCTTGTTCGGCCTGATATCATTCATCTTCAATTTCCGAAGGATGCTTGATTTGATGGTGATATCACTGGCATTAATCCTACTCTGGGCTTATTCCGTAGGCAATACGGCCGGAGGCATATTCCAGTCGATGCGGGTCCTGAGTCCTGTAATAGTATTTCTTTCGATCGCCGGTGCTTCCTTATTCCTTGGCCCCTTGTCCGGACGGCGCATGAAGGCATCGATATATCTCGTCTTTCTCTGCGGATGCATTGCCTTCTTCCAGGATCTGACCGCCCCAAGGAACATCTTCAAGGAGAAAAGTTCGGAATGGCTGAAAATCGGATTTGAAAATAATTCTGAGGAACCAGAGGATATCAGTATAATTAGAGGACTTCCCCAAGGAACGCGGATACTATCTGATGATCAGGTGCTTTTTGCAAAAATAGCCGAACTTGGAATTAAAAATGTACAGTTAGTGCCCTACTGGAGTCCGGAGGTCAGCTTCCTATATGATGAATGCATTACCTCTGAAGGCGCAATCAGGAAACTTAGGAAAATTGGAATAGGCTATATCCTTATTCAGGAACCTCTTTCTCTCAACTACAAATATATATGCGTTTCCCGTTTCAAGTTCTTTTCTGAATACAAATCTTTCTCAACGCCAGCTGGAGGTAGCCTTCTGAAATTTCCGGACCTATGAAAGGCAACCGGTTCCTTTCCCAATATCAATTTACTTTTGAGTTCAATATGCTAATTTTAGCTTGTCATATTATTCATTGATCCTCTTGTACCTCAAAAAACTGGATACGGCGTGGACTTTGCAAACCACATAATAAGGTTGACCGAGAGCTTCGGATTCTGGGGATATCTGATCGCGTTTTCCCTGGCTTTCCTGGAGTCGCTGGCTTTCATCGGCGGATTTGTACCTGGAACGACTGCCATAGTCCTCCTGGGATTCATGTGCTACCGAGGATTCCTGAATATCTATGGACTTATGTTCGTCACCGTGCTTGGAGCCATCCTTGGAGACAGCGTAAGCTATTGGCTTGGAAGCAAGGGGATCAAATTCTTCAAGAAAGGGAACAGGTTCCTGAAGGCAAGCCATCTCGAGATGGGACAGAAGTTCTTCGATAAGCATGGAAACAAAAGCATATTCCTCGGCAGGTTCATAGGCATAATCCGCCCGATGATTCCGTTCGCAGCAGGTCTTTCCAGGATGAACTACAAGGTATTCCTTTTCTGGAATGTCTTCAGTGGGATAATCTGGGGAGTCGCACATATATACATAGGATATTTCTTCGGAGGAGCCTTCAAACTCATCGAAGCATGGTCGGCCAGGGTTTCCGTACTCCTGCTGATCCTGATTGCCATCGTGATAATCTTCTGGCTCCTTGCCAGGGCATTCACTCCGACAGCCGCATTCATTTTCAGGATCAGCACTCGGATGACTGATTATGTCCTTGGAATTTTCCCCTTCAGGAACTTCATTGCAAGATTCCCGGCGACGAGTGCATTCATCGGAAGGCGTTTTGACAGGACCCATTTCAATGGTCTTCCGATGACCCTCCTGGTTTCAACCATACTTGCATTCATGATCCTCTTTGCGATGCTCGCAGATGGAATACTCGATGTCGATCCTGTGACCGATCTTGACCAGAGAGTGGCTCTTTTCCTTGTCTTCTTCCGCGACACAATACTTGTCAGGACATTCCTCTGGATATCACTTCTCGGCAAGATCCAGATAGTCCTTGCCATAGCAACTTCCTTCATTGTCGTGGCCCTGATCTGGAACCGCAGAACGCTTATAACGTCCTTTATTGCGATGTTCGCGACATGTGAAGCTGCCGTTTGGATCATAAAGGGGGAGTTCACAAGACCGCGTCCTGTCGGCATAATCCCTGCATATTTTGAAAAAACCCATTCATTTCCCAGCGAACACTCGGCTCTTGCTGTCCTTCTATATGGTTTCATGTGTTACTTCATTGTCAGGCTCCTGCTCCGTGAACGGCCGCACCTTTCAATATGGGCGATATTCATGACATTCATACTGATCTCGATGATCGGCTTCAGCAGGCTTTATCTTGGCGTGCATTATTTCAGCGATGTCATCGGGGGATATCTGATCGGAGGCATATGCCTTGTCACCGGAATCAGTCTTTTTGAATGGACGATTCAGAGCGGCAGGGGAAAGGTGAAGGATTTCTCGATGGATGCCGGCCAGAAAAAGATCCTCAGCATCCTTTTCATAGCGATTCCCTTTGCCTTTTTCTTCTTCTACGGTTTTTTCATATTCAAGCCGGAAATGATAAGGGGAAGGGACCATGAAGGGGAAATTGTGCTTGCTGCAAAGATGTCTCCGCAGGAAATATTCCTGTTCAACAAATGGAAGAAGCATACTGTCGGTCTTTCAGGAAGACAGAGGGAACCGATATCCGTAATGATCTGGTGCAGGGATGATCTCCTGCTGGCCGATGCATTCACTATGGCCGGATGGAAGATACCCGATCAGCCTTCTATGAAGAATATCATAAAGATGGGATTTGCGGCGGCGGAGAAGAAGCCTTATGATACGGCTCCAGTCACTCCGATCTTCTGGCTCAACCAGTCCAATGACATGGCTTTTGAGAAGACAAGCGAATCCCTGCCCCAGAAACATTGTTTCCGCATATGGAACACTGATCTGGTGGATTTGAAAGGCAACAGGCTATATGTAGGCTCATGTGGCAAGACAAACGGCAAAGGAAGTCTTGATATTGCTTCCGAAAGAACATTGATAGCAGATGATCTCAATTCCACTGGACATGTAGCTTACATGTCGGTTGAAAAGCTTGGGGAACCAGTTGTATCCTCCAAAAAATTCGCAATTAAATATATTTTCGACGGAAATGTAGCAAATATCATACTGAAATGAAAACCAGTTCCTGTATAGGAACTGGATTGAATGACAGCTTACTCTTTCTTTTCAGCCTCAGGAGCCTGGTTTTTCACAGCTTTTTCTGGAGCCGGTTCTGCGGATTTCGCGGGCTCAATGGGTTTTGCCGCCGGCTGTGCTGCAGGCTTGTCGGTCTTCTTCTGGTCCTTCTGGGCTTTTGGCTTTGTGCCGAAACTGTTGAATGCCTTGTCTATGATGGCCAGCTTTGCCTTGTCATCCTTATATTTTGCCTTTACATCATCGGTGCCCTTGTATGGTCGTCCGGCGATAATCTCATCGGCCATCTTGGTGGCGTCGTCCAGACTCATCTTGAGATCCGCAAAATTCTTCAGTATTGCTCCTTTGTCGGCAGTATTGGCATCGACCTTGGTGATCTTCACGGACTCCTTCTTCGGTGCCGGAGCCTTCTGCCCGGAAGCTGGCTTGCCGTCAGTCTTCTTCGGATCTTTTGATGCATCCTGCTTGGTTTTTGCGGCAGGCTTGGCGGCATCCTTCTTTGGGGGTTGGTATGGAGGCTCCGGAGAAAGCTGCTTATAGATGAAATATCCTGCGATGATGATTGCTGCTATTGAGACGAGCATTACAACCACCTGAAGCATGGTCTTGACAGCGCTTCCTCTTTCTTCAGTCCCTGCAGATGGTTCCTCAGTATCCTTTTCAATGATCTCTGAAGGCTTCTCTTCATTTTCCTCAGGAGACTTGTCCTTCTTGACGACAAGGAGAGGAAGTTCCTTCTTTTTGACCTGGCCTGCTTGATCCGTATTCGGTTGTTGGATCTCTTCAAGCTTGAGGGTGACAGGCTCCACGTTCTTTTTCAGTTCCAGCGGAGGTGGGACTGGCTTCATCTGAAGTTTCAGTTCGGATGTCTGATCCTGGGATTCAGACGGTTTGCTGGGAGCTGGATCCCTGAGTTTCAGTTCACTGCTGTCGTTGTTGTCGTCCATAGATTGATGACATTATCCCATGATGCCTGTTTTTCAATTGCATTTTATGATAAAACTACCATTGTCCGGTCTAAAAATATTTCTTTGAATTTTTAACTGCTCAAGCTTGACAAAAGAAAAGCCTTATGGTATAATCACGGTTAAAAGCCAATTCGTATTGGCAGTTCAATATCAAACACAATTCCTTTTGAATATAAGATGTTATGATTAATATATAAGACTGATGCCAATTCGTTTTGGCAGATACGGAGAAATCAAATATGCCAATAAGCCAGAAAGAAATAGCAAAGCTCCTCAATGTAAGTCAGTATACTGTCTCAGTCGCTTTCGGCAGCGAAGGAAGAATAAGCGAAAAAGTGCGCAGGAGAGTCCTTGATGCCGCAAAAAAATATGATTACCGTCCGAACAGGCTCGCGTCAGCCCTTCGCGGTTCGTCAACCCGTACGATAGGCATAATATGGAACTACGCCGATCAATGGGCCGGCGACACCCCGATCGCCATGAACATTTTGGAAAGGCTCCAGGAAAACGACTATACCATATATCAGTTCCAGCGGCATGACGACGTGGATGTCATAAGCCGGTATATAAGTGAAATGCTTTCAAGGAATGTTGATGCATTGGTCATGTGGTCACGTCCCTCGCTCCTTCTGAACCCGAGGATTGTCCATCTTGTCGAATCAGTTCCGGCCGTAGTCGCCGTATGCCGCGAGGACGTAAAAGATTTTCCAGGCGATATCGTGATACATGACAGATATGCTGCAATCAGGGAGATCGTAAGACATTTTGCTTCCACCGGCAGGAAACGGCCTGCCATGATCCTCGACATGGGGGAGGAGTCAAATCCTCCTAAGTTCGAAGCATTCAGGGATGAATGCCAGCGCTTTGGCCTCGAGCATCCTAAGATGATATTGAACATGGACCGCCCGGAGTTCCCGGACCAGATCGGCGATAGGCATACTGAAACTATCAGGCGTTATTTTCCCGGGAAAATCGATGTGGATGCAATCTTTTCCTTCAATGACATCGGTGCCTTCCATGTTATGCGAGAACTTCAGGACAGGGGCCTCAGGATACCAGATGATATCGCCGTAGTAGGATTCAATGATAATCCTCTGGGAAAGATATGGAAGCCTGCTCTTGCCAGCGGTGACAGGAAACCCCATGAGGTCGCTGAAAATGTCGAGGAGCTGTTGATGAACAGGATCAGGAATTTGTCCACAGGCCCTGAACGCCGGACTGTCCATATGGAATTTATCTGTCGTGAATCAGCGGGCTGATATTCCATTTCGAGAGGAAATGTCATATAATATAAAGTTGCATATAGGGGATGGGGGATGAAAATCAATATAAAAGAAACAGGATGCAGTCGTCGGTCGTCAGTCGTCGGTCGATTGTCTGCATTCACATTGATCGAACTGCTTGTTGTCATTGCGATCATCGCAATCCTTGCATCGCTCCTCCTTCCAGCACTTGCCCGGGCAAAGGAGGTCGCCCGTGAAGCATTATGCGCATCAAACGAAAAGCAGCAGGGAGTCGCCATCGGAGTATATGCCACCGACAACTCCGACTGGATAGTATGCATGCGCGGCGATCCCGGACTTTCATACCTTGGTTCGAACAACACCCGTGAGTTCAACTGGTTCATGTGGCTTCCACGCCAGGGATATGTCAATGAAGCTCCGAACAGCACCAACACCATATTCAACTGTCCGTCGGCCAAGAAGAACTACTGGTGGACCAGTGTGGCTGACGGAAAGACCTACTATGGCAGCTACGGCATGAATTCATGTGTCGCCGGATCCGAGGGATATTCAAGCCATACATCAGTCAAACAGCGCAAGTTCATGGAACTCGACAAGACTCCAAAGAAGAACTATCGCACCCCCCTGACCTCCTGCGGGGGAAAGGAAACTGAACCCGGCGATGACCGGTCGGACTCTGCATACATACATATCTATACCAACAAGACATATGATCCCTGGGGACCCACTCCGCCGGCCTGGATACAGCCCCGTCATAGCAGGCGTGCCAATTTCCTGTTCTGCGACCTTCATGTTGCCGCTATAAACGCCCCATACGGCCCGATAGGTCAAGATGACCAGCTTAAATGCCTGAACCCGGACACTCTTGGAGATGCGCAATATATAAGGTATTAATTGGAGAAGGAAATGAAATTGGAAACTGGAAATTGGAAATTGAAGATGGAATCCGAATGTCGGAGGCCAGCAGTTCCGTTTACAAATTTCAAATTTCAAGTTTCAAGTTTCAATCCATTCACCCTCATTGAACTACTGGTTGTCATCGCCATCATATCAATCCTCATGGCCCTGCTTCTTCCAGCCCTATACAGGGCGAAGGAGGTTGCAAAATGCATCGTCTGCGCAGGAAATCTCAGGCAGATCGGCATCGCCGAAAATCTGTATGTGGTCGATTTCAGTCCCTACTACAATCCCTGGGAGATGGAGAACGGTGTCAAGTGGTATGACAATGAAGCCTTCAGGGAATACATGAACGCACCAAAGGATAATTCCGGATATCCCATCGGGATACTATGTGCAAATTCATATGCTGTGCTCCACGCCACCTCGAATTATCCGGGAATGTCCAGGAGCTACGGTCGAAACCATGAGAACACCAGGCGTCCGGAATACGGTGATCACAGGTCTGTATATATCGCGATAAATGCAGTTCAGAGCCCCTCAATACATCCCCTTGACATGGATGCGATGGCCGGAGGAGAGACTACCATGAATGACCGTGGAAACTTTGTTGACGAGAACAATCCCTCGGATTCAAGCAAGTACGGAGCAACTGCCTATAGGCATTTCAATAGACCTGTCAGAAGTTCCGCTTCAAGCGCCAACGTGCTATATTTCGACATGCATGTTCAGACGACATTAAGGGAATATCTGACCGGCAAATACATGGACTGGGCAACAGAAACACAGCGCATATGGCTGTACTGGTGGAAATGACTAATATGAAACTTGAAAATCGAAATTTGAAATTCGTGAAGAAAGGTGCAGGAACAGCATGGCGCACCGTATTATTCCCATTTTCAAATTTCAAATTTCAAATTTCAAAGATCAGCTGCCGGTTCACACTTATCGAATTACTTGTGGTCATTGCGATCATCGCAATCCTGGTCGGTCTCCTCCTGCCAGCACTGCAGGCCGCAAAGGAAATGGCAAAATCGATAAAATGTCTCGCCAACCTGAAGCAAATTGGCGTTGCTGAGGGATGTTACCTTGTTGACAACTCTTCATATTACATGCCTTGGCAGGTGAACAGCGTCAAATGGACTGAGAGGGATGATTTCAGGGAGTATATGAATGCTCCGGACGGCACAACTTCATTCCCAGTCGACATCCTGTGTCCTCTTTCCAACGCATATATCAAGGCAACCTCAAACTGGGCAGGAATGGGTAGCAGCTATGGAAAGAATCGTGAAAATTCCAGGCGCCCGGAATATACTCCATACAATTCAATTTACATCCTGGAGGTAAAGGTTAGAAATCCGGCCAAACATCCTCTCGATTTGGATGCAATGGCCGGAAGCGAGGCCGAAATGAATTCACGCAACCTGTATATCGATGAGAACAATCCTTCCGACTCGAGCAAATACGGGGCACCGGCCTACCGTCATTTCAACAATCCCACACGCGGACCGAGAGCAAGCGCCAATGTCGTATTTTTCGATCTGCACGCGGAAAACTGCCTGAGAAAATATTTACTCCAGACGGATCTGTCTTCCGCATCGCCAATCTGGCTTTATTGGTATAAATAAAGTTTAACTATAAAAGGAGAACATGAAATATTTTTGGATGCTTTGCTCAGCTGCAATCCTCTCGAGCCTGACAGGAACCGCCGCCGAAAATCTTCTGAAGAATCCAGGATTTGAAATGAAGGACGGAACTTTTTCCGACGGATGGAAGGATGGAACTTCGGAAAAACAAAAGATATCCATTGACACTGTCTCAGATCATCCTGACAAGAAGCCAGTTCTACGAGTCGACGTTGAGAAGGACGGGGGAAAAAACCTCGGACAGATCATACAGGATGTGAAGGCAAAGCCAGATACTGTTTACCGGTTCAAAGGTGATCTCAAGGCCAGCGTGAAAGGCATGGCCCTCTACCAGATAAAACTCATAGGTCCAGAAAAGAAGGAACTGAAGAGGATAGGCTCAGGAACCAACAAGGAGGCGTCGAAATGGGAATCTGTTTCAACAGACTTCACCGCCCCGGCAAACATAGTTTCCATCCAGGTTATCTGCAGGTTCAACATGGAGGCCTCATCTGTCGGCAAGACCGCCTGTTTCGCCAATCCCGTCCTCGAGGAACGTGGGGAACTTACATATGATGGCGCTGAAGTCCCGCCAAAAGCCGTTCCCACCTTCAACTGCGTAGGCATATACTGGAAGCCCACTGGAGGAGGTCCCCAACGTCCATGCACCGTAAAATACCGCAAGGCCGGGGAGAGCAACTGGAAACAGGCTTTGGATCTATGGTTCGATTACACCATGCACGAAGGACTTCCTGAACATTCCATGGAATACCGCGGAAGCATCGTCAACCTGGATCCCAATGCCAAATATGAAATAGAACTTGCCATTGAAAAGCTTGGCGTGAAAAAAGTAATTGAAACCCTGACATGGGATGACAACTTCAAGATCGCGAAGAAAGTCGATCTTCCTGAGAAGAACAGCGAAACATACCGCATCACCGAAGGGGGAAGTCCGGAAAAGGGATATGTCCTATACACACCTGCAGCCGGCGTCAAGGCAGTATGGGATGCAGAGAACAAAGCCCAGTGCAATATCAGGATTGAAGCTTCATGGGTGATTGTAAGGGGATTGGTGCTCAAGAACGCCGTCAACAACGGTATTGAACTTGGAGATGTCAACCATGTGGTTATAGAGGACTGCGATATCAGCGGCTGGGGACAGAACGATCCAAAGGACAACTTCGGCTACAACCTCCAATCGGCCGTATACAGCAAATCCAAGCAACTCAGCCAGATCGTGATCCAGCGCTGCAGTTTTCACCATCCACGGAGTGATTCCAACAGCTGGCGTGAAAAACAGGCCAATGGCAACAGCCACCCGCGCGGCCCTCAGGGCATAAGCTTTCTGGGCGGACAGGGCCAGTATGTAATCCGCAACAACAAGATATATTCCGATCTTGATCACATGTTCAATGATTCGATGGGGGAGGTCCATAATTTCAGCTACGACGGATTTCCGAACCGCGACAGCGACATCAACGACAACTTCGTTTCACACTGCTGGGATGACGGCCTTGAGATCGAAGGCGCAAACATGAACGTAAGGATATGGAACAATTATATCGACTATACATGGGATGGCGTAGGAGCTGCGACAACCGTGCTTGGTCCTTCCTATTTCTGGCGTAACATATATGCCGTATCACGTGCCGGACCGACAACGGACGCCAGCGGGTATCGTGGCCATTGCTTCTTCAAGCTCGGTAACGAGGACCGGAGGTGGTGCATGGGCAGGATGTATGTATTTCACAACACATCCCTCCAACCGCCAGCATATGCCGGAAACGAGGCTCCGAGCGGTGCACAGGCCGGCATAGCATTCACCAGCGACAAAAAACACCAGGAGAACATTGTCACCCGCAACAATATTTTCCACCTGCGCATCAATGATGAAAAGACCGTGGTGGATCCTCGCAGTACGCAGTCCAATGACTTCGACTATGACATGCACAACGGGAAGGTGATTGCGAAGGAAGGAAGTGAGGCACATGCAATCAAAGGAGAACCTGCCTATGAACGTGCCCCAGATGGTCGGCTCTGGCTGAAGCCCGGTTCGTCCGGACAGGATACTGCCATTCGCATACCGAATTTCAACGATGATTTCGCCGGAAATGGTCCTGACATGGGAGCTGTCGAGACGAATTCAAAGAGTCCGAAACCATCCACGTGGCCTGAATTCCCCGAACCTGCAAAGGCCATATCGATTGTGAAAGAGGAACCCCCTCCAGTACCTGAACAGCCTGCAGAGGCCCAGCCTGAACAGAAATAGACTTTCCAATTATAGCTTAAAGAAAGGAAATATCCAAAATGCAACATTTACTGAAAACTGCGGTTGCCGCGATGATCATGACATGTTTTTCTTCACTCAACGCTGCTGATCTATATATGAACCTGGATGGTGCGGGAACAAAGGATGGATCTAGCTGGGAGAACGCGTTTTCCTACAAGGAAGAAGGAAGCTATCAGAAGGCATGGGATTCACTTGCTCCCGGAAGCACCCTCTTCCTTGAGGGTGGTGTTTATCCTGCGAAGCAGCTCATTGTGAAGGCCGATGGTAAGAACGAGAAGGAGATCCGAAAGATATCTGGAAAGGAAAAGGATGGAAAACTTCCGACATTCACAGGAGACTGGGGGAAGAACGACAAGGAGAAGGGATTCTCCGTGTTCAAGGTTGCGAAGGGATCGACCTGGTGGGCAATAGAGAATTTTGCAATCGCAAAATGCAAGATTGGCGTTGAATTAGAGACCCCGGGCAACTCTTCCTTCGGCCGTATTGAAAACATAAGCATGCAGGAGATGAGGGAAGGAGTCATAATCACCGGCGGCGCCGATGTACTGAAACCAGAGATCGGTTCCCATGATATCCTCATCAAAAACTGCCGAGTTGAAAAATACGCCAAACGCGGGTTCCGCTTCAAGGACGGCTGCTACAGGATCACTGTTGAGAACTGCTACGCAGATGCAGGGGGCAAGGAATGGTCGACGGAGGCTTTTCACATGGGATTCTCCTCACAGGGAGGAAATGAAGGAGTGAACGACCATGACATAACCTTCATCAACTGCGAATCCCGCAACAATTACTGGGATGCCGGTGAAGGTTACTGGAATGCAGACGGCTTCTGCGCAGAACGCAACTCATACAATCTTACATTCATCGGATGCCGCGCCTTCGACAACACCGACGGCGGTTGGGATCTGAAGACAGTAAATCCCCTGCTGATCGGCTGCGTATCCCTCCGCAACAAGAAGGATTTCCGCTTTTGGAGTCCGAATCCCGGAGCAGTCTTGATAAGATGCCTTGGAGCATATGCTTTCAAGCGTGGTGGTAACAGCGAGGAGACCGGACTTTGGACAACCGGCAAGGTATTCGCATACAAGTGTAGTTTCGTCGACAATCCATATTCAATTGTATTCAACGACTGGCACGTCACCCCTGAAAAGGCCAAGGAAATGAAGATATTGGTTGAAGACTGTATCATCACCTTCTCAGAGAACCAGAAGGATACGATCGCACGCCTTGACAATGTTAATTCAGTCATATGGGCACCAGGTCCTCGTCAAGGCGAATCTCTTGGGTATTCAAATCCAGATGAAGGCAGGAAGCTTTTCGATGTTGGAAAGGCTTTTGACAGCGTTGAACTTGGTCCGTCAAAGGGGTACAACTCCTGCTGGAAGGATGAGAATCTCCTCGAACTTGGACGCCAGAAACAGCCTTTGATTACTGTGGAGGCCAAAAGATTGCCAGCAGTCTCGATACCTGTCTTCAAGGACAAAAGTCCTTCAGGCTGGTATCTATCAGGATGGAAGGGCGCAGAAATGAAAATCTCCAAGAATGGAAAGGAGGCTTGTCTTGAAGTCGCCTCGAAGGGAGCTGGAGGGGCAAGCTACATGACGAAGAGGCGTGAAGCCGAGATTGATCTTAGTTCCCGCGAAAAAGCAAAATGGGTGCTGCAGATGAAGGTCAAGTGCGCCACCGGACAGAGCTACAAGGATCTTAAGATAAAAGTTTCGAGCTTGAACGGGGAAATTAAGACAAAGGAGATTGCCCTTCCTGGAAAATTTGACGGCTCTGTCTCCGACTGGCAGGAAGTGCGTATCCCTCTGGCTGATTTCCTCGAGAATAAAAGCGATGAATTCGATTCCTTTTCGGGATTCTCGATAAGGACCTACGGTGAATTCAAGACTCCGCTCCTCATCGACCAAGTGACTTTGGAGCCAAAATGAAGAACAGAATTGCTGAAGTGTTTTTGGCGGTACTCATAATTTTTTCCTTATTAGTAAATAACATGTATTCCGAGGAGTTGTCCGTGAAGAAGATTATTTTCGTAGGTGATTCGACGGTCCAGACATATCCCGATAACGACAAGACAAGGGGCTGGGGACAGATACTTCCATCATATTTTGGTCCTAAAGCAGTGTGCAAGAACACTGCCATGGGTGGCAGGAGCACAAAGACCTTCATCAGTGAAGGGCGCTGGAAAAAAGTGCTGGATGAGAAACCCGACATAATATTCATACAGTTCGGGCATAACGATTCGCATGCAAAAGACAAGCCGGAATCCACTGATGCATCCACGGACTACAAGGAATATCTGGAGAAATATGTATCGGAAGGAAAGGAGATCGGCGCAAAGATCATCCTTGTCACCCCGATGCAGCGGAGATTCTTCGACCAGAACGGAAAGATCAAGGGAAACCTTGGCCCGTATGCTGAGACCATGCGAACTGTCGCGAGTGCGACAAATACTCCTCTCATTGATCTGCACCAGCGAAGCAAGGAACTGCTCGAAAATTTGGGGGAAGCTGGGTCAGAGGATCTTTTCTGCAGCGCAACTGACCGAACCCATTTCTCTGAAAAGGGGGCGTCAGTGATGGCAAAATTCATCATGGAGGCCATCCAGAAGGATATTCCTGAGCTTAAACCATATTTAAAAGATCAGAAGGAGTTGGATATGATGGAACTTTTCGACAAGGTTAACGGGCTTAAGTGGAAAAAGTCCTTCGAGGACGAATGTACCGTTGACTGGAAGCAGAAATGGTTCCTGGACGGGTCTCTCGCAAAGGTAGAGAACACTCCGGAAGGAATGATTTTCTCAGCAGGACCTAACGACAAGGCCAATGACTCGCATGCGGTCCTTTGGACAAAGGATTCTTTCAAAGGCAATCTGAAGATACGCCTGGAGTTCACCCGCCTCGAGGATATTCCGAACTATGTAAACATCCTCTATATCCAGGCAACTGGAAAAGGCGTTAATCCGTATTCGGAAGACATCACCGAATGGAATGATCTCCGCAAGGTGGCCTCCATGAATACTTATTATGACAATATGCGGCTTCTTCATATCAGTTATGCGGCAAATGCAGGAAAGAACAATCCTAACAACAACCGCGACTATGTCCGGGCAAGGCTGTATCCTCGAGATCCGAGTGGCAAGTTCCAGGACACAGAGCTTGAGCCTTCCTATACTGATTCCGGACTTTTCAAGAAGGATGTTCCATATGTATTCACCTGCATCAAGACCAGGGAGGATCTCTTTTTGAAGGTGACAGGCGATGGAAAGGAGAAGATATTCCATTGGGATATCAGCAAGATCAAAGTTCCGGAAGCCGGTCGTTTCGGTATCCGCCACATGTGCACACGCATCGGACGATACAAGAACGTGTCGATATGGGAAGTTTCACAGTAGGGAGTTTTAAAATCCGACATATTGATTTGTTTTAATTAAGAACGAAGGAGAATATTTAATGGCCAGCAAACCGGGAATTTTGTTCATGCCTCATGGAAATCTGCAGTATTCACAGCTTCCAATCGAAAAAAGGGCATGGGTGGTGAAGGAATCCTACGAGAAGATTTTTGATCTCTCTGAAAAGCTCAACGTGAAAATTGCCTACGAGGCTTCAGGTGAAACACTCGAGATAATCGCCAAACAGTGCCCGAAGGTACTCAAGAAGCTTGTGACAGGAATTGAAAAAGGCCGAATTGAACCTGTTGCTTCACCTCAGACACATATAATGCTCGCGAACATTGATCCGGAGATCGGTCTTGATTCACTCATCAGCGGAAGAGAGACCTGGGAGAAATACACTGGTGTGAAGCCTGTAACAGGCTGGAACCCGGAGTGCAGCTGGGCGAGTTTCATTCCTGATATTTTCAAAAAGGCCGGTTTCAAGATCCTTATCGCCGATGCCGATTCATATCTGCTTTCGGCAGCACCGGGAGTTCGTGAGGCCACCGGACTTCGTTTCGACGTGAGAGGTCACAGCAACAAGAACCAGCTGTTCAAGATTGACAAGGCATTGGAAAAGAATAAATCCTTCATGAAAACCCTTTTCAGGCCCAATCGTCTCGCTAATGGACTGCAGGTCATACTCCGTTCCGATATGATGTGCAATATCATGCTCTGGTACCTGATGGGCGCAACCGAAGGCAACAGGAAAGATCCCATAAAGATCGAAGAGGTCAGGGAGACACTGCTCAGGTTCAAGAACAGGATCCCCGGTGGAGACGGATTCATCATGCCGTATGCGGAAGATGCGGAATATGTAGGAACAACGGCCTATTTCTATGTGAAGCAGTTCGGCCTTGCCCGTTTCTTCGAGCATGCCCCTGAAAGCGTTGCTCGTTTCAAGGAGATACTTGTGCTTTCAAAGGAACTCGGTTTCGAACTTATCACTCCTTCCGAAGCTGTAAAGAGATATGATTCAATTCCGGGAAGGGGATTCGAATGTATCGAGAACGGATGTGCATGGCACGGTGGCACCGCCAAGGCATGGGCGAACACTGTCTATTCACGGATGCTCGATCCAGTATGCCAGAGCATTTACAACGGCTTGAAGAGCATTGCGTCACATCTCAAAGTAACGAACATGAGGAAGGATGCCGCATTCAAGGAGATCATGCGCAATATAACCACCGCGTATGTCAGCGACTCCCGCTGGCCACCGGCTCCAACCTCCCCCGGCAGGTTCAATGTAAAGGAGGCACTTGACGCACTCTCTCTTGCCAACGAAAACATGAGGAAGCTGATGAAAGCAAGGAAGATCGTCCACTTGAAGGGGCTTTATTCTCCCGACATCATGGCAACGCAGATCGCCGCGATCAACGACGAACTCATGGCAATGGACTACTTCGAGGAGAAAAAATCAAAAAGTTGACTTAAATCTTTTTGATGGAAACCGGCTTCCTACTATTTATTGAACGCCAGACTGCTTCACCGATGGCGACGGAATAACCGCCATCGCGGCTGCCAGCGACAAGGGAGAGCTCTTTAGATTCCTTGGACGGTTTTCCAAAGAGGTCCTGCTGGATCCTGAAATCCGCACCGCCATGCCCACCGGCAACTGGCGGTATCTTGATCACTTTCTTGCCGCCGAACAGCGGATAGAACACTATTTCACCTTCTTCTGCGGCAGGATCGGTCTTCCCTGTCGGATTCGGATCGCTGTGATGCTTTATTTCGATACGGCCCTTCGTCCCGTTGATTCCGAGGGTGTATCCCTCCCATGGGGTGGAAAAATTGCATGAGTAGGACATCGAAGCGCCCTTGCTGTATTTCACAAGGACGGAATATGTATCCTCTATATTAATCTCCTTGTCATATATGTATCTCTTCTTTTCCGGAGGATACTGCACATCATACGGCAGGTTGAGCTTGTCCCATCCGGTACCCGGTGTCTCGCTCGGATCTATTTTACCTGCATAGTGGGCCTTGAAATATGGGCAGTTCATTTTTTCCTCTTTCTGAGGTAGAGGTTTTCCATTCTTTCCAAGCGGACGTAATGCACCTTTCGGTCCGTAGTAGTTTAATGCGCCATATGCAAATACTTCCACAGGAAAATCTCCGATCCACCAGTTGACCAGATCGAAATGATGCGTGCACTTGTGGATGCAGAGGCCTCCGGTATTCTTCCTTTCCCTGTTCCAGCGGTAGAAGTAGCTGGCACCGTGAAAGGTATCAAGATTATATGTGAACTCGACATTTGTTATTTTCCCAAGTTCTCCGGACTGGATCATCCTCCTGAGCTTCTGGTGGGTCGGAGTGTAGCGGTAGTTGAAGGCAACCTTCACTTTCTTCCCGCTCTTCTTCTCGGCGGCAATCACTTTGCGTATCTGATCCTGGCTGATGACCATCGGCTTCTCGACGACAACATCGCATCCGGCAAGAAGCCCCTTGACGATATAATCGCAGTGAGAATAGTCCTGGCTGACAACCAATATCACATCAGGCTTTGTCTCCTTTATCATTTTATTGAAGTCCTTTGGAAAATAGAAAGGTGCTTCAACATTTGTCTTCCTGCAGAAATCCTCAACACGCCTTTTGTCGACATCCAGTATGCCGACAAGTTCAGAAGTCTTGTCAAAATTCGGCCCACCCTTATGGTTCTTCCCGAGGATAGGATACAGAAAATGGTAGATTCCCCTGCAACTAAGTCCGCAAATCGCATAACGCTTTTTCATCTTTTATTTTCCCTTTCAGGTTCTTTTTTAATTTTATTTGAAGCATATTGTTAAGTTTTTGCGGAGCAAAACCTTAACAATGTCATTTTCGTGTCATTCGTGTGTTCTGTGGTTAGCAATTATTTTCCACATCCGCATGTCCTGCCAATGATCAGTTCCGGCTCTATTATGTTACTTTTCTTCGATATCTTTTTACCTTTCATCATGGCTACGAGGAGTTCTGCAGCCTTGTCTGCTACAAGCTCCGTTGGATGCCTGACAGTCGTAAGTTCCGGGTTCACCAGGGAACATATGTAGTCGACTCCGTCGAATCCTATGACTGCGAGATCTTCAGGAACCTTGTATCTCATTAGGGTGAGATATTTGATCAGGTTTCCGGCCATGATGTCGTTTGTCGCAACGACCGCATCGAGTCCAAGCGACATGATTCTCCCGGCCCCGGCCTTCATGGCAGAGCCTGACTCATGAGCTTCAATGATCCAGCTATTCCTGCATTCCAGCTTGTGTTTCTTCATGGCTTCCACATATCCAAGGTATTTTTCGTTGTTGCCGTCAACTGAGGCCGTCAGAAATCCAATCTTTTTCCTTCCGTGCTTCCTTATCAGGTGTTCGACCGCCATGAACATTCCCTTCTCCCTGTCGACTGAAACGCAGACTCCGTCGTCCAGTCTGTTCACATTTACGCATGGAATGCTTCCTGCGAGGCTTCTTTCAACCTCTCCCCTTTCCTGCGAACTGCAGATTATCAGGCCATCAATTCCGCGCGACATGAATTCATTGATCAGCCGCTTTTCCATGACAGGGTCAAACTTCGAATCCCCATGCATGATTGAATATCCCGAATCCCAGAGATTCTCATTCAGTCGGGCGAGCATGATGCTGAAGACAGGTGTGTTGAACAGGGAACCGACGATACCGACCGTATCTGTCGAGAGTCCCTGGAGCCCTCTGGACATCCTGTTGGGGACATAACCCATCTCGGTGGCGGTTTTCCGGATCAGTTCCTTCTTTTCCTTGGAGACATAGCAGTATTCCTTTCCGCCAAGTACGGCCGACACAGTGGACAGCGCCATTCCGGTCCTTTCCGCAATCTGTTTCAGCTTAGCCATATTACTCCTTTATGTAGCAGTATATATGTAACGCTTCATATAATATGCCGACAAGGAGACGGGGTCAAGTTAAGAACAATAGAAATCTCGAATGTTTTCCTATTCCAGTGGAAATGTCTTCAAATCAGTTTCTAGGGCTTTGACGGGGCTGTACCGAACAGCTCATCCAAGGTGAATTGGGTCGGCTTCAGATCGGCAGCATTCTTCTTGCCGTCGGTAAAACTGACAGCCAATGTCCGTTTCGATTGGTTATAGACTATTGTCAGGAGCGTATTACCCTGCGCTGGCAGGCTGATAATCTTCCAGGCATCGTCTAATGTGGAGATCTTCTTTCCGGAACTTGACAGTTCCTGCAACGCCTTCTCAAGCTTGGCATATCGCCCGCATCCCTCCGCTGGAGAACGTTCACGGAAATGATTGGTAACTGCGATCCAATTCTGTCCAGCAGGTGGCATCCGCATAGTTACCCCTGAGTCTTTTTTCAGATTACCGTCATATTCAACTATACAAGCTTCAGCCTTGGGACTGCAGAGGAAGAAGTTGGTACCGCGCAGGATTGGAATCCCCTTGAAGAATTTTTCCGCCTGCCCGGCAAAAGCGGTTCCATCCAATGGTTTTTCTACAAAGTCACGCAGTGCGAAAATTCGGAGGTTCGCCTGCGGTTTGGAAGGACCTGTCGCCTTGGAATCCAAGATCGCCGCAAATCGTCCGTCCTGACAGATCCCGGTCGAAGCTCCGGGAAGAGGAGACAGTGTAAAGTCGATCCAAGACTGCTGTTTCGGGGAACTGGACTTGTGGACTACAATGCAGGCGCCACTGCCAACATAATCCTTTCCCTGATAATCCAAATTCCTTCCCACAACCAGCCCGCCATCCGATGTCAAAGTACCCCATGCGGCAAATGCCGAACAATGCATGTCCGGAAACGCCAGTATGAACCATATGTCATCGCTGCTAAGAGGGCGTCCGATGCGTTTAAGCGTGATCCCCTTGTCTCCGAGCTTGGCACGCATGCCTTCAATCAGACCGTCTATCTCCTGCTTTTCTGAATCCGTGCGGACAAGACGTGGAATGACAGCCTTCTGGGCTAAGTTGAAATCTACATTGGGTGGCAACAAGGCATCAATCACTTCCAGGTTCTCGCGGATCTCCTGCGCCATCAGGAAACCACGTGCATATCCGTTATCATGCGGGGAGCCGGTGAGGGTCAGGACTTTGACACCATGAATGGTTGTCAATGAACCGCTGAGCTTGGCTTCTGCACCTGCCAGCGGTTGGGAGAGTGTCAGCATGAAGGCGATAAATACAAATGATAACAGACAGGCAGATGATAATTTTGATTTCATATTAACGATAATATACACAGTGATCAGCAAGAGTCAACACAGACGTTGGAAATTTCCACAGAAAAGGAGTTTCCTCTCCTTTTCTGAGAGGTCTTCCAGCATGGCGCCGTGGGTATAGACAGCCGGATTGTTGATGGGATAGTCCGTGCCAAAAAGAATCTTGTCTGCACCGGCAGTATCGATTGCCTTGCGCAAAATCCCGAAACGGTCAATTCCGGAACCTGATATGTCCAAATGCAGGTTCTTGAACTTGGAAACAATCTTTATCCTGTCGAGCAGTTCAATCCTGCTGCTGCTCGGATGCGCCAGCACAAGTTTTAGTTTCGGAAGGGATTTGCAGAGTTTTTCAACGACCTTCAGATCCTGACAGTGGAAATTCACAGCTGCATCATTCTCAATGGCGGTTCTGAATATCTGAATCGCATCTCTGGTCGCAAAATCATTTCCATAGTCCATCCAGTATCCGACCAGCTCTCCTATCCAGCGCACCCCCTCGCCTCGGCAGCATCGCTCGATCTCACGGCATGATTCGTCAGGAAACTTCGGATGAATATGAATTCCTGGAATGTAGAAATCCGGATATCTGTCACGTAGCGCAAGCGCTTTGTCGTTCAATGCCCTTATCCTTGCAAAAGACTTCGGTTTCTGAATCTTTTCGATTGGAGCTCCACAGGCTTTTGAAATTCCAACACGTTTGAGAGTCTCGATCTGCTTCCTTATGCTTCCCACAGGACCGAACCAGCCGGTATCGGTGGCCCTGTCTATCGCCGGATGAAAATGGCAGTCAATAATATGATAGTTTTTCATTTTTTATTCCCGCATAAAGCATGCTCAATATTTAAACAACTTTGACATGCACACCCGACAAAGCACATCAACATACCCTTTACCCATGACATCCACCATCACTAAACTGAAATGAAATGACAACCTGTTGACGACTGCAGAATCACTTCCATGTATCGATGCGCCTATGAATCACCGACCCAATATTCTCTGCCAACCGGTACTCATAGGAATCCGGTCCGTTTCGCGTTATCCGTGAGATATATGCCCCTGACGCAACGGCATCCTGGAGCGCACCGGCAATTTTTCCCCGAGCGGAGACGTGCACATCGCCGATCTTCAGGAGCGCCATCACGCTGTGGGAAAAGAACTGGAAGTAAATATTATTGTAACTGCCGTCGGCATATCGTGCGCTGACAAACGATGCATCATGATAAATAGGATTGTCGATCTCCGCGGGATCGGTGATGATGGATGCCAAATCGTCAACGAGTTGAATGTCGACAAGTTTCCCTGCGAGATAAATCGACATCACGGCGCGGATCTGATTATGCTTCCTCATGTCCTGCAACATGACACCGTCTCGCGAGCGGACCATGTCGCGCAGCACCGGCAATGCGTCCTGTTCCCGCAGCAGACCGAGTGCGAATGCGCTATGCTTGCGAAGCAATTCGTCGGATTCCCGCAACCATTTTTTCAGATCGGCTACGATTGGCTTTCCCAAGATGCGTGACGACCAGATCGCGATTCCGGGGGAAAGTGTAGCCAATGATTTCTTTATATCTGCATGGTTTTGGAGCCATTTCACGACAAGCGCTGGAACGTTGTTTCTCACCCAGTCGAGTTTCACGCCGATATTATTCTGTTCGTCCAGGCAGCCGGTCGTGCGCAGGTTGGTACGCAATTCATTGACAGGTATATCTTTCAATGGGCAACGGTGCTTTTTTGAAAGCCAGATTCCTTCCGCAGCAACTTCTCCAGCTTTTTGCATGTCGCGTTCCATACGCACACATGCGGACAGATCCCGATCGAAAGACATACATCGTCCGGCTACGATGAGGCCGTCGATCCCTTTCGGTAGCATCGCGCCATACGGAACCGGTACGGTGATATTTGTGGCACCGAGATTGCTCGCCACCGCCCAGTCCTGCAGTTCCTCGCTGTTAAGCGCATTATCAAGATCGTGTTTGTCGAGGTCGGAATATGCGTAGAATACCGGCGATTTCGTGACCTTTCCTGCGAATAAATCCTTGAGCGTCACCGATTCTTCGCCATGGATGCGTCGTCCTTCGCGGATGCCGATGAGCGGCGCCATATATAGCAATCGTTTCTGCGCGCCGTATTTTTCTTCGAGGTGCGCGGCATGCGATGAAATTATCCCCCGGGATAGCGCCTGCGGATCACGCTGATCGATGAGCCCGCTGTCATGATTGGTTGATGTAATCTGTGTGCCGGCCGTCATCACCTTCACGCTTGTGAACGGCTGTGTGCGTTCGTCCAACACTCGTCCCCACATCGTTGCGCATCCGGCAATCTCACACACGTCACCGTCACCCGTTCCGTCGACCAGATATGAACACCCGACAGAATATTCGCCGGATTGATCACGCCAGCGGATTCCGCACACCTTGTCCTTTTCGATAAACACTCCGGTTATCGTCGACTCATACGACAGGACAGCGCCGCTGTCAATCGCTTCACGTTCCAGAATATATTTTTTGGCGTCTGGACTCGTGCGCCTGCCGTCGATATATACCGCATTCTTCAACGCATCGACTTCCCGATCAATCTCCTCAAAATATCCACCTCGGGATCCGTAATAATATCCAAGCACGGCGCCGGCGGTCCCCATGCCACCCATGCATACGAGCCGGTCGATACCGAGAACCGAAAGACCTTTGCGCGCTGAAAGTATCGTCGTAATCGATCCGGCGGTACCAAGGCCGGCGACTATTACATCATAGTGTTTCGAAAAACGGATCTCACTACACTCATTCCGCACTATTATGCCACTTCTTTTTTCCGAGAGAATCATAATGCGCCTCCCGATATGAACCGATAACCGGCATCGAAGGCTTCCAGCGGATTGGCAAATGCGCACGAGGAGATCTGAAAATGGCCAGGGCAGAGCGTAGACACGTCTTTCAGCGCAGCGAACTCGAAACAGTCGGCTACCGCGGCAATTGTCCATGGCTTCAGATTATCGGACCGCTGCTCCCAGAAGGCATGGAGTTTCCGACGCGCCACAGAAAAGTCATCGTTTATTTCGACTGGCAGTTTCATAATCACTTCTCCGGCAAGCGCACCACCCATATATTCAACACCACCACAGGATGCGGAAAATTCGCCACCTGCCGAACACAGCATGGCGTTTATTCTTTTCGAAATCACTTTTTTCCCTGGTCTTGTATCAAGCACAAATTTTGATTTAATCGTCTCATAGCCAGCCGCAGTATAGATATCCGTTTCAAATCCGCCGGCTACTGGGCGGCTCTCCGCGACAAACGCCTGTAGCAGCACCGGAATATTGTCAGTTTGAATACGATTGAACATCATTGGCGCCAAAGCGGGAACATGCACCCGCCCGTCATCGACCAATATGCCGCGCGACTTCATTTCAGTCTTGATTCCATCCGCAACAGGAGACAGTTGCATCGTGCCGTAGCCGGTCCCCGGATTGAAACTGTTGATGAATTCATATCCAACCTGCTGGCGCGGTTCCACTATCAGCGTGCGCTCTTTCGCGGCATATCCCGCTCCGATGCCGGTGAACGTCGCACCGATAATTAATATGTCTTTTCCCATAGATATTATCCTTAAATGAGATGATAGGCTGATAGGAATTTTGATTTCGTAATCCGACTAAGATAGTCTTGGAATGGAGAGGAATCAAGACATCCAAATTTGTCAAGGCACTTTGTCGGACATGTAAAACAACTAAGCTTGAAGTTTTTAACCACAGGACACATAGGGAAATATTAAACTCAAAACACGCTAATCACACGAAAATGACGGATAGCATTACAGAAAAAGAATAGTCCCCCATATTAGTCAGTGAAAGTCTCTGGCTAAATCTTGTCCCTGATCTTCACATATTCGTCAAGCATTGCCATGAAATTCTCATATTTCGTGTTTTTGGCTATTGAATGACTGGGACCGAGGATGAATCCACTTCCGTTGGGTCCTTTTTCAATAGCGTACCTTACGGATTTTCTCACATCATCCGGCGTTCCGGCAATCAGCTGCTCCACTGGCACCCCTCCCCAGAATGAAAGCTTAGAACCGAATTTCTCCTTCAGCATACCCACATCCATACCAGCAGTTGTCTGGAGCGATTGATAGCAGTCTATACCAGCTTCAATGAACATATCTATCAGAGGAATTGTCTTTCCACAACTATGGAGGATAACCTGAGACCTGTATCTCTTGATGCTCGAAACCCTTTCCTTCATGTAGGGAAAGCAAAGCTCGCGGAACATGTCAGGAGAGATCAGAGGCCCGTTTGTGCCACCCATGTCATTTTCAACAAGGACGCCATGCGTTCCATTACGGATCCTGTATTGGTCTATTTCTCTTTCATGACTGACTGACTGGCGGTTGGAGGCCTCTATCACCTCAGGCTGGAGTGCATACATCATCAGCCCCTCCTCCATGCCTCCGATCATGGGCATAATATTCAGACTTGCGGATGACGCAATATATCTTTCCTTGCCAAGCTGTGCGACCATATGATCGAAGACCTCGAACTGGGACGGATCAGGAGGAACTGGAGGCTTTTTGTCCTCAAAATCTGAAACAGAATACTGCTTTGCCGGACGCGGGTCATGAATGCACTGGACGTCATTATGTTCTGCTACGGCCTTGAAGATGCGTCCATCTTTCATGCGGTAATTGTCATCGGGCAGCTTTTCAGGCATTTCCGGAGTGTAGTTTTTCGGTGGAAGAATTTGGGCTTCCTTTGCAAGGATAATGTCGGCACAGTCTATCTTGCGATAGAATTCGACGGTATCTTTTTTCAGTTTTTCTGCGACTTCATCGCGGCGACCGTACCAGAGGGCAAGCTGTATCTCGACCTTGTTCCGCATGAGGCTCGGACGTCCAAGTACCTTTTCTACGGTATCACAATCGACCGCATAGAATCCGAGCGGGATCCTGTCAACAGGTTTCCTCGCAATCGCGTTCGTTACTCTCTCAATAGCATTCATTAATAAATCCTTATTTTTAACCACAGAACACACAGACTACACAGAAGCAATAAATATTTGATTTTATGAAATCTATTTTTATTTTTTTGCATGAGTATTTAGAAGAATCTTGGCAAGTTTTTGCAAAGCAAAACCTTGCCAATGACTTTTTTCCATGTCATTCGTGTGTTTCTTGGTTATTCCTTTCTGTGTATTCTGTGTGTTCTGTGGTCAAATCTCCTATTTCCCGAATTTTATTACCTTCCCGGTGTCTGCGGACTCACGGGCAAGAAGGCAGGCTTCGGTCAGATCAAAAGTCTGTTCGGCATCGACAAGTGATTTTGATTTTCCTTGTATATGCATAACAAAATCAACAAAAATCTGACGGTCTGCTACCGCATCAAGCTGCCTTGTCCCGTTTTTGTCTATTAACGTTACTTTCTTGTCCATCACTTCAATCACGCCTTCAGTTCCAGCGATCCTGACCCGGTCGTCACCATGGGTTTTTGCAGCTTTGGGGCGAAGGTAGTCAATATTACCTGAAGCCAGCACTCCATTTTGCATCTCGAACATGAAAAGGGCTGTTATCTCCATGTCGCCTTGATCGAAATTGTCGCTGCTGTCGTGATGGGCATAGACTGATTTGAACTTTGATCCACTGAACCAGTAGGTCCAGTCGATGGAATGGCTTCCTACCCAGGGGATGGTTCCACCATATGTCGAGCGTTTCTTGAAGAAATCCGGGCGTTTGCCAAGACTGTATGATTTCTGTGTTGTAATAAGCTTCACCTTGCCAATGGCGCCAGCCTTAACCTGTTTCCAGGCCGTCATGAATGCCGGATCATATCGGAGTCCGACCATCGACGAGAGATGGATGCCTTTCACCTTGGAATACTCCTTTCTGACGCGGTCGAGGTCTTCGATGGTGAGGGCAATTGGCTTCTCGCAGAAGGCATGAATGCCCCTTTTCAGCGACTCCACACACATTTCGGCATGAAGATCGAAGGGACCGTCGATGCAGAGCATTTCCGGCTTTTCATCATCGAGCATCTTGCGCCAGTCTGAAATCATCCTGGCATCCCGTCCAATTTCCTTCAGTTTTCCATGAAGGGATGAGATATCGTCTCCACACCCCGGGGATATGGCTGGAACTTCGATTTCCGGCAGTTGCTTGAGGCCTTCGATCGTATATCCATGATGCCCTCTCAGCCCTATGAAACACATCTTCATGAAATCTCCTTGGAGACGAGATTTATTTTTTTAAGAGTCCTCAAAGTGGCAGCTATGTCTCTTGCGGTTGCTTCCAGCTCGCAGGGATGTTTCCACAGGTAGTTCATACCTGCTTCTATTACCTTATGCAGTTCTGGATAACTGGAAAAATATTCGCCCCTCATGTTCGGCGTCTCGTTTATGAAGACCATATCGCGGGAATCTTTACTGTCAATACTTCTCTGGGCCGAAGCGTTCAGGAACGGAATTCCATGGGGCAGGCTTCCCATGAAATCCTGGACTGGCCTCGAAAGCATCGTCTTAATGAACTGACGCGCTATTTCCTTCGGACATTCCTTTCTAACGCACAGGACTTCCGTGGCCTGGGTGTTGAAATTATTTCCCGGTTCTATTATTGGAATCTGAACACACCCCCAATCGTTGAAAGCAGCAGTCCTGAAATGCATCAGTGATACCCTTGAACCTATGAAGAAAGCTCCTTTGTTGGCGGTGAATTTGCCCAGGAAATCCATTGCTTTGACAGAATCATCGGCAGGATCATATCCCAGATCCTCGCCAAGCCGGCTCCAAAGCTCCAGTCCCCTGAGTGTGCCTGGAGAATCTATTTTTACCGGATCTCTTTCCTCAGGATTCATCAGTGAGCCGCCGGCCCTGAGCACGACATTCATCCAGTTATTCATGCCGGTGTTCCAGTCAAAGACGTCATGTGCAGGGATTATCATCTTAAGTTTTTTAACATTATCAAGGAAATCATTCCAGGTCCATCCTGTTCTCGGTTCAGGAAGTCCGGCTTTCTCAAGCAGGATCCTATTATAGAACATGACCCTTGGCGAAAAGACCATCGGGATCCCGAATATCCTGCCATTTATCGAGAAAGGGGTTGCAGCCTTCTGGAAATATGTTTCATTCTTCATGCATGTTTCAAAGAATATTTCCGAGAGATCCATGTACTCATGCTGTGCGATCTGGCTGTCGATGGTCGTTCTGATCTCGAAGACCCCTCTGCTGAATTCAGATACAACCCTGAATTCGGGTGCGTTCCTTTCCACGATCCTCTTGAATTTCCTCATCCAGGGATATCTGCTGTAATTTGTCTTTACGTTGTAATTGAGGATCTGGGAACGCCAGTCGTCGCGCACAAAAGCACCTCTTCTCGGGTAATTCTTAATTATGTTTTCCTGTTCCAGCGACGAAATTGCGTTCTGGACGATGAGCATCGATATACCGAGTTTCTCTGCAATCACCCGGGCCCCGGGAAGCTTGTCGTCCTCCTTGAGTTTTCCATCCTCAAGGAGGTCAATTATGTAGTCCCTGGCTATCTGGTTCTTTTTTTTCATCAAAAATCCCTTTCAGGGCTTGACTAAGTCAGATTTTGTACCTATAATATACGAAACCAGAGGTCATTTGCAAGCCAATATTTTTAAAAAAAGGTTAAAATAATGAAATCATCGCGATGGTGTCCAATCATTGTCCTAGCAACAGCTTTCTTTCTTCCACATATCCTGAAATCCGAAGATGCGGTCGTGGTTCTTAGGAAGGCCGATGGCTCAGAAAAAAATCTTTCTTCAGCTCAAGCCGCATTAGATGAGGCAAAGAGTGGAGACACCGTGATCCTCAAGCCGGGAATCCACCAGGGCACCCTTTCCTTCAAGGATTCTAATGTCAAGCTTAAGGGAGAACCCGGAGCGACCGTCAGTGCCTACAGCCGTGATTGGAAACCTGAATGGAAGAAGGAACCAACTTACGGACCATATGCATATACATCCCCGATCCCTTTCCAGCCTTCTACCGTTGCAATCGACAATCGGGTAATGATTGACATCCGCCAGAGCCGCGCAGGAAAGAACCTTGCAATGATCCACAAATATGGAATAGGCAGGAATGGACGCGAACCCCTGCAAGGACTTTTCACCTACCTTCCGAAGGAAAAGCTCCTTCTTGTCTCCTTTGCCTCGGACATCGATCCTGCAAAACAAAAGATTGAGGTAGCACCTGACAATGCGTCAGCAGTCCTGATCAGCGGATTCGACAACTGTTCAGTCGAAGGTCTTATAATCACAGGAGGAAGCAATGGCGTCAAATTTGAAAAGACGAAGAACTCCTCCGTCAGCAAATGCCTGATCATGGGTTCAGACATATGTGCCCTCCTTTCGAAAGGTGCCGAATCATGCAAGGTCCTTTCCAACGATATTACCTGGAATGCAGACGCCTTATGCATGTATTATGGTCCTGTCCTTAGTTGGGATACCTGGGAGTCCCACAAGAAATATGGCACTTACGACAAATGGGGGATCCTTGCGGAATGCTCCGGCGACAACAATGAAGCCGCCTACAACTATCTATACAATGGATGGGACGGCATCGAGAACGGTGACGGAAACAGCAAGGACGGCATGGAGGAATATTACACGAACATACAGAACGACACCGTCCAGAAGTATAACAAGGGTCTCAAGATCCATCATAACAGGATCGATCTCATGCTCGACGACGCCTTGGAACCAGGCAACTGCCTGATTGACAACCAATGGTATTCCAACATTGTCAGCAGAGCACGCTGTGCCACCAGGATAAAAACAGTCTCTGTAGGGCCTTTTTACTTTTTCGACAATGCTCTGACTGACTGCGGTGATGGCATGAGGTTCTACAAGTCCACTCCTGAAAACGCATTGGTTTATGTCTATCACAATCTCATCCAGTTCCGTGAAGGCATCTGTTACCACAGGGTCGACCTGGTCGCCTGGAACAACAAATGGCTGGAGAAGAACCTGAAACGCGGAACACCGGGATTCAATGTGTTCAACAACATATTCCTCTGCGAAGTTCCCTTCTCCAATGACAGTCCTGTAAAACCTAACTTCACGGCAAATTTCAACATGTATACCTGCCCTCAAGACCAGGAACTCGCCGCTCTAGGTATCGACAAGGAAAGCATCTTTGACGCAAAACCTGGATTTCTCGATGCTGAAAAGGCCGATTTCAGGCTCAAGGACGGAAGCCAAGGAAAGGATGCCGGAATGGACCTTTCACAATACAAGACAAAGCTGCCATTCTGTGACAAAAAATATTTCTCCGGAAAACTTCCCGACATCGGGCGCATTGGAATTGATTCCGACAAGACCCCACATGGACCGATAAGCGGACTTTGGCAGGTTGCTTCGAAGAGCATCGATCTGGAACCAAAGAAATATCCAGGGATGAAGCTTGAACCAGTCCGCTGGATTTATAGTAAGAGGGCCGACTTTGTTATAAAGAATATGTCAGGTAATGAATCTACTCTGAATCTTTTCTATGCAATGGAAAAGGCCGGTGGTTCATATTCAATCACGGCAATGAATGAAAAAGGGGAATCCCTGGGAAAGAACTCTGGCATTGCAGATACGACTTTTGGTCCTGTCCCCTTCAAGCTGAACCCGAACGGAGCAAAACAGATCAAGCTGCTTGTAGAAGACAAGCCTGATTCTGTTCGCTGGAGGTTCAGTCCGGCTCTGAAGGATGCCAGGATCGGATTCGATGCAAAGGACTGGACTTTTATCATGAAGTTCGATGATGTTCCATATATCCTCGAATGCGACATCCCTCAGGATACAGAATCCTTCAGGGTAATCTTGGACAAGGACAATATAGTCGGAAGTTTCCGCAAGCCACAGGCAGAAGTATTGAATCCGAAGGGTGAAAGGATACAACCTGACTCCGAAGGGAAGATTGCCACGGGCGGCGTAGCCGGAACATACAAGATTCTTTTCAGCTTCTACAAGAAGATGAAGTTCAAAATAGAGGCCCCGGAACCCATTCTCTACTTCCCGAAACTGGGCGAAGAAGGGAATGCCATCAGCATTTGGAAGAAGCCATCATATTGAGGTGCCAGGATCAGATGTCGGGAGAAAAATACAGAATCAATACTAGCTCAGGGCGGAGGACAATTTTCCGCAAGTTCACACTGATTGAACTGCTAGTTGTAATTGCGATCATCGCAATACTCATGGCTCTTCTGCTTCCGGTATTGGGACGGGCAAAGGATAACGCCGTTAGGATACAGTGCATGAACAACCTGCACCAGATAGGCGGACTTTTGGGTACATATGTCGCCGACCAGGACATGTATTATCCGTTCAGCGTGGACGTATACATGCATGTCATGCTTCTGTATGGGATCTGTTCCGGAGGAATAAATGATTTCCAGAAGGAGACCGTATTCATGTGTCCGAGGATATTCGAATATGAATATGAAAAATACGGTATTAAAATCAAGGATGGCTGGCAGGGCGGATGGTATCTGGGTTCATTCTTCCAGTTCAGGAACGGATACGCCTGCAACGAGGAGCTTGGTGGCAGATGGCGCCCGTCAAATCCGAAGAAATCAGTACACTGCCCGGATCCTTCAAGATACATGTATTCCTTTGATGGCAAGGGTTCCTTTCTGGCAAAACAGGATGAAATAGACGGTTCGCAATTCCATCTGAACAGGGCAAGACACAAGGGGTTTGTGAGCCAGTTGTATCTGGACGGACATGTACAAAGCAATACAAATATGATTACTCCGACCGACATATACTGGAAAGCAAGCGGGTTTTAGGATATAATTATCAAGCGGGAGGCGCAAAATGAAGAAGAATAAATCCGATGCACGATGCAAGATCCAAGATGCAGGATTTCATATTCCAGTATCAAGCATCAGGCATCATGTATCGTTTTTCACCCTCATTGAGCTGCTGGTCGTCATTGCGATCATCGCAATACTCGCCGCGATGCTCCTGCCGGCCCTCAAGAACGCCCGTGAACAGGCAAAGCTCATAACCTGCATCAACAATGCAAAGCAGGTAGGCCAGACATTGAACTTCTATTTCAATGACTACGATAATTATTTCCCTTTCAGCACCGGCATCTACATGCATGTCATGTTGCTCAGTTATGCACTGCCCAACGGCATCGATGATTATAGCAAGGAAACAATTTTCACATGTCCGAAAATCGCAGAAAGCGACTTCAACAAATATGGCATAAAGATAAGTTCCACCACACAGGGCGGCTGGTATCAGGAGTCCTACTATCAGTTCCGCAACGGTTTTTCATGCAACCAGGAGCTGGGATGGGGTGGAGGCTCCCCCAGATATGCAAAAAAGATAACGAACTGCCCTAATCCTGCCAATTACATCTATTGCTTCGACGGCAAAGGCTCATTCTATGCCAAGGACAATGAAATCGAGGGAATAGGCCTTCCATACGATCCACATATAAACAGGACCAGGCATAATTCATCAGTAGTCGCCCTCTTCATGGAAGGTCATGCCGAACAAAGAAGGGACTTCATCATGGCTACGGATGTCTACTGGAAAGCTACCGGCCTTTGAACTTCCACTGGCATTGAAATCTCATTTTCCGGGATTGACTGCCGGGTTTTTTATGTTTAAATATCATTTCTTACAAAAATAAAGGAATATCCATGCATCCATTCCCCCATTATTCTAAACGAAAATTCGAGATCCTCGACGGCGCTTGGGACTTCTGCTTCCTTGGAGAATCTGTCGACCTGAAATCGGTAGATGTCAGGAAAGCTGTTTATAAGGAGCTCATGCCCGTCCCCGGTGTTTTTGACAATACTCCCAAATATCCTGGGGTCCGCGGAACTGCCCTATACAGACGCAAGGTAAAGGCTGATCCAAATTCACGTATGAAACTCAGGATCGGAGGTCTCGGCCTCTGGGCCAGAATATATTGGGACGGTATGGAAATTGGTATTGACGATCTCCCATATTCCGGTGTGGAATTTGATTTTGATTCCGGCAAAGGGATGGAACACGAGCTTGTCATTCTCATCGACAACCGTCTCGATTTCAAAAGGTGCCCTCTTTTCTCACAGTATTACGACTTCTACGGTTTTGGCGGAATCTACAGGAGCATTGAACTACATCAGCTTCCAAAATGCAGCTTTGAGAGAGCAAGGATAACAACTCTCGACATCAAGACCGGCCTTGTCTCTATCGATATCGGCCTTTCCGGAAAAATTCCTGCGAAATTCGCATTCAACCTGTCATTCGACGGTAGAAAAGAGGAAGGATTCTGTGAAACGGTAAAATCCGAACATGTAAAGATCGAACTCAAGGTACCAAAGTTCAAGCTATGGTCCCCTGAGAAGCCAAACCTGCATACTGTCACCATAAGTACGATGGAGGATCAGATCACCGAGAGGTTCGGAATCAGGAAGGTTGCCGCTGAAAAAGGGAATATCACTGTTAATGGTAAAGTTCAGAAGCTCCTCGGATACTGCCGTCATGAATCACACATGGAGTTTGGCCCGGTCCAGCCCCTACCCCTGCTCTTCGAGGACCTCCAATACCTGAAGGATCTCGGATGTAATTTCGTGCGAGGCACGCATTATCCGCAGGACCAGCGTTTCCTCGACCTCTGCGACCAACTCGGTATCATGGTGTGGGAAGAATCCATGGGTTGGAACAACAAGCCCGAACATTATGCCGACAAAGGGTTCTTCGATGCACAGGTACGACAGACACGGCTCCTTGTCCGCAACAGCTTCAACCATCCTTCCGTAATCATCTGGGGATTCCTCAATGAGGGAAATTCCGAGACGCCAAGCTGCAGGAAGATGTACAGCACCCTCTTCAAGACGATAAGGGGAGAAGACTCATCCAGGCTTGTCACTTATGCATCAAACAGAGGAGAACGTGATCTTTTCTTCGAGATGTGCGACATTGTCAGTCTCAACACATATCCCGGCTGGTATGCCCACGACAAGGAAAAGGCCAGGCCCCTCAATGAGATCGTTCCTTGCTTCGATAAATTCATCAAACATATCGACAAGAGAGGCCTGAAGGACAAACCTTTCATCATAAGCGAGATCGGGGCTGGAGCAATCTACGGATGGCATGACAGGTTCCGCGTGCACTGGTCCGAGGAATATCAGGCGGACTATCTCGGGGTGGCGGTGAATTATGCGGTGAAAAATCCAAGGGTCTCCGGAATATCGATCTGGCATTTCGCTGATGCCCGGACCTATACCACCTCATATGCCCTTGGACGCCCGCGGGCCATCAACGACAAGGGCACCCTTGATGAGTTCCGTCGTCCGAAAATGGCATACGATATAGTTAAAAAGGCTTTTAAAGGATAAAGGAGTTTCTCATGTCAAAGATGAAATGGTTCAATATTCAGAAATGGGGAGTGGAAGGAAAAGGATGGAAGGATACAGAAAGATATTATGACAGGCTTCCGAAAAGGGCCAAAAAGGTCGTTCCTGAGGCCGTCTGGAACCTGAGCCGGAGCGCCACTGGCATGGCGGTACTGTTTGAGACCGATGCGCCTGCGATCCATGCAAGATGGCAGTTGCGTTCAGAACAGATAAATGAAATAAATTTCCCTGCGGCCGGGTTCAGCGGACTCGATCTCTATACCTGGGTTGGAAAAAAATGGCGCTGGGTCGCCGCCGGACACCTTGTAAGAACCCCAAAGCATCAGCAGCCCATCATCGAGGGGATGATTCCAGCAAAACGCAAGTATCTCATGTATCTTCCTCTGCGCAATCCCGTGATTAAAATTGAAATCGGAGTTCCAGCAGGATCGAGCTTTAAGCCGATTCCTCCGCGCAGGGAAAAACCGATTGTCTATTATGGAACTTCAATTGTCCATGGCGCCTTTGCCTCTCATGCAGGCATGGTCCATTCGTCAATCCTTGGCAGATGGCTCAACAAGCCTGTCATCAACCTTGGTTTCTCCGGTAACGGAAAGATGGAGAAGGAGCTTGCTGAGCTTATCTCCGAACTTGATGCTCAAGTCTATGTACTTGACTGCCTGCCTAACATGAGTGTTGAACAGGTGAACGAGCGAGTGGAGAATTTTGTCCGCATCCTTCGTGCCAAACACGCAAAGACTCCCATCGTTCTCGTCGAAGACCGCCCGCACACTAACAGCTGGATCAGACCTGCTTTGATGGCAGACCATATGAGGAGATGGAAGGCTCATGCAAGGATCTTCAAAAAGCTCAAGAAGAGCGGAATCAGGGATATTTACTACATAAAGGGGAAATCCCTGTTCGGGGATGATAATGAAGGGTCTCCGGATTCAAGTCATCCTACAGACCTTGGGTTTATGCGACAGGCGGAAATGATATATCCAGTGCTGAAAAAGCTTATTTAATTCCATCAAGATATTTCAATCACAGAACACACGGACGACACAGAAGTTTATATATGAATAAATTGATTTATAATAACTTATGTGATTAATTTATTATTAATTAAATTTTCTGTGTAGTCTGTGTGTTCTGTGGTTATATACTCTTTTTTTTCCCGGATTCCTGTGCACGTTTCGCATGTTTGTGTGATATGTATATGAAGGAGCTTGGGAGAATGGACGAGAAATCAAAGCTTTTCCTGCAGATTAACGAGAACCGTCCAGCGATAATGGCGGTCATAGTCGCCATGGTTCGCGATTTCAACGTCTCCGACGACATATTCCAGGATACCATCGTGGAGATACTTGAAAACGCCGAACGGGTACAGGGTGCAGGCAACTTCCTCCTCTACGCCAAGGGAATCGCGCGCAACATGGTTCTGCGGCACTGGAGAGACAAGAAGAAGCTTCCCGTGACCACCGACCAGAGTGTCCTCGAAATCCTTGCCGATGCCGCATCAGAGGAAACTCCGCAGGAGGCATGGCATCGGGAAAAGATCGGATTACGACACTGTCTCGATAAACTTCCTGAACCCCGAAGGAAACTTTTTGTGCTGCGTTATGGCAGGAACCTGAAAGGTGACCAGCTCGCCAAGGAAGCGGGCGTGAACATCTCTTCTCTCCGTACAACCCTTGCAAGGATACGCCAGTTGCTAAGGGAATGCATTGATTCTTTCATCCTGAGGTCAGAACAGGAGGGTCTTGCCGGTGAATCCTGAATTCGAAAAACTGCTGTCCCATTATCTCGATGACGAAGCCTCACAGGAAGAGCTCAGGAAATTGGCTGAACTGATAAAATCAGAAAATGAATGCAGGAAACGCTATCAGGAGGAACTCCGCATTCATGTCCTCCTGAGGGAGATCTCCCTGGAGAAAATTTCTTCAGAAAAGGAGAAATCCCGGGACAGGAGGAAGAATGTAAAGGCCAACCTGCGATTTGTCCGCCAAACTTCGCACGGCACCTTATGGTGGTCGATAGCTGCAAGCTTCGCAGTCTTTGCCGTTGGTCTTTGGTTCTTCATGAAGGACAGGCAGTTGCCCGTACAGTCGATTGCAATACTATCTGAGAAGCAATCTGCTGTCACGGTCGAAAGAGGACAAGAAATCTTTAATGCTGAAAATGGATTCTTTCTTGCCGCCGGGGATGCTGTAAGGACTTCTTCCGGAAGCAGTGCAATCATAAAATTCACTGATTCAACAGTGATTGAGCTTAATGCTTCTACCTCAATAGTCCTCAATCCCTCAAGCATCGAGGAGAATGCCGAAAAACAGGTCGACATCATCAATGGTTCTATTTCTGCGGAGATCGCAAAGCAACCTGAGGGTCGTTCAATGGTATTCAAAACCCATAATGCCAAGGCTGTTGTACTTGGAACAAAACTCGAGATAAGCGTAGAATCCGAAAAGACAGTTCTTAAGGTGAGAGAAGGCCTGGTATATTTCAGGCTTCTTTCAGGAGGAGACGGTTACGACGTACCTGCCGGAGGAATGGCGGAAGCATCAGGGGATACCATCAAATATACTCCAAAACCGCTTCCTCCCAGACCGAAGGAAGAGCCAATGAAACTTGGAAAGGAGGAGAAAAAGCCCAAATCCAAGGATCCCCCTGAAAACATCACAAATAAAAATGACAGGATTATCATTGAAGATGGTAATGTAATTGGAAAAGTAAAGTCCACTGGAAAGGATTTCCTGGAAGTAACCTCCATAAATGGAAAGACTGCCCGTTACATACCTGAATGGAAGAACGGTGGATACAGCAAGGATATGCTCAGAACCATCGATAGGCTCAAACCAGGGGATCTTGTATCAATACAGTGGTACGTGAACGACCACATACGAATAAAAAAGATTGAACTGTTATCGGATAAGGAAAGAAAATGACAACTGCCTGTCTTAGAAATAGAATCGGACTTATAATTTGCATCCTTTCCGGATGCCTCATTTTTTTGTCGGGATCTCTCGTTGCCGAATCAAAAATCAATGTCGCAGCCAAGGCCAACAGTCCGAAAATCCCGCCATATGAAATCTTTGAAATCGATTTTACCCATGAAAACAGCTACAAGGACTGCTTCTTTGACGTTGACATTGAAATGAACCTCAAATCTCCTTCCGGAAAAGGATTCAAGGTCGGGGGGTTCTTCTATGGTTCCAAGGAGATGCCTAAAATCGAGAAGCCAGAAGAGCAAAAACAGAAGCCAAAATACACATATGACAAGCATAACCTCTGGAAGGCTCGTTTTGCACCAGATGAGATTGGAACATGGACCTATTCCTGGACATTCACAGATGTAAATGGCGGAACGGCTTCAGGTACCGGGAGTTTTGACTGCATAAAAGCGCGTTACAGCAACCACGGTTTCCTGCGGATAAATCCCGACAATCATTTACGTTTCATATTTGACGACGGCACCCCGTTCTGGCCGGTCGGATGGCAAGATGGAGGCGGAGACAACAAGGGGACCGGTTCCATGCTCTCTGCAAAGGGATTGGAAGGACCTTTCCGCACAACTCCCAATGTTCCCCCTCTTGGTGGAATGTACATTGCCGGTCCGTCAAGCAATCCTTTGAATGCCGATGTTCAATTCAGATTTTTCACCAGATCCGGTTTCAACTTCTACCGTTATTCCCAGGACAATGCGGGTGGTCCTTTGCTGTTTAGTGATCTGGACCACTACAACATCCATGAAGCACGAATGACAGATGAATTGCTACAGTTCTGCAGGAAGTATCAATTGAGGGTCATGTATGGCTTTTTTGGATTTGCAAGAGAGCTTAGTACGGATCCTGATGACGCGGCCTTGGTGCAGAAGACCAAACGCTTCCTCAAATACAGTGTCGACCGTTGGGGTGCATATGTCGACATCTGGGAACTGCTCAATGAAAAGAAGGTTCCGAATGTAAAGTGGTATGAAATCATGAGTGCTCAAGTACGATCTGTTGATCCATACAAACACCCGATAACCACCAGCTGGGAAGCTCCAAGGGCGCCGGGCATTGAAATAAATGCCCCTCACTGGTACCAGGCTGAGGAAAACAACAAGAGCGATGAGGTCACTGTATACAAGGCTGGAGAATACAAGAAGGCTGGTAAGCCTGTCGTGGTCGGAGAACAGGGAAACAAGACCCGGCTTGCAAATGGAAGACCGGTACCAGGGACCAGCGGAGTATGGGACATTGATTCCGCAATGCGCATGAGGATCCGGCTCTGGACTGCGATGTTCAATGAGATATGCTTCATCTTCTGGAATACCAGCTATGCAAAGGACGGCCACAAAATGAACATTTGGCTCGGTCCGAAGGAACGACAGTATGTCACCGCCCTGCAGTGCTTCTCGTATTGCCTGGACAAGGATGTGAAGATGGCCAAGGTGGAACTATCAGATCCAAGTGTCAACGCATATGCCCTAATTTCCATAAATCATGCCGGCGTGTATCTCCATCACAAGGATCATGGAAAAGAAATCAAGGATCTGAAGGTTTCAATCGACGTCCCAAAGGACGGAAAAGCCTACTGGTACAGTCCTGAAGATGCTTCCATCATATCCAGCTCCGAAGCAAAGGCCGGTAAACAGACTTTTGCTGCACCTCCTTTCAAGATTGATCTCGCATTACTAATCACGGCAGACGGATGCCCCGACATTGACCATGACGGGAAAAACAATGACGTTGATGACGACAATGACAACGACGGCGTGCTGAACTCCAAGGACGCATATCCTCTTGATCCCGAGGAGACTGTTGACAAGGACGGGGACTATATTGGTGATCTGATTGACGCAGATGACAATGGTGATGGCATCGGTGATGACGACAATCACAATGGCATCCCGGACTGCGAAGAAATGGACTTCGATGGCGACAAGGTTCCCAAGGCCTGGGCTATTTCGTCAGATGCTTTCCCATGGAATCCGAAGGAGTGGAGGGATACTGATGGCGACGGCATAGGAGATAATGCAGATCCAGACGATGACAATGACGGCTTCACCGATGAAGAAGAGATCAAGGCTGGGACAGATCCTCTGGACAGGCTTAGCTTTCCATCCGAAAAGATATCTGGAAAATAAATCAAATATTTTCAAATCCCTTGTACACGTTTTATATGTCCCTGTGACATGTAGATATCAACAAGAACCGTCAAAAGGAGGGTATGGAAATGAAGATGCTGAAGATGATGTGTCTGACGTGGCTACTGGTCGTGGGAATTTCCTTCGCTACTTCTGCGGAGGAGAAGAAGGTGGAATCCAAGGATCCGCCGGCGACTATCACCAACAAGGATGACAGGAAGATCACCGACCAGGGGACAGTGATAGGGAAAGTCTCCAAGATAGGGGATAAGTTCATCGAGGTCACTTCGGAAAGCGGAAAGACCGCACATTACATGCCTGAATGGAAAGGCGGACAGAAGGGCGGACCGGACAAATCCATAATGGCGATCATTGAAAAGCTCAAGATCGGCGACACCGTCAAAATCGAATGGTATGCTAACGACCACATCCGCATAAAGAAGATAGAGAAGATTGCGGATTCAGCTAAAAAATAGTTAATTTATTTTGATGAGAATTTTAACATGAATGGATATTCAAGAAGATCATTTTTCAAGATTCTCCTACTCGGAACAGCAGCATGCTGGAATTTGAGAATGTTTTCCGCTGAAAACAGGCAGAAGAAACCAGGACCATCGCGTCCACCACAGACCTGCGGAGCATATTCCGATAAAAACAAGAATGGGGTTTGTGACCGAAGCGAACAGGGGATCAAGGCATGCGGAGCTCTCAAATGCCCTGGCTGCAAGAAAAATCCCTTGTGGGTTGAAGCAAGGAAGAATGGTGCTCCGGCCGGAAGTTGTGCCATATGGGCAGACACGAAGAAAAATGACTACTGTGAAATCTGTGACAGGGAACAGAATCCGTGCCTTCATATGGTCTGCCCATGCCACAAGACCAATTTAAAGAAGGCTGCTGGCGTATAACGGTCTGGACAGGATATAATCTCGAGCAAGTTTAACCTTCCCTGTTGAGACAACAGGGAAGGTTACAATTGAAATGTCTTTTGAGCATTGTATGTCTTCAGAAAAATGCTAAACCACCATTACTTTCACTTCCAAAGGGACTTTATCGTTTTAACTGTCTCATCCACCAGGACATTCCCTCCCTCCGGTCCGACTTCGTTGCAGTAGAGGCATGCGCTGTAGCTTTCACCTTTCTCCGCAAGCCGTGTCGGCAGGTAGCTTCCCCTGCCGCAGAGCTGCACAACGAATGTCTGAACTGCCGGACTTCTCGCCTGGATCCTGATGCCATAATCGGTGAAAAGCTCGAATGAGTTTGTCGCAAGCGCTATATCTCCAAGCCTTATGACATGAAGCTCCATATCGACATATTTCCTGCTTTTCTGTTCCTCATATCGATTAATTACCCTCATACATCGTTTTTTTCTGGAGAAAGTGATGGAGTCCTCAACCAACCTCCGGTTTGCATCATCCGCTTTATAGGAAGGAATCCTCGCGAATTCCGCTAAATCTCTTTTCGCCTTTAAGTATTCCTTATTCGAGATGATCCTCCTCGGCAGTTTGATTTTCCTCGAGACATGTTTCAAATCAACATTGTCAGTCATTTCCTTGGAAGCCCAGGAAAAGACATCTTCGAATGCCGCCTTGATACGGTTGGCTATCTCCTGTCTTGAGGTTATCCCTTTCATCTCAAGCATGCGCTGACCGGCCTTCTTGTTGAACATAAGATGAGGGGACAGCCCTCCTGACGGAGAACTCTGAGGAAGAATGAATATGTCCTTCCCGTATTTCTTCCTAAGTTCAATCCTGGCCTCATGCCAGAAATCAGCGGAAATCTCGTTCAAGTTTTCGGTTTCCTGGGCCGTACAGGCGATATTGATTATTGCACCGGTAAGCTTTTTCCTGTCATCAAAGGTGAAAAGGAAATGAGTCGAGTGGTCAACATATCCTTCGATGCAGTCGAACTTGTCGTCTGAAGCGTCCCCATACATCCTTGCGTTCTTTTCAGTCTTAGTCCCGGCATGTTCCTTGAATCCGTTTCTTTTTGAAAGGTCATCAAAGTAAATCGCGCGTCTACCATGCCCAATCGGTGCATACCCTATACCGTACGCGATGAATCCATGACTGCGTTTTTTCCATGCTTCAGCTGCGGCATCCGCAATCCTGCTGGAAAAGAAATCAGCGTATTCTTCGGGAGACATTACTCCTTCAGGAACCCGCTGGTGCCAGGTATCGCCGGAATCCGGAGCAGTATGAGTATGAGTGGCATTAAGGACAAGATTGCCAACCGGAAAATCCTTTGCCAGCTTCCCTAACATCTTTCTGCTCACCTGAATTACGGAATCAGGAAACATCACAGTATCGCAAGACACCCAGATTAATGAATTCCTATTGTCATTTCCTTTTGATACGGCCAGAGCCGTGACCGTCACGGGATCTTTTACGGTCCTAGCTATCCTCATATGGAACTGCCCCCGCAGATTGACCGGCCTGTCCGGCGTGACATCCCTTGAAGCCCATCCTATAAGAAGTTTTTCTTTCATTATCTTCCCTGTGCTACTTTAAAATATCCTTCGGATCTATTTTCCCGATGTTCTCAAAAACCTTGATAAATGCATCCGCCACCTTTTCCGCGACGTCTGTGCGATTAGGAGCGCGAAGCGGAGTCGTCATTCCAAAATGCGTATTGACATGTTTTATCGCCATCGGATAATCCTCCGTCCTGTATTCTACGCCGGTACCTGCCCCGTTGCAAGACCATGGACAGCCGCGCCCATAGGCGTTCTTGGCCTTGAACACTGTCATATCTGGAAGCGCGAAGCTCTGCCAGACACTTGCCGGAACTCCTTCGGCATTGAGCGCTTTCATCACGGCATTCCTCATAAGCTGTGGATTGCCCTTCCATCCTATGGCATCCATATCTATGCGGCTAGTGTAGTTGTACCAGTTGTGCATTCCGCGTTCAGGCTCGTATGGCAGGATAAGCCCTTTTACCCCTTTGAGTTTTTTGTTGAGGACTGCTGCGTTCTCATTCTGAATCTCTATATATTTGTCAATCTTCGCAAGCTGAGCGCGTCCGAATGCCGCCACGAGATCGCTCCCTCTGTACATCCAACCGAGGGCGTATGCATGGTAATCTCTCTTCTCTGACGGGGTGCTGGTCTCGCCAAAACTCCAGATTTTCAGAGCATCCTTGTATATTTCCTCGTTGTTGGTCACAAACATTCCACCCTCACCCGAACACAGGCATTTGTTCTGGTTGAAGCTGAACGCACAGCAATCGCCCCAGTTTCCGGTCTTCCTGCCTCTGAATACTGCACCATGTCCCTGGCAAGCATCCTCGATCACCTTAAGTTGGTGTTTCTTCGCTATATCCAGGACTTTTTCCATGTTTACGGCAAGACCGTGCAAATGAACAACCACGATAGCCTTCGTCCTCGGGGTAATTGCAGCCTCAATCTTGTCGGTATCCATATTGATCGTGTCGAAATCAATGTCCACGAAAATCGGGATCGCATTATGGTGCAGGATGCAGGTCGCACTCGACGACCATGAATAAGAAGTTACTAGGACATGATCCCCTGCGCCTATCCCGCACGCATAGATCCCCATGTGGAGGGCCGCGGTACCGCTGTTTGTGAAGATCGCATACTTGCTTCCGTTCCATCGTGCATATTCATTCTGGAACTCAGTGCAGTTCGGTCCGCACGCATGCTTTCCGCCCATGAGCGATTTCATTACGAGATCCCTGTCTGTCTCATCTACCGGAGGCCATTCCCGTATCATTCCTTCAGGAACCGTCCTCTTTCCACCGAAAATCGCTAGTTCATTTGTTTTCATGTATATTCCTCCTTGAATTATTCTTTTCGACGCCATTATCTTATTGCTGGTGTTCCCGGCTGTAAAGAGTAAATTATTGCTATCACATGAAGGGCATTGCGTAATCATGAGAAAATCCATGAAACTTGATGACCAGCTGCCTGTCATCTATTCGATGGGAAACCTGATTTTCGATCCTGTCTGGGCAATGGATGACCATGTCTCCGGTAACTGCGAGCTCCTCCACATTATATCAGGGGCTGTCACTCTCGTCATGAACCGGCAGAAGACAAGGGCCGTCGCTGGAGACACCCTCCTCATATCCTGTAATACCCGGCACAGGGATGAATTCGACTTCGCGGAAGGATTAAAGGTATTCATGGTCCAGTTCCGCTGGACATGCGAAAATGATTTCTTCTCACGGATAAGCTGCAAATCCCTCATCGGACTCCCAAAGACCAAGAAGGATTCTATTGCTGCACTGATACAGCAGTTCCGGTGTGATTTTTCTGAACAAAATGATCATCGGGACTTCCAGATGAGGCTCCAGCTGTCCGAAATACTGATGAGGATACTATGCCTTTCAGAACAGGACAGGAAAAAGACAGGTACTGCCGAAGGAAGGAGTTATACTGACAAACAACACTGCGAATGGATAGTTGGCAAGGTTAAATCATTCCTCGAATCCAATTATTCGCGCCCGTTGTCGCTTGAAGAGATAGCAAGGCATGTTAATGTGAGCCCTTATCACCTATGCCATATCTTCAGCAGTGAAAACGATTTTACTATCTTTGAATATCTTACACATATCAGGATGTGCAAGGCGCGTTCTATCATCGAGGAAGGCAGACTTTCTGTTTCAGAGACGGCTTTTGCGGTAGGATTCAACAACAGCAATTATTTCTCCAAGGTCTTCCACCGATTCCACGGATTCCCTCCGGCAAGGATACACAGGAAGAGTTTTTCATTCAGGAAAACCTGATTTATCTTCATGAATCGAATATGAATGAGCCTTTCAATCCTCTTACCCGAGTATGGTTTCCAAGGCTCTTCGCCATATCTATCAATTCATGGTCTGAGTATGTCTTTTCATCAGCGAGGGAGTCATCAATCGTCTCCGATGGATGGAACTGCTGCAGTGTCCATGCACCAGCTCCTATAGTGTTAAGCTCGTACCTCATCTTTTTCAGGACATCCTGGGTGTGGAAGCGTTTGTGGACTGTTGTCCTCAGATCCATCGGCACCTTGTTCTTTATGCAGTAAGAAATTGTTTTATGGATGCGCACCACTATATCCTTTATCTTCGTTCCTGTTATCTCGCTGTATCCTGAAGATGGCGCCTTGTAGTCGATGCCGATTGCATCAAGGCATTTGCTCTTATGAATACTAATTATTACATCAGGATAACTGCCATTGGTGTCAAGTTTGATAAGGAATCCCATCGTCTTTATTTTTTCAAGGAAGCCAGGCAGTGCAGGATACATTGATGGCTCTCCACCACTTATTACAACGCCATCAATCTTACCCCTCCGCTTTTCCAGAAAATTGAATATATAGCTGTCTGACAGGCGCGGCTGGCTCTCAGGATCTATTACAAGATGTGGATTATGGCAGTAAGGACACCTGAAATTGCATCCTCCGGCGAAGAGGATGCACGTAATCCTCCCCGGAAAATCTATCAATGAGAATTTTGTAAGTCCGCGAATATCCATAGTTTTCCCCCGTGGGGCGAAAGATATCGGCGGGCAGGCGGTTTTTCAAACCACAAAAGAACACAAGTGAAGATATTTACATGACAGGACTGTCCGGTTCGAACCCGGACAACCTGTCATATCAAAATACCAGCCAAGGATTTAGAATCAGGCAACCTTCTCCTTTTCCTTCCTCCTTGGATCCGGACTGTAGGCCTTTCTATCTTTGAATTCTTCCTGTTTTCCTTTGTTCCAGTTCTTTACCGGACGGTGATAACCGCACACCCTGCTGTAAATTTCTGTTTTCATCCCGCATTTAGCCATTTTAGTTTTCGACTCCCTTTTAAGCATATCTGTTCCTCCTCTTCCTGCTCCATGGGTGGCAGTGGAGCGGGATTGAGATTGTTTCTATTTAAAATTAATTCAATTCCACTTATTCAGCATAACAGCACCTAAATACCATACTCCCTATTTCACGCTGTCATTATCTTCAGGTTATGCTGCTCATTCTCAGCCGACAACGGGCATTCATGATGTTCCCCTGGAATATATCCATGAATCGGGCATATGCTGAATGTCGGCGTTATAGTGAAATAAGGTATCTTATAATTTTCGGCGATCCTCCTGACGAGGGCGGCAACCTGGGTCTCGTCTTCAATCCTCTCCCCTATAAAACCGTGGAAAACCGTACCACCGGTATATCTGGATTGCAGTGGCTCCTGTATATCCAGGGCATCAAATATGTCGTCAGTATATCCTACCGGAAGCTGGGAGGAATTCGTGTAATACGGATCAGAGTCTCCTGCACATATGATTTCAGGATATTTCTTCTTGTCGATCCTTGCGAGACGGTAGCTGGTACCTTCTGCAGGTGTAGCCTCAAGATTGTAGATGTGTCCGGTCTGCGCCTGATAATCGGATATCCTGTTCCTCATGAAGTCCAGGACCTTTACTGAGAACTCCATCCCTTCCCTGTCGGCTATGCAGCAGCCCTTGAAATTGAGGCACGCCTCATTCAAGCCCACAAGACCTATAGTGCTGAAATGGTTCTTGAGAGTCCCGAGATATGTCTTCGTATAAGGTAGGAGATCTCCGTCGAGATGCCTCTGTACAATCTTCCTCTTAATCTCAAGGGAATCTCTTCCCATGTCCATGAGGTTTCCAAGCCTGGAGAAAAATTCAGTCTCGCTCTTGGCCAGATATCCGATCCTCGGCATGTTTATCGTGACCACTCCAATCGAGCCGGTCTGTTCCCCTGCTCCGAAAAGGCCTCCTGTCTTATTGCGAAGTTCGCGCATGTCCATCTGGAGACGGCAGCACATGCTCCTCACATCTCCGGGCTTAAGGTCGCTCTTGATGAAGTTCTGGAAATAGGGAAGTCCATATTTCCCTGTAACCTTGAAGAGGATCTTGGCGTTTTCACTGGTCCAGTCGAAATCATTCGTAATGTTGTAGGTGGGTATGGGGAAAGTGAAGATCCTTCCATCACGGTCTCCGGCGCTCATCACTTCCAGGAAGGCCTTGTTGATCTGATCCATCTCCTTCTGGTAATCCCCGTAGAACTTGCCGTCCTGAAGTTTTCCCCCGATGATGACCGGTGACTGCCTGAGATCTTCGGGAACGACCCAGTCGAACGTCAGGTTCGTAAACGGAGTCTGTCCCCAGCGGCTTGCGATATTGAGGCCGAACACGAACTGCTGGAGGTTCTGCCTTATCTCCCTGTATCCGAGCTTGTCCTCTCTTACGAACGGGGCAAGCATGGTGTCGAAGGAGTTGAATGCCTGTGCTCCCGCCCACTCTGTCTGCAGTGTGCACATGAAATTGACTATCTGTCCGAGGGCGGTGTCAAAATGCTTTGCAGGTCCCGCGCTCGCGCGTCCCTCACATCCCTTGAACCCTTCAAGCAGAAGCTGCCTGAGGCTCCAGCCGGCACAGTATCCCACAATACCGCATGAAAGATCATGCAGATGGAAATCTCCATCCTTGTGCGCATGGGCGATCTCCCTCGGATAAATGTTGGAAAGCGTGTAATGGGCGACGACCGAACCGCTCACATGATTCAGGAGACTTGCATATGAATATCCGGCATTGGAGTTTTCATTCACGCGCCAGTCGTTCTGCTCGATATATGAGGAGACGAGATCCTGTACATCCATCATCAGCTTCTTGCCCTCGCGCATCTTGTCATGTTGTGCGCGGTAGAGGATGAATGATTTTGCCGCCTTAGTCAGTCCCCTGCGGATGAACGCCTGTTCAACAAGATCCTGTACGAGCTCGATGTCGGGGATATCCTCCTTCACCTTGATCCCGTTAAGTGCGGTAAGCACGTCCGAGCAGATCGTCTTGGAAAGCTTTTCATTCCCGGTGCCTACGGCCTTGAGCGCCTTGTTGACGGCCAGTGCGATGCGTTCAGCATCGAACTCTACTACTCTTCCATCCCTCTTGCGAATACGGTCGTATATAGACTTTACGGACATTAGAAGTCCCCCTCATGAAATTTCTTGACCATGCTTAAATTACCCAGAGAAACTGGTGGCTTGGTTCCCCTGACATCACGATTACGGAAATATTGTAATACTTTTTGTAGTGGTTGGCAAATCGAAAACCACTATATATTGTGTTTTTTTTGTAAATATTTTTATCTTACGGGACAACAAAGTGTTGCAGATTTTTTTTTGAAGGGCCTAGGCAGTACTCAATTTTGATTAATTAAATATTCGAAATTCACTTGATAGTTGCCCTTTTTTATGGTAATTTTTTTTCTTGACACTCAAAATAAATCATACTGACATCGGCCTATGGAACGTAACAGACGAATACTTGTGGTGGACGATCAGCAGGACCTGCGGGAACAACTCGCAAAGCTCCTTTTGCGCTCAGGAAAGAAGAATGAGACGCTATCCCTCGTCCAGCAGATGAGATCCAAGCTCCTTGGTGAAAATCCCGACATAGTCGAAGAAGGCACCGGAGAGGATCAGTCATACGTCGTCGACACCGCCGAACAGGGAGAGATCGCACTGGAGATGGTGAAGAAGGCCCTCTCCAAGGAAGAGCCATATGCCGTAATGTTCCTCGACATGAGGATGCCGCCGGGCTGGGACGGACTCAAGACTGCCAAGGCGATACGCGACGTCGACAAGAACATTGAAATTGTTATCATGACCGCCTATGCGGATCATGACCAGAAGCAGATCGCGGATACGGTCGGAACCCCGGAAAAGCTACTTTACATCAAGAAGCCTTTCCAGGCCGAGGAAATCTACCAGCTCGCTCTTTCACTCACCACGAAATGGTCCCTCGAGATATCTGAAAAGCAGAGGAAGAACTGGCTTGAGGTGCTCCTCAGGGGAATGTGCAAGATAAAGAGCCCTTCCATAAATGAGACTGGAAATATTTATCCCCAGACACTCAGGTCCCTGATAGACTTCACGGAGGCAAAAAAGGGAATCATAGCCACCTATGATGAATGCGAGGGCGGATGGAAGGTGGAGGCCGTTTCTGAAGTGCAGAAGGACGAGGCAGAGGAATTTGTAAGGAAGAACACTTCATATCTCCATGAAAGCAGGACCACGCAGCATTTCGACGGGAAATACATCCTTCCCCTCAGGAAGGACGGTTTTTTCGCAGTTGCGATACTCTATGATGTGAAGACTAAGAGCGATCCTGAATGGTACAAGCTTCTCAGCCTTCTTGTCATGACTTCTACAGAAGTGCTGAGCAATACGGTATTCATGAGCAACTATATCGAGAACGAGAGACTCTCTGTCCTCGGGATCGCCATGAACAAGGTCTCCCACCAGTCGAAGAACATGCTCAACCAGATCATGGGATACGCTTCCATGATAAAGGATTCTTCTGACAGCAAGACCTCTGAAACAGTTGGAAAGCTGCTTGAGTCAGGCGATGCAATGCTCAGGATGCTCCAGAACCTTTCAGTTTATAACCACAATGACAACATAACCGTCCAGGACTGCGATCTGATCCAGATAATAAATGCGGGTTGTGAAAGCGTAATAAAGACTGTAAAGAACGCCTCCAAGAAAATAACTGGCCCCCAGGAGCTCAAGATAAAGGCTTCTCCAGAGCTCATGCAGATAGTTTTCTCAAACCTTGCGTTGAATTCGATCGAATCCGCAATGCAGAAGAACATCGACAAGATAGCATTGAACATCGAGGTCAAGGATTCCGACAACAAGATAACTGTCAGCTTCGAGGACAACGGTTTCGGAGTTCCAGATACCGTTAAGAAGACCCTTTTCAATCCTTTTGTCACCGCAGGCAAGGGAACTGCAATAGGTCTCGGTCTTCCGATAGCCAGGCAGATCATCCTGAAGCATAAGGGCAACATCGTCTACGATGAAAGCTATTCTGCCGGCGCAAAATTCCTGATAACCCTTCCGAAGGCCAAGGACTGAAGAGCAGTCCTGAGTTTTTCCGAAGGAAGACCAGCAACATTGTCAAAGGATCCCCTTGTCCCCTCTATGATCATATCCCCGTGCTCCTGGATCGCATATGCACCTGCCTTGTCAAGAGTATCGACCTTTCGGACATATTCCTCTATGGATTTCCTGGACAATTTCCTGAAAGAGACCTCGGTAACATCACAGAATACGCATCTTGCATGGGACGACTTTCTTATCAGGCATACGCCTGTTATGACCAGATGGCTTCTCCCGGAAAGAAGCTGCAGCATCTCGGCGGATTCAGACTCGGATGATGGCTTGCCCAGAATCCTGTTTTCAAATTCAATGACGGTATCGGCTCCAATGACAAGTGACGATGGAAAATCTGAGGAGACCTTCCCTGCCTTGCGGCAGGCATTGATGATAGGAACAAGGGAATGATAATAATACAGGCTGGCTTCCTCCGTCTCCGGAGGTACAACCTTGAAATCCAATCCCATCCTTGAAAGGATATCCTTCCTGCGGGGTGATTCAGATGCGAGAATTATTCCGGGAACGCATCCTTCGGCAGACATCATTTTTCAGAAATCGCTTTTCCTGGACTCGATCTTCCTCAGGGTGAGCTTTACTTCCTTGACAGTGTCTATTCCGAATCTCTCCTTGAGGGTATTGAGTATGTTGTTCTGTAATTCGTCGGAAATGGATATGAATGAGCTTTCCTTGTCATTGTCCAGGCTTACCTGGATTTCCAGAAACGAAATGTCGCTGTCCTCCATCAGGTTCACCTTGGAAATCTCGATGAGATCATATTCCCCTCCTATTGACTTCACAAGATCTGATATGGCCCCGGAACTTATGAATATCGATCCCCTGGGTCCTTTGATCTCAATGCCACGGGAACGCCGCGGATATCGGTAGACGAAACGCAGGACGAGGATTATTATCGAGAAGATGACTATTACCGCAGCTGCCGTAGCAAATCCATAGTCGAAGCTGGCGGGATTGTTATTGTAGGCCTCAACGATCAAGTTGATTTTTTCCCTGATGGCATTCAAATTTCATCCTCCTTTTCCTCGGTGTCCAGCTCCTGGACTATCACATTCACATTTGTAACCGTCATCCCGGTCATCTTCTCGACTTCCCTCATGATGGACGACTGCACATTTGCAGCAACAGTGGGAAGATGTGTTCCATAGGCAATGTTGACCTTGACCTCGATTGCCACAGTATCACCATTGATATTGATTGAAATTGACCTGTCGCCTATTCTCCGGTTTCCGATTATCTCGGCTATGTTGTCAACAAGAGGGCTTCCAGCTATCCTTATCACTCCATTGACGCTGCACGCAGCCTTCCTTACTATTGAAGCTATCACGTTCTCATGAATCTTTATGAGACCCATCTCGCTTCCATCGCTTTTGAGGGCGCCCGGAATCCTGCTTGTATGAGCTTTCCTGTTTTCCTTCATCTGCTGGTCCCTCCCTTGACCGTCGCCTTATTGGCTAATTCAGCAAAATATCCTGTCTTCATCACTCTTTCAATATATCCAGTGTCATAATTACCGGCAACAAAGTCCTTCGATCCGATTATGAACTGAGTGAATGGTATCGATGTATGTACCCCTTCAATTATGAATTCATCGAGGGAACGACTGCATCTGGCTAAAGCCTGTTCCCTGTTGTCAGCATGAATTATCAGCTTGGCTATCATGCTGTCATAGAATGGAGGAATGACATAGTTCGTATAGACATGGGAGTCCACCCTCACGCCAATCCCGCCGGAAGGACAGTAGAGGCTGACCTTGCCGGGACATGGTGAGAAATTGTTGTACGGATTCTCGGCATTGATGCGGCATTCTATTGCATGTCCCCTGAACTGGACGTCCTTCTGACGGTATCTCAGTCTTTCACCTGCGGCAATCCTGATCTGTTCCTTAATTATATCGATGCCTGTTATCGCCTCGGTCACAGGATGCTCGACCTGCACCCTTGTGTTCATCTCCATGAAATAGAAATTCCTGTTGGAGTCAACGAGAAATTCTATGGTTCCTGCGTTCCAATACTTGACGGCGCTTGCCGCCTTTATGGCCGCATATCCCATCTTTTTCCTCAAATCAGGAGTGAGGAAAGGAGACGGTGATTCCTCTATCAGCTTCTGATGCCTTCTCTGTATGCTGCAGTCCCTTTCCCCGAGATGGATTATGTTGCCATGCTCGTCAGCAAGTATCTGGAACTCTATATGGTGCGGATTCTCAACGTATCTCTCGATATATACACCGGCGTTTCCAAAAGCCCTTTCAGCCTCGGTCTTAGCGGCATGGAATCCCTGGATCAGGCTGGCATCATTGTGCGCAATCCTCATTCCACGTCCACCGCCGCCGGCTGAAGCCTTGATGATCACTGGAAATCCGAGCTTCTGGGCTATTTTTTTTGCCTGGTCGGGATCGGTTATCTCGCCTTCGCTGCCTGGGGTGACCGGAACTCCGGCCTTCTTCATGGTCTCCCTGGCAATGACCTTGTCCCCCATGGCCTTGATCTGTTCCGGCGAAGGACCTATGAACTTTATATTGCAACTCCTGCAGATCTCCGCGAAATGAGCGTTTTCCGCAAGAAATCCATATCCGGGATGGATGGCGTCCACATCGCATATCTCAGCCGCGCTTATGATGTGCTTTATCAGCAGATAGCTGGACTTTGGAGCGGCAGGTCCTATGCATACGGATTCATCGGCGAAATGTACATGGAGACTGTCCTCATCCGCCTTTGAGAAGACCGCTACGGTCTTGATCCCCATCTCCTTGCACGCACGGATGATCCTGAGAGCGATCTCTCCGCGGTTGGCAATCAGTATTTTATTGAACATTTGGGAAATCCTGGTTCTGGTTCGGATTGTTATTCTATAACGAAAAGCGGCTGGCCGAATTCTACGGGCTTGGCGTTCTCAACAAGTATCTCCTTGATAGTCCCGCTCTTCTCGGCCTTGATCTCGTTCATGACCTTCATCGCCTCGATTATGCATACGACTGTATCAGGATTCACCTTCGCGCCGATCTTCACGAAAGATTCAGCGTCCGGTGACGGAGCCCTGTAGAAAGTTCCGACTATAGGTGCGTCTATGGTCTCTCGTTTTGCGGTCTCTACCTTGGAGGCCGCGCCATTCTTGGCTTCGCCATTGTCGGCCGGAGCCGGAGCTGCAACGGTTGACTGCATCTGGACAGCTGGAACAGAGGTTATAATCGGCTGTGGTGAATGTGTCATGGTAACCACTCCGGAATGTGCTCCTCCCCTGCGGATGCAGAGATGCATGTCGTCGGATTCGATTTTAAACTCCGTGAGATCATGATCCGACATCAGTTCCACGATTGTTTTTATTTTTTCGATTTCCATTTTCTACTCCCGTTGTTTTTGTTTTTTCAGATGAACTGCCATGGCCCTCAGTGCCCATTCATATCCGTCAGTGCCGAGTCCGCATATCTGCCCTATGCATGCCGGTGCAGTAATTGACTTTCTCCTGAACTTCTCCCTCCTGTGGATATTGCTTATATGAATCTCGATGGCCGGAATTCCGACCGACTCGAGGGCGTCATGTATGGCTATGCTCGTATGTGTGTAGGCGGCAGGATTTATCACGATCCCGTCAATTCCATCCTTCAGGGAAGAAGTTATGGCGTCCACTATCTCCCCCTCGCTGTTGCTTTGGACGAAGGCAATAGATACCTTCAGTTCCCTGGCTACAGCCTTGAGACGCTTCTGCACGTCCTCAAGGGTCTCAGTACCATAGACTTCAGGCTTCCTGACACCTAAGAGATGCAGATTTGGACCGTTTATTACTGTGATTTTCATGGTTGCTGCCATGCCTCTTTGGATATTTTTGCGAACAATTAATATACACCCGCCTGCTCATATTTCCAGAAAAGAAAACAGTAAACGTAGTTCAGCGCTCTGGCAATGGAAGCTGTGTCATCGTGAACACATGTGGTGGTATCAGTTTCTTCTCCATCTCATCCTGGATGGACTTTGAAGTGACTATCGGCTTTTTGACGGTATTGTCAGAAACCACCTTCACCGGAACAGGCACAGGGGCTTCTGTCTTTCCCATTTTCATCAGATAGTAGAACACTGTTATTCCGGCGGCCACTATCATGAACAATGCTGCGATGGAGATGAAAATCCTCTTGACCTTGGCCTGCTGGTCGATATTGATCTGCTTGCCTTTTTCGAGCTGCTGTATCACCTCTTCCGGAACAGTGAATTCAAGGGCTTTTCCCTTATTCTTGTTGAGAAGCGACATCACCTGCTTCTCGTCAACATGGTAGAGATCGCACAGCGATCTTACATAGGCATTCACATAAACCGGGGCGGGCAGGTTCTGGAAGTCATCCCTCTCAAGAGCTTCCAGGAAATTCTTCTTTATCTTTGTCTTCTGGGAAACCTGATCTATGCTGAGTCCACTCCTTACACGGCCTTCCTGGAGGATCTGACCCGAAGTAGCGTTGTCTGACGAAAACTTCTCTATTACATTGAATTTCTTTGGAGGCTTGCCCGATTCCTTCCTATCCTCTGATTTCACCGGGACAGGTTCTTTTGTGGAATGGGCTTCGTGCTTGGACTGAGTTTTGGACTGGGGTTGCTGCGCCGTATGCGGACGCACAGGAGGAACGGGCTCTTTCCTATGTTGATGCTTCGGTTGTGCAGCAGGTTCAGGCTTTGTTTCCACCTTTGGCTCTGGCTTATGTTCAACTTTTGTTTCTGGTTTGGGCTCCGGCTTTGATTCGTGTTTTGACTCAAGCTTGGGTTCAGTTTTGGGCTCCGGCTTGGGTTCCACCTTCTTCTCTTCCTTCTTCTCTGGCTTCTCCTGTTTCTCATTCGACTTAGGTTGGAGTTTCACAGGTTCAGATCTCTTTTCCTGGACTGGAGCAGGTGTCACCGGTTCTGTAGCCGCCTGCACAGGGACCGGAGGTGGAGTTGAAACTGGAGCCGGCTCCTTGACAGGTTCAACCTTGGTTGCAACTGGAGCTTTTTCTTCCTGTTTCACCGGAGCTTCCACCTGTTTTGGAGGTTCAGGTGCTTTTACTGCAGAAGACTGGGGTTCAGCCGCAGGAGCCGGTGTCACAGGCTTTGTTTCCTTCACTTCCTGTTTGGCATCCTGGGTCTGTGCCGTCTGGACAGCGGCCTGTTCCTGCACTGATTTCTTATATGGAGGAGGAACATGATGCACAGGTTTTCTGGCGGAGGTCGTAAAAGATATGTCGTCATGCTTCTCATTGGCTGTTTCAACAGGCTTTTGTAGTTCCGGCACGGGCGTGGATGTCATCAGCGGAGCCTGTGGGGCTTCCTTCTTCGGTGCTTCGACGGCAGGTTTTGCTTCAGGCTCCTTCTTCGTAGGTTCTTCCTTCTTCTCTCCTCCTGTAAAGTCAAGAGGCAGAGAACCTTCATTCGCCTTTGGAGACTGGTTGAAGAGATCGTCTTTATGTTTTGCCGCCATTATGTCATTTCCAGTTTATTTCAAACAAGCTCATCATTCGGATAAGTTATTTTGAAAAATGATTTTTGCAAGTCCGGATGAAAATGTCATCCCAACCGGAACCGAAGGAACTGTCCGGCAACAGTTCAAATTTTTCTTTTGAAAGTTCCCTCTTTTTTCTTTCTGACATCAAGTTTCCTGCCGTCCGGCCAAATAATAGTCACTGGTCTGGCGGTCTTCATCGCATAGCCGATGATCATTTCCTTTCCTTTTGAAATCTCCAGCGACACATCGATATTTTCTCCTCCTGCCGGAGCGGTGCCTGAGATTCTCCCGTATTTTGAAGGATGCGGTTGGATCAGGATGCTTTTGAAGCCCGGACTGCCGGGCCTGATCCCGAGCACGCATGAGATGAATTCATATATTGGAGAGGCGCTCCATGCGTGGCAGTCGCTTCTGGTATGCTCGTATGGTATCTCGGGAAACGTCGTAAAATTCCATTTGAGGACCGACTTCCAGTTCTCAAGCTGCTTCCAGAAAAGCTCATAGCATCCGACTTTCTCCCAAGCCCTGAAAAGATAGAATGCGAAGTATAGCGTCGCCTTGCTCAGTTTGCCGTTCTTATAAATTTCCCGTCCCAGTGATTCAGCCTTTTTCCCAGTCACTGCATCACAGAGGATCGCCCATGAATTCGTGTGCTGGCTTATGTATTTCGTTCCGGGCATATCCACATATAGTCCGAGCTTCCTGTCAAAGCAAAGTTTGTTGATGGCTTTGACCGCATTCCTGTATCTCGCCGTATATTCCAGACCGGACTTGTCTCCAATCTCTTCTGCAAGATATGCCGCGGTCCGGCATGCCTCCGCATACTGCATTGTGTTTATAGTTATCGGATTGCGAGTGTCCCTGGAGGGATTTCCATGCGGCCATTCCGGAAGCCAGTCGGTAAAGTTCCAAAAGACCAGATGTCCTATCAGACCATTCTCCAGTTTATGCCTTTCAAACCATTCCAGGACTGCCTTTATCCCCGGAAACACTTCCTTTACAAGTTCCTTGTCCCCAAAATATTCATAATAGTCCCGGATCATCATAATCCAGTATAGGCTGAATCCGACAATCACCTGCTTCCAGGCGGAAGGATATCTGGACTGAGTTATGCCCTCGGGAAGACGCGACCAGTCATATTGAAGTATGGACTGCCGTCCAAGCCTTCCATCTCCGGTTGAAGCATATGATATCAGCGCCTGGATCCTTGTATCACCGGTATATTGGAGCTGTTCATAATATGGACAATCATAATAGTGTTCATGCGCGCACAGGCGTGCCGTACGCCATGCTATGTCCCAGATCCTCCTGATATCGCCGTCTCCGGTATCAAAACCAGCTTTCATTTCAAGAGGATACATGAACGTTCTGAATGAAGGAGGATTTATCAAGACAGGAGAGGAAAGATGTGCGACAACCTCCAATTCCACGAACCTGAACGTCCTGAACCAGAACGGCTCGAACCGCGAAACTCCTCCGTCAAGCTTGAGAAGATCACTGTACCCGAACACAATACCGTCCTTGTGGTCGCGCTCAAGCTTCTTACCTTTTACGAAAAGAGATTCCGAATAAGTGATCTTGACTGTGGCATGACTGCCGCCTACGAATTCAAAACAGGGAAATGCAGTTGTAAGAGATCCTGCGTCAATCACAATTCTTGCGCGAGAATCTATCTTCAGCGGAGATCTGCCGTTTATCCATGCGACGGCCGACAATGCATCGACGGATTCCGTCCGCACCACTGATTTGAAGTTTCCATCCTTTTCCTCCATCATCGGGATCTGCCTTGGAATCAACCACCATTGGGAATAAGGATCCTTCATGGTTCCGCGGAAGGTGACAGGACCGGAACTGCTTGGTTTCTTCCAGAGGGAATCATTGAAGGAACTGCTCATCCATTTCCTTGGAAGATTGGAAAAGTCCATCTCCTCCATCGGGGGAATGGCTGTGTACGTCTTGAGATCGTTTTCAGCATCGAGTGGACGGTGGCTTCTTGCTTTGTCCTCGTCGCATTTCCAGCTTTCTGGAGTTTCAAGGTTGAATAACTTTCTTCCGTTTTTAAAAATTCCTCCAGCGACGACGAATCCTGATCCTGTATGCATCTCGGCTACTGCCACCTCCTTGCCACGGCAGCCGGTTCCATATACGATCACATGGGCGGCGAGAGTATGCCTTCCCTGTTCAATTTCCAAATCGTAATCTTCGTAGATGTAATGCTCAAGATCGCTGCGGCACGGTCCTCTCCCTATGATCCTTCCATCAAGATAAAGATTGTACCTGTTGTCGGCTGAAACATTGAGCTTGAGCCTGCAGGATGATTCCTTGACATCGAAAGTTTTCCTGAAGAAGACGAAGCATGGCACCTTGGGCTTGATATCCGGATGCCAGCACCAACTGGTTTTGTCCGTAAAAAGATTGTTCATGGTCCTTATCTATTAAAAGTTTGGATTTGAATGGAATGTCACCCTTTGTAGTCGTCACGGGAGACCAGGATGTCACGTTTGGCGCTGGCTCCCATCGGAGGGCCGACAATCCCTTTCTTCTCAAGGGTCTCCATGATGTTCGCGGCCTTGTTGTATCCGATGCCAAGCCTCCTCTGGATGTAGCTTGTACTGGCTTTACCGTCTGTAAGTATCGCTTCGATCGCTCGCTTCTCGAGATCATCCTCGGAATCCCCGAAGAGATCCCCCTCCTCCCCGCCTTCCTCTCCGCCGACAGGAATTTCTCCTTCGAAGTCTTCGGTCTTGCCAACCAGGACTGTCTCGTCAAACGTCTGATCCAGCTGCTGCGACACGAAATTGACGACCTTCTCGATTTCCTTGTCCGATACGAGAGATCCCTGTATTCGTTCAAGGTTTGAACTGCCCGGAGGAATGAACAGCATGTCACCGCGTCCCAACAGTTTCTCAGCGCCTTTTCTGTCAAGTATGACTCCGCTGTCTACATATGATGACACCTGGAAGGCTATCCTCGTCGGCAGATTGGCCTTTATTACACCGGTGATGATCTGCTTCCTCGGTGTCTGCGTTGCGATGACCATGTGAAGTCCTGCCGCGCGTCCCTTCTGCGCGATCCTCGCAATCGAGTTTTCAACGCTGGCCTTCGCTTCGGTCATCATTATGTCAGCCAATTCGTCAATGATCACCACAAGTATTGGCATCTTTTCCGGGATCTCGTTGCCGTCCTCGTCAAGTATCGGCTCAGGACTCTTCTCCCTCCTGTTGAAGTCGGATAGCTTCTTGGACTTCACCTTTGCGAATATCTTGTATCTTCTTTCCATCTCGTTCACCGCCCAGTGCAACGCCACCGGAACCTTCTTCGGATCATTGACCACAGGCGTGATGAGGTGCGGAAGCGTCGTATACATCGCGAATTCAACCATCTTCGGATCAACCATGATCAGCTTCAGCTCGGAAGGAGTGAACCTGAAAAGCAGGCTCATCATCAGGGAGTGCATGCATACGCTCTTTCCGCTGCCGGTGGCTCCGGCTATGAGCAGATGCGGCGCCCTCGAAAGATCAAGGATTATCGGATCCCCGGAAACATCTCTTCCAAGTATTATCGGGATCTCTATGTTCGGCGAGTTCCACGGGCCCGACTCCATTATGGACCGTATCGCTATGAACGAGACATTCCTGTTTGGAACTTCTATGCCGACGGTATTCTTGCCGGGGATCGGCGCGAGTATCCTGACGCTCTCCGCCTGAAGATCCATCGCGAAATTGTTCTGTAGTGAGCTGAAATGCTCGACCTTGACACCGGGATCCAGTGATACTTCATATCGAGTGACTCTCGGTCCGGAGATCTGCCCGAGCACCCTTCCCTTGATCCCGAAACTGTCAAGGGTCGCCTGCAGTACTTTCTTGGAAGCTTCGATCAGTTCCTGCTCCTCACCATGTATGTCCTTACCTTTTTCCAGAAGTGTGATCGGAGGAAGGGCGTAGTCGCTGACAGGTCCGGCCTTCTTAACAGGTTTCATGGGTTTTTTCTTCAACAACTCTGCAGCGATCTTCTTTGAAGATTCCAGTTCTTCCTCTTCATCCTGCTGGGGTGGAGGGATGATATCAGTCCTTTTCTCACGGTCCTCGTATTTTTCCTTGTATTCCTGGAACTTCTTTCTGCGTTCCTCTTCCCTCTTCCTGCTCAGGGTCTCGATTGAAACCTCAAGGTCGTCCTCATCCTCAGATTCAGCTTTTTCCTTTTGCTTAATGGCCCTGATCAGGGGCTGCCAGTCAGCAAGCCAGATGAATATTGAACCGCTGATCAGGAACACCAGCGCGACAATCAGTGCGCCGACTGTTCCAAAGTTGCTTGTTATCAGTCCCGGAGCGACGGAAAGTTCAGGAGCCGCGAGCTTCTGCCCGATCACTCCGCCAGAAAGAGCCGAGAGAGGGACATTGGAAGAGCCTATTCCAAGATACTGGGTGACTGTCACGAACTTGTCGGGCCTCATCGCAAAAAGAATTGTAATCCCTATTATGACCGCGATCACAGAGCCTATGTATCCTCTGCGGTTCACAGGATATGGGAGCAGAGGACGGAACGCGCAGACGATCAGGATTATTAGTATCGGATATGTCGCGATTCCGAACAGATAAAATGCGATCCTCGCAAAATGCGCTCCGAACGGCCCGATCCAGTTCTTGATCGGTGCAGTTGTTCCGCCTTCAATAACTGAAAGGTCTGAAGCATTGTGCGACAGGACGGCAAGAAGCAAAAGCAGAAAGGCTATGATCAGGAATACATACCGGAACCTGAATCCGGGCACCTGCTGCTCTTCCTTGTCCTGCCCCTTCTGCTCCTCGTTCTCAGATAAGTTATTTTCTAATTCTTCCATGTATCAGATTTTTTTGGTTAAACTATAAGAATACCACGTCTTGCAATTATTTCGAACTGCTAGGATTATAATTTGTTTTTCCTCTGTTGACTGTATATTAAGCGCCCTAACCAAAAGGAAGGGATTCTGCCATGCCTATGACCGGAAAAGAAAGGATTACCAATATTCTCAAAAGGAAACCTGTCGACCGCATTGGACTTTACGAACATTTCTGGGGTGACACACAGAAAGTCTGGACCGAACAGGGACATATCAAGCAAGGTGAAGATCTGGCGACACATTTCGGATTCGACATGTCCTCAATGTGGGCTTTCAACTACGTGGCAAATCTCGATTTCAAGAACGAGGTCATCGAGGAGGATACCGAGACAAAGCTCGAGAAGGATGGCAACTATGCGATCCTCCGCCGTCACAAGCTCCACAACGCAACCCCGGAACACGTTGATTTCACCGTGAAGGACCGCGCCGGCTGGGAGGAACTTATCAAACCCCAATTACTCAAGACCGACAGACGCAGGATCAACTTCGAAGGATACAAGAGTGCCAAGGAAGCCGCCGCAAAGAACAACCGCTTCTTCTGCTGGTCCGGAATAAACGTCTTCGAGCAGATGCACCCGATATGCGGACATGAATACATGCTCATGGGGATGGCGCTTGATCCGGACTGGATCAAGGATATGACCAATACGCTGTCTGATCTCAATCTTCGTCTCATGGACATTCTCTTCAAGGAATGCGGAAAACCGGACGGCATCTGGTTCTACGAGGACATGGGATTCAAGGAAAGGCCTTTCATGTCGCCTGACATGTACAGGGAGATGGTACAGCCGGCGCATAAGAAAACCTTTGACTATTCGCATTCCCTCGGTCTCCCGGTGATAGTCCATTCCTGCGGTTATGTCGAACCTCTCGTTCCTGGACTGATCGAGGCGGGAATCGACTGCCTGCAAGTAATTGAGATCAAGGCCGGAATGGATCTGCTCAGGCTCAAGAAGAATTTCGGACACAAGATAGCATTTTGCGGTGGAATGGACGCCAGGAATCTGGTCGCGAACGACCGCACCGCCATCGCAAAGGAGCTGAAGGAGAAAATTCCGGTGGTCATGAAGGATTCAGGATACATTCTACATTCGGACCATTCCATCCCGACCGACTGCAAATATGAGACGTATAGATATTTCGTGGACGAAGGACTCAAGCTTGGAACTTATAAATAGTAAACGGATTACTGGATGGATGGGCTGGATTGAACAAATGGCCAAGTGACCAGTGACCGAGTGACCAAGTAAAAAAATATTTCTAATAAATTTCCTTAAAAAACGCTTGACAACCCTTTATTGCTATATTATAATTTCATCATTGATTAAATAATTTTCATCATTGAGGAATTTAATATGCCAGGAAATGAACCAGTCCAATCCCTAATAAGAGGTCTTGATATCCTTCTTTTTATTACTCAAAGCCAAGACGGACAAAGACTTAACGATCTATCCGATAAGATGGGACTCAGTCCTAGCACTGTCCATAACCTTGTAAAATCCCTTCGCCTGAAAGGATTTGTCGAAAAATGTCCGGATGGACGCCTCAGGACAGGCTCAATATTCAAGGAACTCGTAAAGAAAACCTCAGTTTCCGGATTCCATGACAAGGTGGAAAATGAGATGATGAAGATCTCCGGACAGCTGAAAGATGCCATAGTGACCTATTCCGAATCTGTCAATTCAGAAATCAGCGTGGTTATGAGGATGAGTCCCGACATGCTTGGAATCCTTCAGCATCCGACTGCTTCAAGATTCCATCTCTACTATAACGTCTCGGCCCTGGTACATCTTGCATTCGGAGATCAGGAAGCCGTGTCATGGCTCAAGCTCAGCCATCCATTCATGGAGGAGGGATTGGAATACTGGAAAGAGGAAAAACAGCTTGACGAATATCTGCAGAAGGCAAGAACAAGGGGATACGCTAGAAGTCCTTTCACCGAAAAAGAGGTATTGCGGCTTGCCGTTCCGGTCTTTTCGAATACCGGCTTACTCAGGGGCGGGCTTGGGATCTCAATCAAGCTCAAACCCGACGACAATACTGAATTATTAGAGAAGAAATATTCTGAAATACTTGTAGAATCTTCATCAAAAATCAAGGAGGATTAAGATGAATACGCAGAAGAACAGCGCAGTTGAACGAGAATTTGGACAGACAGATCTGGATGATCCGGTACAGGCGGCAAAGCTAGTGAAGAGACAGGCCCTTGCCTTTGGCGCTGATGCAGTCGGTATTGGAAACATTGAAAGATGGGAGGGAGCACCATTGCAGATGGACCCGCGACAGATCATGCCTGAATGCAAGTCTATAATCGGAATGGTCTTCAGGGTAATGCGCGGCAGTATGCGCGGTATCGAGGAAGGCACCTTCTTCAGCAATTATTCCGCCATGGGTTACGGCGGACTCACCTACCTCTACATGCCGATGACAGTCATAAACCTCGGTAAGTTCATTGAAGACCGGGGATATGAAGCAATACCTATGGGTCATCAGAGCGACTGGAGATCAATTGATAACCTGGGTAATCTCAGGAAAAACTATTCGCGTCCTGTCGCTCCAGGAAGGGCGTCTCCGGACATCATGGTCCAGCTAAGGATCGCGGCATATCTCTGCGGACTCGGCGAGATTGGATTCAGCAAGATGTTCCTCTCATCCCAGTTCGGGCCCAGGAACCGTGTTGGAATCGTTCTTACAGATGTCAAACTCGAACCGGATCCGATATATGATGGCCCCCAGCTTTGCAACAAGTGCATGGCATGCGTGAAGGCGTGCCCCGGCAACTGCATTACCAAGGAAAAGACTGTAAAGGTTAATCTCGCAGGAAAGGAAGTTGAATGGTCTGATCTCGACATGGTAAAATGCGACGATACCTTCAAGGGAGGAGTCAGGCTGGATCATGAAATTCCGGAGAATGAAAGATATGTGAAGACCGACAAAAGTTTCGGACGTGGATCCTGGACACCTTTCAATGAGAAACCCAGGAATCTTTACAATACGGGACAGGCCGTATGCGGAGCCGCCGGCTGCACAAGGGCATGCATGATCTCGCTCGAATCCCGCGGTGTGCTGAAAAACAAGTTCAAGGACAAGTTCCGCAGACGCAAGCAGTGGAAGGTCGACTGGAGCAAGGATCCCTATCCTGTCGCCTATGATCCACCTTCAGCCGTCAAGCATGCAAGCGACGCCGATTGAACTTTAAGGAAAGAAAAACACAGAGTTCACTGAGAATTCTGTGGTTGAATTAAATGAAGGATAAGATGAAATTCGCCATCGGATATCAGGAACCTGAGAACGGAGAGGATTTCCTCTCTATTGTCGAAGACTATCAGGATCGGATATCCGAGGTGTATTTCGCCTGGCCCGGAAAGGCTTCCGGCAGACCTCCGCTCGGAAAAGGCAGATCTACCGGAGACCATGGATCAATAGAAGATCTCGAATTCAATATCTCCGAAATACGGAAGCTCGGAGTGAAACTCGACCTGCTCTTTAATGCCACCTGCTATGGCGGAAAAGCCGCCAGCAAGGAGCTTGAAAGGGAAGTGATGTCAGTAGCTGAAAAAGTTACCGCTGCTGCAGGCGGTCTTGAGATCATCACGACTTCATCAATCGCGGTCGCATGGATATTTAAGAAACATCTCCCGAAGGTTGAGGTCAGGGCCTCGGTCAATATGAAGATAGGCTCTCCTGAATCCATGAGCTATGTCTCAGAACTGTTCGACAGCTTCCATCTCCAACGAGACGTCCAACGCGACATCAAATACGCCAGGGAAGTGAAAAAATGGTGCGCCGCCAATGGTAAGAAACTCTGCCTTCTCGTAAACAGCGGTTGCCTGTATTGCTGTCCGGGACAGCTCTTCCACGACAATCTCGTCGCGCATGATGATGAAGCTTCCGGCATGGAAGGCATTGAAGGATTCATCCCGCATGTCTGCTGGAATCTTTTCAAGGATCCTGGAAAACGTTCCTCGATCCTAAAAGCTACCTGGATACGGCCAGAATATCTGCATAACTACGAGAAGATAGCAGATGTTGCGAAACTCGCAACACGCATCCATTCAAATCCGAGAATGGTAATTGATGCATATGTTAACGGCAGGCATGATGGAAATCTTCTCGACCTTTTTGAACCGACCTTGTCGATGGCTTTTGCTCCAGAGATAATTTCAAACAGGAAATTCCCCGTTGGATGGTTCAAAAAGACATCGACCTGCGGGCATAAATGCCATAAATGCGGCTACTGCGAGGAATTGTTTCCTCAACTGCTGGAGAAATTATAGGGAATCCCAAAAATTTGCCAAGATGTAGAGTTGCCCGTCACGGGTAAGACTCTTCGCCGGGACGGCGAACCCTACATCATAAATTTTCCGTCTCCGGAAAAATTTATTATTTCTTGGGCTTTGTCTTCTTGATGATTTCGTAGAGGGGACTGTCCTTCTTTACAAGATCCTCAGGAGACTGCTTGGAGGCGTTCTTCACATTTGTCTTGGCTCCCTTCTCCATCAGGAATTTGACGATATCGACCTTAAGGTCGTCGGTCGCACGCCTGTTAAGAAGAATGACATGCAGAGGGGTGTTCTTATTTTCATCTACCTCGGTTATGCTTGCACCAAGTCCCACCAACTCCTTTGCCGCTTCGAAGCTGCCAAAGTCGATCTTCTTGTCACCTCCGGGAATCCCTTCAGAGCTTAGCAGTTCTTGCAGGCAGCACGCATTACCCTTATCTGTGAACTTCGCCCCGTATTTCATGAATTCCTTGACAATTTCAACATAGTTCTTGACGTCCGCTGTCCGGATCTTCTTCCTGGCAAGCAGGAAAAGAGGTCCTTTTCCGTTCTTGTCCGTAACGTTGAAGCTCTGCTTCTGGTCGCCGAAATAGTCGATTATCGCAAGATATGCCTTCAGCCTGGCATCAGTGGGAGTTTCCATTGTGCTTGCGATCTTGAGCACGGCCGTTTCACCCTTGTCGGTGGACTTGGCATCTATTTTCGCTCCTTTCTCCACCAGATATTTGACAATGTCAATCCTTGCAAGACCAGCAGCCTCGATGAGCGGATAGCTGATGTATTCCATTTCCTTGTTGACGATATCAGGTTTCTCTTCGACAAGAGCCTTGACCTTTCCCAGGTTGTTGTCTGTGATCGCCTTCATCATAAGGTTCTGGGAAAAACAGGAAACCGAAAATAAGATGGTGATTACTGCAAGCAACGTTTTCATGAAAACCTCCCCTTGTTTCTTTATAGTTCAAACATATAGGGAAAAATTATTTTTTCAATATATTCCAGGTTTTCTGCTGTAGGCAAGACTGAGATACTGCTTACGTTTTGCAGAATATTCCTCAAGCAGTTTCCTTGCAAGTTCCACGGTATTCTTCCCGAACCTGTCCGGAAGCACGCTCACTACAGGATATCCAGGAACTGTGAACATGGTCCCAATATGCGCATTGACATAGTCCTTCTCGGAAAGGAAACCATTCCCTCCGATATGGTCAAGATTCGTTATACGGTGCGGCGAACAGAGACGGCATATCCTGAAGTGCTCGGGACCGAATGCAAATGACTTCGTATCGGTGATCCAAATGTCGTTCGCACGGACAGTATTAATATATTTTGACAGAAATATGTCAGGAAGATGGGATTCCAGTTCGATCCCGTCGTCTATTTCCGCTGCAATTTCCCTGAACATCTTTACCACTGGAAGCATCTTTCTCTTTTCAATGTAGAAAATATCAAGCTTGAACTTCCTGTATCCGGCATTAAACAGCTTCTGCAGCACCTTACGGTAATGTTTCCTTGCAATCTCACAGTCAGGCAGGATCCCGTATTCCTCCTGGGTCCCGGGCACATCAGGACTCAGCCATTTGAAATGGTCCTGTATCTTTCCCTTGACCTTCGAATACAGTCGGGAGCTTTTGCTCACAAGTGCAGGAGCGAGCCAGATGCCCGGTACATGTCCGTATGACCTGATAACTTCTGCGGTCTTCGCAAGATCCGGAAACTTCGCTTCGTCGTTATCCCAATCGCCAATTCCTCCTTCTCCAGAAGAATTGAACCAACCGGCATCAATTGTGAATTTTCCCGGAGGTAATTTCATGCTTTGGACACGGTCAAGATAATTCTTCACGAACTTGTCCGTAAGTATACCCATTTCGCTTCCAGCAGTCCTGGAATATCTCTGTTCAACCCAGGTGCAGTATTCATGGCTTGAAAGAAGATCCGGATCACCGAAGAATACCTCCTTGTCACTGTAAAAGTTGTCAAAGATGATGCTGTTGTACTCCTCAAGTGCGGAATATGTCTCTTTTCCTTCGTAGAGATATAATTTCTGGCCTTTGCCGAATTTAAATTTCAGCTGGCCTTTTCCGTCAAACTCAACTTCGCCATCCTTCCACTCAAGAAATCCGGCGAAAAACTTCTCTCCCATCACGAACGGCGAACCGGAACACCAGCCGGTCGGCACGTCGATAACATTGACCTTGAACTCCTTTTCCGGCCTGTAGTTCCAGTCGAGGAATGGAGTATAGATGGAAGACGAAACCTTCAGCTTCAGCTCCGAAGGACCTTCAATTATTTTCCCTTGCAACAATTTCATATCTCTCCTATTTTAACAGTTTCACCGGCCCATAAATGCCAAATGGTTTGACGTTGAAATTACAGTTTTTACCTGGAGATTCATGCTCAATGCTGACGATCGCCTTATTGAGATTTTCCCATCTGTGCGGCCCGAAGAAATTCTGGGCCGTGTTATACAATCTGATTTCCAGCTTTGCACCATCCTTGAATTTTTCATCACCAACGTAGATCCTGTATGGTGGATATAAGCGAGTCCCGATCAATTTCCCATTCAGGAATATTTCAACCGCACCGTCCACCTTGCCAAGATCCAGCCATCTAAATCCTTTCCCATGCAGATCCTCCAGATAGCTGACTGATCCCCAGTAGAACGGCATCCCCTGCTCGGCCAGATTTCCCAGTTTCAGTCTGCCGGATATTGCGAACTTCGCAGAGGATCCGAATTTACCCTTCTCGCAGGCATCTGTGGAGAAATCACCTGTCAGATAGAAATCTTCGATCCTTTTTCCGGATCCGAGGCCGTCAACAACAATTTCATTCTCTCCAGGCTTCAAATGTTTTCCAATCTTTGCAGATTCGAGGCATCTCGTTCCTGGAAATTTGTATGAACGATCCACTGAAACCTTGTTTCCGTTCACCAGAATCTTGCGGTCGGAAAGCCTTTCTCCAAGAAGTCCCGTGACAATATCCCCTTTCGGAAGATTGAATCGGAGACTAATCCTAGCTGGAGACGGTTTTTTCTGGTGGACCTCTCTTAGGCGAATTTTTTTCCCTGATATATGACATGTATCCATCAACATGATATTTTCATTGTTCCGCCTTATATGCCAGCCAAGCAATCTTGTATTTGCCCCTGACGGCTCGCAGAACATGCTCTTATCGGCATCCATCTTCCTGACTTTCAGAATTCCCTTGGGAAGAACGTAGATCGATGAGAACGGAGGCAGTGTCTTCGGGGAGCAAATCATTTTATCGGATTCGGGATCATATATATCGTAATTGGAACAAAGCTGCGGAAGTCGCAGTTTCCGGTATTTTGGTGAAAGATTGCTTATGAAAAATTCTTTTTTGCTGTCAACCAACCTTGTATGGACTGCGATTTCATCTTTGTCTCCAAGCAATTGGATGTCTTTTATCAATCCATATTCTTTTCTGGTACTGGAAAAGATTATTCTTCCACCAGACCTTTTAAATTCATCAAATATTTCAGCTATCTTTGGGGAATATTCGACTTTCCGCGGGATAATGATGGTTCCATAGGACATCTTGCCGACTTGCAGCCTTCCAGACTTCACAAGGGCGTGTCTTTCCATGATCCTCTCGCTTCCTATGTCAAAACCGATATGCTCCTTTACAAGGCTGAAGCATATCTCAGCAAAACTCCTTTCAAAAGAGGCAAGCCTCTTCATTGAACTTGATCTGCTTCGTTTGCATTTGAACGCGGGATCAATTGATTCCCCGTCCATGTCGGCCCATGTCTGGGATTCCGGATAGAACACCAGCACATCGGCATGATGGGTTCCCCTTTGCAGCAGTTGCGAGATCCTTGCAAATTTCGCATGAAAGTGTTTCCAGAGGGACCAATACGGCTGTTGGAAGAAGAAACTCGGGGGATGATCCCTTTTGGCAACTTCTGCGGTGGCATAGGAGAAGTCGTGCGGAGTGAAGAGGTTGATCCCCATGTTCGCCTCAAAGCTGAGCTGGGCGTTCTGTTCGGCCGGAGAGTATCCCCAACCACAAGATGCCAAAACTTCGGCCCCGCATACACCATCCTTAAGCTGGTTCGCGACAGACGATACGAACTTATATGCCGGGATCGGATAAAGTCCCCAGCTGTTCTTCAATTTCCTGAGATATCGGCAGTCAATGAGCCGGAGGAGGAAATCGTCGATGCCGGGAACATGTTCATATTCGAAGAATGGCATTGCCGACGAAAACTGTATTATAGCCCTGTCGAGAGGTCCTTCATCTCCGCGCAGATGTCCTGTGAACTTCACGCCGTTGCTGTCGCACCATCGGTAGATCGGTTCTGCGAAATTCGCAAGGAACAGGTCGAGGAGCGTCCCGTAGTAATCCTTCCTGATCCGTCCTGAATCTGGAAGATCTTCGACAAGAGCCGGCAGATTTTCCAGCAGACCGTAGCCGTGCCTGCGCCGGAACTCGGAATCCAGTGCACCTGTCCAGGGAAGTCCTTTGTATCCTTCCATGTGGAAGTTGACGTCGTCGGTATAGAAATAAGTGATGGTATTTCCAAAATATTTCCCGAGCCTCTTTTTATATTCCTCATGGGTGAGCCTGATGAAATGATCGGCAACTTCGGGGTTCATGGTATCGACATACCGGTCCACAAACTTCCTCTGGAATACTAGGAATTTTTCTTTTGATGGACAGTTATCAAGAAGGTTTACCGGCTTCAATGTTCCAGCATCAAAGACCGCCACAATGTCCTTGGCGTGTCTTAGTTCGTCAAAAGAAAAATATCCGAAGGAAAGATGCTGCTGTCTGAGAAGAGGACTGATCTTCTGGATCTTGTATCCCGCGGTCCCGCTCGGATAACCTTCCTCATCATAGATCCATATCTTCAATCCATGCTTTTTCGCCTCTTCACAGGCGGTTTCCACAAGCTGGAACCATTTGTCGGAAAGATAAGGCGTCTTGTTCCCTTCACGGGCATGGATGGCAAGGCCATTCAGTCCACATTCTGCGGCAAGCCGGACCTGCCTCCTGACTTCAGACGCTTCCTGATCGCCGTTCCAGAACCAGAACGGTACGAATCCATATTTGCGAACATCGATTTGCATATTGCATTTAAGAAAATTTTGTACAATTTAAATCATATTTTATCCAATACACTTTGCATTGAAGAGATTTATTCAAATTCATATTGTATGAAAAACCAAGGAGACATCATGAAGAAAGAAACTAAAATCGTCATAGTCGGAGCCGGGAGCAGATGCTTCGGACTCGGTCAGATCGCAGACATACTCCAATCAAAAGAACTCAGAAAGAAGAATATCAGGCTCTGTCTCGTGGATATAAACGAGGAAGCCCTTGATATCATGACAAAGACCGCCGAGAGGATCAATTCTTTTATCGGCAGCAATGCCGTCATCGAGAGTACCACCGACCGCAGGAAGGCGCTTCCCGGAGCCGATTACGTGATTGTCGCGCTCGCAAGGAGGCGTTATGAGCTTTGGGAGCAGGATTACAGGATTCCGACGGCCTACGGATTCAAGCAGGCCCTTGGTGAGAACGGTGGTCCTGGAGCACTCTTCCACACCTTGAGGAGCTTTGAACTCGTCATTCCCGTATGCAAGGACGTCGAAAAGTACTGTCCGAAGGCACTTCTCCTGAACTTCACGAATCCCGAGGCAAGGGTCCTGCATGCGATCACTCATCTTACGAAAATAAAGGCAGCCGGAATATGTCATGGCGTGTTTTCCGCCATCGAGCAGATCGAGAAATATCTTGGAATTCCCAGGGAAAAGCTGGAGATCATCTCCGCAGGAATGAACCACTTCTACGCAATCCTGGAGATAAGGGAGAAGAAAACAGGCAGAAACCTCCTGAACAAGGCCATCGGATGCGCAATCAGGGACAGGAAGACTCCTCATCCGCTTTTCAGGAAGTTCGCGGAGGTGTTTGGAATCTTCACTTTTCCGTCCGACGACCATATTGGCGAATATCTGCCCTACGGCACGGATTTCTGGGGTACAAAATGGCATTATGGGATCGAATGCAGGAGGATAAGGGGCGACAAGGACGAATCACATGATCTCCTGAGGGAATATTCCGAAGGCATGACCCGGATCGACCATCCTGATATTCTCAGGAGGAGCGGCGAGATAACCGTCGACATCATAACCGACATTGAGTTCGACAGGAAAATGTTCAGACCGGCCGTGAACGTCCTGAATATAGCCGGATATATCGAGAACCTGCCGCGCGACATTGTGGTTGAGGTTCCGGGAATGGTCGATGCCAAAGGACTTCATCCGATGAAGGTCGGAAAAGTTCCTGAGACATTTGCAACGCTGATGTCACCGCATTTCATGATACACCGCCTACTTACTGAGGCTTACAGGACAGGCTCCAAGAACCTCCTGTTGCAGGCACTGCTGCTCGATCCCAACGTGAACAGTGTTACCAATGCGGAAAAGATGTTGGACGAAATGCTGGACATGCAAAAGGACTTCCTGCCGAAGTTCAGATAATATTTTTGGGATAATAAATATATTTTTCAGTATTTATATGTATATTGACTCCTTCATTTATGGAGGGGTTATGAAAAATCATCTTTTTGTCTTTTGCTGTATTGCTACCATATGCTTAATGTCAGGCTGTGCTTCTTTTGATGAACGGATACACGAATATCATCCTGCCGGTCCTATAGTCGACAAACCGGTTGCCGAAAACTGCTATGTCATGCCGGTAATGGACATCCGCCCCTTGGAACAGCGGGACATGAAGACCAACATAAACGACGACCTTTACGTGAGCTATATTCCCCTGTGGTTCTACTCGAAGTCCGTATTGAATCCCCTGATGAAATATGACTACTTCCATCATGATCTCCAGGACATGATACAGATACTCATATCCCGGGATCTGAGATCATCGGGATTATTCCAGAACGTAAAGCCGGTCAGATATGATGAAAACTCCGAGAAACCGGTCTTTGGATATGTGATAAAGCTCTGGATTACCGAGGCGGCATGGAATAGGAACCTTACTACCTACGGACTTATGTTTGCAGGCACTTTCCTGTGGGGATTCGGCCTACCTGTATCCTACGGCAGCGTTTCAATGGAAATCGAAGCTGAACTGATCGACGCCCAGACGAAGGAAGTTATTGCCAAGGAAAAGATACGTGCTGAGACATCATGTACGGAATTCCTCTTCAACAATTCAGAGTACACTCCTTCGATCTCAGAAATCAAGCTCTGCGAGATCTTTCCAGCCATAACTGCCCAGCTCAGGACTTTTATCCTGAAAAACACAGGTGGGAAGAAATAGGGCTCCGATCTGATGACTTTTCCGTCAAACCGTATATAATATGTTCTTTCTGCGAAAACCTATAATTACAGGACGTTCATATGCATAATCTGGATTTGGACAGGATACTGAAGAAAATAAAATTTGCCAATATAGGAATCATCGGCGACTTCTGTCTGGACGTATACTGGAATATCGAAAAGGACAAGTCCGAGATCTCCGTTGAGACAAAACTCCCTACGAAACCCGTCAATACCCAGTTGTACAGCCTTGGAGGCGCTGGGAATGTGGCAAACAATCTCAGGGCGATGGGAGTCAAAACCGTGACGGTGTTCGGAGTCACCGGACACGATCCCTTCGGACAGCAGATGAGATCCCTGATGAAATCCCTTGGCATCTCCCATGGCAGCCTTCTCGAGCAGAAGGACAAATGGAACACCCACGTCTACATAAAGCCCATTGAAAACGGTGTAGAGTTAAACAGGATAGATTTCGGCAATTTCAACAGGTTGTCCGACGATACCGCCAAGAAGCTCATTGCGAATCTCGCAAAGCAGATAAAGAAGCTGGACGCGCTGATCATCAACCAGCAGGTCTCTGACGGAATCCATCTTTCCAAGGTTCTTCAAAAAGGCCTTCAGCAGATCATTTCTGGCAACAAAAAGAAGCTTTTTCTTTTGGATAGCCGCAGCTGCAGCGACCTTTACCAGGGCACTATCAGGAAGCTCAACGCCTATGAGGCCACCAAATTCTGCGGAATGAACTTCGAAGTCGACCATGTGATTTCCGAAGAAGATGCGAAATCCGCAGGCACCAAGCTCTGCAGGAAATGGAAGAAACCTGTGATTGTCACACGAGGCGACAGGGGGTGTCTGGTAATCGAAAGCACCAATGTAAATGTAGTTCCAGGACTCCATATAATAGAAAAGACTGATCCTGTTGGGGCAGGTGACAGCATGCTCTCCGGCCTTACTGCCGCGATGGCTGTCGGTGAAGACCCGGTGACCGCCGCAAAATTCGGAAATTTCGTAGCAGGAGTGACTGTACAGAAACTTTATCAGACTGGTACCGCCTCTCCTGCTGAAATAAGGAAGATCGGAACTGACACCGACTATATCTTCACTCCTGAAAAGGCCGATGACATCCGTTCTGCGAAATATTATAGGAACTCGGAAATTGAGATTGTCCGTGAGCCGATTAATGTCAAAAAAGTCTCCCATGCGATATTCGACCATGATGGCACGATCTCCGTCCTCCGCGAGGGCTGGGAGAGGATCATGGAACCGATGATGATGAAGGCAATCCTCGGTCCTGTCTATGCCAAGGCGGACGAATCAACCTATCACATGGTACTTAACCGGGTACGGAAATTCATCGACAGCACCACCGGCGTACAGACGCTTGTGCAGATGCAGGGACTCGTGAAACTTGTTAGAGAATTCGGATTTGTACCGGCAAAGGAAGTCCTAAATGAGTTTGGTTACAAGAATATATATAATGAAGCCTTGCTCGAGCTCGTTAAGAAAAGGATCGAAAAGCTGAAGCGCGGTGAACTCAACATAGATGATTTTGCGATCAAAGGAGTCGTCCCGTTCCTCAATAAGCTCCATAATTCAGGTATTACGCTCTACATGGCGAGCGGTTCAGACGAGAATGACGTGATCGAAGAGGCAAAAGCCCTTGGATATGCCAACCTTTTCGAGAACAGGATCTATGGCGCGGTCGGTGATGTGACAAAGGAAGCGAAGAAGATCGTTATGGACAGGATAGTCAAGGATATCGGTCCGAAAAACGCCAAGCAAATCGTGGCATTCGGGGATGGGCCGGTTGAAATACGCGAAATCAACAAGCGTGGCGGTCTGGCGGTCGGCATTGCGAGCGATGAAGTCCGCAGGTTCGGGCTGAACCAGCAGAAACGCAGCCGTCTGATCCGTGCTGGAGCCGACATCATAATCCCGGACTATTCGCAGGCGGAAATCCTGTGTGAAATACTGAAAATTTAAGAACAGCCCTTACGGGCTTGACTACAAACTTATTCAAAATGCATTTGAATCTGTTCGTAGTTAATGCCGTGAGGCATGTTCTAATAGAAAAGGTAATTATTATGCCATTCTCCATGATTAACAGGGATTCTCTCAAGATTAAATCCTTGAAGGACCGCTACAGCAAGGTCAACATTGAACGTGACCATCTTACGGTCAACTCAAAAGTCAGGAATTTCAAAGGAGATGATGCAAAACTCATCAAGGATGCGGCTGCCCGCATTAAGAAGGCCAGGAAGAACAAGAAGTCAGTAATGCTCACCTTTGGAGCCCACTCCATCAAGAACGGACTTTCACCGGTACTTATAAAGTTCATCGAGGATGGCTGGGTTACGCATCTTGCCACAAATGGTGCGGGAATAATCCACGACTGGGAATTCTCATATCACGGCAACACCAGCGAGGATGTTGGTGGAAACGTCAAGAAGGGCGAATTCGGAATCTGGCAGGAGACCGGCTTCTTCATAAATCTCGCAATTGTAGTCGGTGCTTTTGAAGGTCTTGGGTATGGTGAATCCGTCGGCAAAATGATCCAGAATGAGCGTCTTGTAATCCCTTCTAAAAAGGAACTCTTGTCAGCCATCAAGAATACCAAGAATCTGGAGAAATCAGCGGCAGCGGCAGATTTACTTTTCACAGTTAATAAGTTTTCATTGAAGCCAGGCGAAATGAAAATTCCGCATCCCTACAAGAAATATAGCGTGCAGGCAGCAGCATACCGTCTTGGTGTATCTTTCACCGGACATCCGATGTTCGGACACGACATCATCTATAACCATCCAATGAACCATGGGGCGGCAATTGGACGGACGGCCCTACGCGACTTCCTGGTGTTTGCCAAACAGGTCAGCAACCTTGACGGAGGAGTCTATCTTTCCGTCGGATCCGCAGTGATGTCGCCAATGATCTTTGAGAAGTCTCTCTCCATGTCGCAGAATCTCTTCCTCCAGAAGAAAAAGCATATCGACAACCATTTCATGCTGGTGGTGGATCTTGCTAAGAGCACCTGGGACTGGAGCAAGGCCGGGGAACCGCCGATGGACAATCCGGCATATTACCTGCGCTACTGCAAGACCTTCAGCCGCATGGGCGGAACTATGCGCTACCTCTCCGCCGACAACCGCGACTTCCTGATCAATCTGTATAAGGAATTAAACTGAAGTTGATCAGTTAGCCACTTTATTTTAAGGTGATTTCCACGATAAGCTCTGATTAATAGGCTAAAGGTCCATACTGCTTGATTGTTCTTTACGCAATTTTTCAATCCAGTGCTCCCTGCTTGTGCCTTTCAACCAGCCAGCATATTTCTCAAGAGTAACTTCTGGCGGTTCTGATAGGACTGTATCAAGAGGATCGGGATGACGGCTGCCAGCCAGCATCTGCCGGCGCCAGTCGTCAAGACGCGTCCTGCCTTCCTTGACAAGTTCAGGTAGTTCACCTGCGAGATCCTTTGTCTCATGGGGATCGCAGGTCAGATTGAACAGCATCTCCCTTGGCAGCAGATGATAGGCGCTGTGTAAGCTCCGTAGATAGAAATATATTGATGAGTCGTGCCGGAATACCACGCTGCGCTGGCAGGACTGCGCCAACTGCGAGACCACAAGTTCCCTACGCCCGGGGGATTTTCCTCGCAGTGAGTCTGCAAAGCTCCTTGCATCCCATATGTCCGGAACAGTTCCACCCAGAAGGTCGACAACCGTCGCTGCTACATCGATGTTGTATTGAAGAGCGTCGCTGGAGCTCCCGGCAGGAATTCCAGTGGCGCCAGGCCAGCAGATCACCAACGGGACATGTCCGGTACACGCATCTGCAAAACAGTGTCCTCCATAGGCGCCAAGTTCACCCAGGCATTCACCATGATCGCTGCTGACAATGATGGCAACTTCTTCCTCAATTCCAAGATCCATGAGCTGAGCCATGATTCTGCCGACATGTGTATCAACATATGCTATGGAAGTATCGTAACCGTCAAGCAGCTTGTGGAAATCGTCCACCGTATGAAGATTGGCGGGATTGCGGTCCGGGTGTCGCCGACCGTCATGCAGCCACCAGGCGTTATCAGGACTGCGCAGTCCGGGCCTGGAACGATGAAGATCCAAGATCTCCTGACTCAACCACGGATCCGGAAGAGGTACGTTTGCAAAGGGATTGCCGGCCTGCGATGGTGTGCGGTACGGTACGTGGACATCCCAGTAATTCACATGCAGGAACCAGTTCGGTTCTTTGCCATTCCGGTTCAGCCAGTCAAGAACAACAGGAGTAACGTCATCGGCAATCTCCTTCCCGAAATGTCCCGTATCGTAGATCTCCTGAAAACCTGCATACCAGTTGAAGGCGGAGTGGCGTTCTCCGAATCCGCTGAATGTAACCGTCCGATGGCCGAGATCACGCAGCTGCCGCATCCATGCCGTATGAGACCAACTCGAACGAAAACGGCGTTCCTGTCCCTCGGAGAAGGGTTCCGTGCGTGTTCCGTTATGCGCAACACCTCCATGATGGATTCCAAGCCGGCCCGAGAAAAGGCTTGTGCGGCTGGGCAGACATGGAACATCTGAAGCAAAGCAGTTCGTCAAGCGTCCACCCCGGCTCGCAATCAGGTCGATGTTCGGGCTGGTCACGCGTCCATATCCATAGCAACTGAGGTGATCGGGCCTGAGCGAATCAATATCGATGTACAGTATACGCATTGCGGCTCTCCAGATGATATAGGATCTGACGTAATAAGTCTGAAAGATATGCTGAGAGCGATGGGAAATCAAGGATTGGATGTTGTAGTCAAGTTCAGAAGAATTATTCTTTATACTTACAGAATTTAAATATTCTATCAGAATCAGGTATTTTGATGAGCGAAGCGAATCCTTGGAGTGCGTGTAGCGGAGTGAAACGGAGATACCGCTTTTCTTCTGTGAAGCTTGCTTCACAGGAAACAAAGCTGAAACTTCGCAAAGCTTCGCTTCAGCACTCCAAGGTCAGGACAAAGCTCCTGACAAATCCTTATCCCCGGTTCAGCCAGACAGCCATTTCACCGGATTTGCGGTTCGCCCAGATGAAATAAGGGATCATCTTCAGGCGGAATTTATCAAGCTTTGACTCGCATGTGCGATAAAGTTCAGTTCCCCAGCCTGCGGATTTCCTCCTAGTTGCGTTGAGGGAAATCATTTTTGCTCCTTTAAGGATGGAGTTGTCAGGTGTTACCATGAATCCGGGATGTGCAACATCGATTGCGACATCATAAAGATGCTTGCCGTTGTCTGCTTCCTCGGCACAATAGACCAAAGGTCCTCTCTGTACCGCGACTTTTCCGCAGTCGTGCCTCAGTCTCGGATCCGCTTCCATTATTGTCGCCGGCATTTCAAATACAATTTCGATCCTGTCGCCAGTCTTCCATTGACGTTTTATGACTGCATATCCGTTTTCTATCGAGAATTTGATGTTAGCACCTTTCAGCTTGATTGAATACTTCCTGCACCAACCGGGGATACGGACACACACCTTGAATTCAGCCGGAGCCTGCGGTGAGACCTCCAGCGAAACCGATCCGTCCCAGGGATAGTTGGTCTTCTGAGAAACAAGCACCTGGTTTCCTCCAATATCCATCGATGCGGATCCAGATACGAAGAGATTTACGATCAATTCATTTTTCCCCTGCATGTAGATGTATGATCCGAGCGAAGCAAGAAGTCTTGCCACATTGCTCGGACAGCATGAGCAACCGAACCATTTCTGGCGTTCCGTCTTCACGTGTTCTTCAAGGACATTACCCGGATGGGGATAAGCGGCGAGAGGATTCGAATAGAAAAAAGCCTTGCCATCAAGGGAAACTCCGGACATCACACCATTATAGAGGGCACGCTCCATGACATCCGCATAAACAGAATTTCTTTCGAGCTGGAGCATCCGATAAGAGAACAGGACCAGCGAGATTGCTGCGCAGGTTTCCGAGTATGCCGTCTCATTCTGGAGATCGTATTCGTATGAGAACGCCTCACCATTCTTCCGTGAGCCGATTCCTCCGGTGATATACATTTTTTTGAGAAGGATGTTCCCGAAGAGCTTCCTGCAGGTCTCAAAAAGCTTCTTGTCTCCCGTCTCAGCCACAAGAGATGCCATTGCTGAATAGATATATCCCGCCCTGACGGCATGTCCGAGCGCCTCGTCGAGTTCACGGATCGGCTTTTCAGCCTGGTAATAATCGTAATTATCCTTCTTTCCGTAGTTCGACCAGTGAAGTTTCTTTTCGCCTCTTTTTTCAGCTTCAACAGTGAAGTAATGGGGTTTCCGTCCTCGTTCATCTATGAAATACTTGGCAAGTTCAAGATGTTTCTTGTCCTTTGTCAGATTATAAAGCTTAAGAAGGGCAAGTTCGATCTCCTCATGACCGCAGTATCCGCGTTTCTGTCCGGGCTTTCGTCCAAAGGTCTTTGCGATATGGTCGACATATTTGAGCATGATATCGAGGAACTTTCTCTTTCCCGTGGCCTTGAAATAAGCAACGGCTCCTTCGATAAGGTGTCCGGCGCAATAGAGTTCATGCATGTCTCTGAGGTTTGTCCATCTCTTTCCGGGCTCTGCATTGATATAGAAGGAATTAAGGTATCCGTCCTTGAGCTGGGCAGCACCCATGAGGTCGACAACATGGTCGATCTGTTTTTCTAGGTTTTTGTCAGGGGTCTTTTCAAGCGAATATGCGGCGGCCTCTATCCATTTCGCGACGTCCGAATCCCAGAAATGGTGAGGCCTGTTCTTCATGCCCTGCTTCCATTTCCAGGCGTCGATGCGGCCTGTCTTCTTCGACCAGTCATAAACGGTAGGGATTGTGTTCTTCCTGTTTGTTTCCTGTCTCGGGCTCCAGAAAGAGTCCTTTATCTCGACATTTGAAAAATCTACTGGGATATTCTTGCGCATGTTCATGACATGTTCCTTTCCATTTTGTGCAATTAAAATACCTTCCTGCAGTAGTATGGAAAGATGTCAGAAGCATATAAAAAGATGACAAAAGCGACTTTTGGTTTTCATATTAATGTTTCCTGTATAGTTTATGAGGAGCGCCGGCATCTTGCCGGCAATAAGTAAAAATGCCAGCGAGACGCTGGCGCTCATAAAAGGGATCATAGGTACTTCTAATGAAAATTTGCCTGTCATTCATTTGCTTCATTCTGCTCCTTGCATCCGTTTCCGCACAGGAAAATATTCCTTTCCTTCCCAAAAATGCGAGACTCGCAATCGCTGGCGACTCGATAACCGAGCAGAGACTTTACTCGAAATACATCGAGGTTTATCTCCTTGCATGTGCAGGAAGGAAGGACATCAGCGTTTTCCAGTTCGGATGGGGAGGGGAAAGCGCAAGCGGTTTTCTTGGCCGTATGGAAAAGGATCTTGCGGTATTCAGGCCGAATGCCGCAACAGTCTGCTATGGCATGAACGACGGTGGTGTCCGTCCTTACGAGGATTACATAGGAACGGCATACAAAGGAGGAATCTCGGCAATAGCCGACAAATTGAAGGGCATGGGCGTCGAAAAGATCATCATAGCTTCACCCGGAGCGGTCGATACGAAGTATTTCAAGACCAACGTCAACTTCAAGGACATGAATGCAGCCGAGAGCTACAATGAAAATCTCAGGAGGCTCAGGGACATTGCCGAAAAGGTCGCCAAGGAAAAAAATACCGGGTTCTCAGACATTCATTCCGTCATGGTGGACGCAATGACCAAGGCGAAAAAGGCGCTTGGAGAAGATTATGATGTCTGCGGGCTTGATGGCGTCCATCCCGGCGGCAACGGACATCTAATCATGGCATATGCCTTATTGAAAGCCTTTGGATGCGACGGGAACATCGGGGAAATCACAATAGACATGAAAGGTCAGGCGACCGCCAGTCCCGGACACAAGATAAGATCCACCGCAGTTGGAAAAGTGGAAGTTGAAAGCGAGAGATATCCTTTCTGCTTCGACAGCGACAAAAGCATCAAAAATTCAAACAGGACCATCCTTCCCTATCTTCCATTCAACCAGGATTTGAACAGGTTCGTATTGAAGGTGAAGAATTTGAGCGCTCCGAAGGCTAAAGTGATATGGGGTGCTGAGAACAGGGAATTCACGAAGGCCCAGCTTGAATCCGGAATAAATCTTACTGCGGAATTCGCAAATACTCCCTTTGATCCGGCTTTTGCGAAATTCGCAAAGGCTGTGGGGGACAAACAGTCTTTTGAAACAAAGATGGTCAAGGTCCTTCTCCCGGAACTGCGAAAGATGGACGACAAGGCAAAGATGGATGCAGAGACAGCCAAGTTATGCGAGGAACACTCGAAGATGGATGCAGATGCAAAAGCATTGATTATTCCAATCAGGCACTGGATCATAATACAATCTGAAAACTGATCATATGAAAGTAAATTATTTGACTGGATTTCAGGATTTTCAGGATTTATTAAATTTAAATCATCATAAAAGAATGTGGGACAGGCGTCCCGCCTGTGAAAATTAATTACAGCCGGGACGGCTGTACCACTTTCTTAAAGTCACACTCCTGATGGCCTGCGGTTTTTGTAACGCAGACATTCCTGTCTGCGAATAATAAACAGGCAGGAATGCCTGTTTTACTTATTCTCCGGGACAGGAAAGCACTTCAGCAGGGATTATCTGCTTGTTGACGCCGGGACCGGACCAGCTGACTTCAAGCCCCTTCCCTCCTACTCCCTGGCAAAACTCAATCCTGATCTGGTGTTTTCCTGCAAGAAGGCCGACAGTTCCGGAACGTTCCTGCATAGCATGTCCGCCGTCGTTGTCGACGATTATCTTATTGCCTATCAGAAGGCGTGAACCGTCATCGGAGTTTGTGTAGAAGGTATATATGCCATCGGCTGGAACATTGATGAAGCCTTCAAAGAGCAAGCCAAAATTTTCCTGCTTCTTGTTTCCAGCGATCTCTATAATGTTTGCCGTCTCCTTGGATAAAGGTGTCAATTTGCCGAAGTCGGGAAGAAACTCCCATTTCCCTTCGTAATACGATCTCTTCAGGCCGGCAACAGTATTGGCGGGATTTTCAGGAGATCTTGCCTTGGCTATCTCAGCAGAACATATCGGACTTGGCTTGAGCCCTTCGCAGAAAGCTGCCGCCTTAACCATGCAAGGTTTGTCAAAGGAAAGAGGTTTCTGGTAGAGCTGGGATTTGTCCGTAGGTTCGGAACCGTCGATAGTGTATCTGATGCTTGCATCTTCGGTGCCACATGCCAGTTTTAACTCCGCCGGTTTGTCGAAGATGAACGCGCGACCAGGAGCTGCAACAGGAGCAGTGACACGTCCGCTCCAAACCCTTACCCAGTCGACCCACATGTCACTCTGGTTGCCGTATCGGTTCATGTCAATCTTCCAACCGCTTATGCCACCTACTGCGTAATTAATGAGGAACCAGGCCGGCTGGCTCTTGGAGACAGGTCCGGTCGGATGACGCAGGACTTCAAAGTCATCAAAATAATAGACTGTATCCGTTTCGGTGATCAGCACTCCATAGGTATGGAAAGTCCACGACCAGGAACTCTTGCCCCCATATTTCAACGTATCAGGGGCGGTGTTTGTCTTTTTGAACTCAGGATTCGGCTTGCCGTCGGGACCTTTCTCCTTGGCCCATTCAGGTTTTGGCTGGCTCCAGTAATGGGTAACAATGCAATATACGCCTCCGGAATTAGGATTGCCTCGTCCATAACCGCCGTATCCTTCAATGATATCCAGCTCATCACATCCCGCCTTGGAGACTGCGGCATACTCCGGATCATTCCTGTCCATGCCGATAGTTCCTTTGGTAAGCGTCCAGAACGCCGGCCAGCTGCCCGGAGCGGAATGACATACAAAACGGCATTCAAAATAGGATGGGACGGATGCTGAAACTCCAGTTCCATCCGAACGGATCGAGGAGATGATTCCGGAACTGCCGTTGGTGCCTGGCTTCTTTGAAGCGTGTATCCGCATGAAAGTTCCGGCCTGTTCAAATATTTTGTTGTCTTCGCTGGGGTTGGAGAACTGCCAACCGCTGAAGTCCCCGCCACCGGTCTTATGACATGGATACTTGGCGTTCATTCCGTCAGGGGAAATCGAAAGCGGAGCATTGAAATCATCTTCATAAACAAGTTTCATCCCTTTTGCTCCCGGAGGCTGGGCCTTGGGAATTCCCTGATTCCAAACTACTCCTCCCTTGTTGAACAGCTGGAGTTCGCAGATGTCCTGTTTCTTGGCGTTCTTGGTATATATGCGGATGGTGATCGGCCCGTTTGGGAACTGATCGGCATGGAATACAAAGCTCCCATTGCCTTCGGCGTCAAGCTTGAGGTCCGGTGCGAGATTCGCATCATGTCCCCAGGTATTCGGATCTTCCTTAGTGGGCTGCTGCCAGCACATGGCCTTTACCTCGGTCATCCCGGGAGCCTTGAAAGTAACTGTGACATCGCCTTTGATCTCCGAACAGTATGCCGGTGATTTCACATCAATCGACTGTACGAAATCTATTCCCTTGAGGCTTTTTGCATTTTCACCTGTATAGAAATCGGGATATTCGGTATTTGCAGGTTTTGGAGCATCCTGGGACATTAGAGCGGTGGAGGACAGGGCAAATAACAAGGTCAGTGCGGAAGACATATTCATATTCATTCACATCCCCTTATGTTTATTTATTCGTATCAAATATATTTCAATTTCCGGATCAACTCCAAAAATGATTCCAATTCAAAACATCATATCAGTATTAAATGCGGAATTAATAGTTGAAAGCAACACCGTTCTTGTAAAAGAAATATTTGATTTTCTCACTGGTGGCGAAAAGATCAGAGGCATTGCATGTCTCGACATGTCCATCAAAAAAGGAGGCATTTGCCCTGTTGTTGTGAATTAGATGTATTGCGGCATCGTATGAAGCGTGTCCAGTCGGCATGAAATCGCATCTCATTGCTCCCGGACTCCAGACCATCCCCAGGCTGTCAGCCAGCATCACCATGGTGGACGGACTCGGAACTTGCGCCACGTTATGGAAACAAGCGACGGTTCCATTGTTGTCCGGGATGTTCAAGGTTTCATGAAATTTCCATCCTGCAGAGTTATACTCGTTTCCCGGCTGATAGATGGCATATGTATTTCGGGTGACATTTGACGTCTTGGTCAGGTCAAATGACATTGAAGACGAATAGAATTTATTTGACGGGCATGCAAGAACGGCACAAGCCGGGACATACGCATCGGAGGTTTTCGGTGGCGAGTCCACCCTGTAGAAATCGTAAATGTCGTGACCGGTATAATAGGTCGCCCATCCGATCACAGCTCCATTAGAAGTGCCCCTTCGGATTATCTTCTGGTAGTCAGAGTTGTAGGATAGGATTCCGAGGCTGCACTGCTTCTGGTTGCTGACGCAGAGGATCGTCTTTGCCGCTTCCTTTGCATTCTGGAGGGCCGGGAGCAGCAAAGCTGCAAGAATCGCAATTATGGCGATTACCACCAACAGTTCGATAAGCGTAAACGCTTTTCGACCTTGCCTTCGTGCCAGGTATAATTGGCTGGCAACTATGGCTGGCACTGCGAGCAATTCAATCAAAGTAAAATATCTCCTGTCCATGTTGCTCTCCCTGCACAAGCCGATAAATACTGGCAACGTTGCCGGTATATAAGTATTATAATTGTATTGATTGTATTGTCAACAGGAGGGGGAAAAGTATTTGAATTAAAGAAAAACGGGCGTCTCGCCTGTGAAAATTTAATTACAACTGGGACGACTGTACCACGTCAAACTCACGGCCAGGTAATGTTCGCGCCACTATAGGTCTTCCAGCAATGGATGCCATGATCGTTGGGATTATAGGCGCTTAAAGTTAAAGGAGACAATTCCGACCGTTTCTTCCTTTTAAATGTTAAAAGACAATTTATATTTGTCGAATGAAAATACCGATAGCAACACCCTTATTCAATTCAGTGGCTGGGCTCTTTGTTTCCTCTGGAAAGGGGATACATCCGACCAGGATGATCGATTCCTACGAAATCATCTTCACTGTCTCCGGGACGCTTGGAATTTACGAGGAAGGGCAGAAGTTCGATGTCGGTCCGAATGAAGTGCTCATCCTTGAAGCCAACAAGAAGCACGGGGGTACTCGCCCATACAAGGATGATCTTTCCTTCTACTGGATCCATTTCATATTCCAGCCAAAGCATAGAAAGTACAAGGATGTCAATATCATAAACCTTCCGAAGACCTGCAAGATAGTCAATCCGGAAAAGATGATGGAGCTGTTCAGGACATATCTCGACGCCAACGAATCCGGAACTCTCACAGAAGTCCAGGGAGCTGCTCTGATCTGCCTGATGCTTACGGAGATCGCGGCTTCCGCCAAGGCGAGAGCCTCATCAGATGAAGGAAAGTCCGAGGAGCTTGCTGCAAAGGTCAAGACCTTGATAAATGTGAATGTCGGCAAGAAAGAGCTTTCAACGTCCTGGCTCGCTGAAAAGCTCATGTGCAATCCGGATTACATGGGAAGAGTCTTCAAGAATGTGTATGGAAAGACGGTAACCGACGAAATCCATGAGCGTAAGATCAACGCCGCCCGCCGTCTTCTCTTCGATTCCTCAATGAACGTAAAAGAGATCGCGACGGCTTGCGGATTCTCCGACACGACCTATTTCCGGAGAATCTTCAAGAAGATCACCGGTTTCAAGCCACTCTCCTACAGGAAGCAGTTCTCGCACATGCATGTGAACACTGAACTGGCGTAAAAGAGTGAATATCGAATATCGAACAAGGAATATCGAATTATGAAGTAAATTCTAATGAAAAAGAATTTTAAAAATCTTCTAATTGCAAGCCTACTACCGCCGATCCTGATGCTGGCGATCCTTCCATTGAATGAGAATTTTCTCATCGACACGCTGAAGTTCATTTTGATGCCAGGAGCAATTCTCTTCGTCAACTGGACAGTTTTCCAATCCATTCCAGGACTCATATTCATATTTTTCATCTCGTGGGTATGCTGGTTCATTCTTGCTTCATCCTGGTCTTATGGAATGCAAAGCATAAGAAGCTCTGAAAAGAAGGTTAAAGTTCAAGGTTATATCATTATTGGAGCTGTATGTGCAGTCATTTTAATTCCAATTGTGTTTTTTTCATTCCCAAAATATGGATTCAAAGATACAAAAAGTATTATCCTAGAATTCAATAATCACCAAAGAAAGAGCTTGACGATCATTGTCAACAATTTGAATGAGGTTGAATACTTCGTAAGCAAAATAGAGCTAATAAGAAAAGAAGCATGTGCATGTGATCATTTTTGGAAAGCCTGCTTCAAGAATGAAGGAGGAGAAATAGAAGTTTCATTCTGCGATCACTGTTTTAACGTCAGACATGGAAAATCCTGGAAATATTATAAGATGCCAAAACCCTTCTATGAACTTTTCCTGAAGCAACTCGACAAGAACAATCTCGACCGCAATAATCCCTTAGAAATCCCATAAATATATTACACTTCGTGTCCTTCGTGCTCTTCGTGGTTGATGTTTTTCAGCCTTTCGGTTTCGGCAGAGGCTTGCCGTATATTTCCTCAGAGACACGGCTGAACTCATTGTACATGATCATTTTTGTAGACTGAGGAGTACCTATCGCCTCGCCATCACCGTAGTCGGAAAAGACGAATCCTCCTTTCGGTGACATCCAGTGCGTTCCAAGATCATTGGCGTCCTGTACAATCAGTTCCTTTTTTGCCTTCGGAAGGGTAGCCTGTATGTCGGCGAGGGATTCAAAGCTTATCTTTCCGCGGTAACGGCTACCCATCTCTTCGATTCCGAGAGCCCGGGGTTGCTGGAGGTTAACTACATTGACTCCGGCATCGATGTATCCTTGGACAATCTCATTTACCTTGCCACAGGAATGCACCCAGACATCCTGACCTCCCTCATGCATCGCGTCGAAGATCTTCTTGTATTTCGGAAAGAAAAAGTCGTACCAGAGCTCCATTGAGACAAAGGCAGCCTGCTGTGTCCCCCAGTCATCTGTCATACTGAACGAATGCAGGCGATTGCCGAAGCGTTCCTGATATTGCCGGACAAGGGAAATATGGGTGTCGACGATCTTGTCGGCAAGCGCCGAAGAGTTCTCCTTGTCGGCAAGAAGCCCCATGAGCGTATTTTCGAATCCAGCGAGCGAATGCATCCTCTCGAAAAGGATCATGAATATACCGACCTGGGTATATTTCTCCTCCTTCTCGGCCTTTTTGAAGAATTCCTCGCAATCCTTGTACCGCCATTCCTCGGTATAGTCCGGAGGAATGATCTTGTCGTGCTCTGAGAGATCTGCGAGAGGATGTCCAGTAACCTGTCCCATGTTCTTTACATCGGTATGGTCCCAGATGCATCCCCATTCGTCTGTCTTGACGCCGTCGACTAACTTATCTGCAGCAGGACGAGGGATCCACTGGGTATCATCGCATCCGAAGCATCCCATCCTGACTGGGAGGCGTTCCGGACCTTTGAATTTTATCGCTGCCTTGACTATTTCCCTGGAACTCTGTGACATATTATTCCCTCCAAATTGCCTGTGGTAAATTGTAATTTCAGTTTACGGAAATATCTTAAACCTGTTATATTGAGAATGCGTTAATTTTTATAAGCCGGAATAAATTACACAGTCCGTCTGCGTATTGTTGTGTGAAAACAAATGAAACCTCTATAAGACTGAAGTTTTACATATGTCAAAGACCTCGAATCCGGGAAGGATAGAATTCAGGAACGAGTGGTTCAATCTTCCGCTTATGACAAGCGGGGGTTATGAACTCCTCATAAAGCCGCGGCCCTTGTTCAGCCATGATCACAAGGGCTTTGAAATCACCTTCATTGACAAAGGTGAGGTTGTCTGGGTCATTGAGAACGGAAGGAAACTGGTACTGCGTGGTGGCGATATTGCCGTCATCCAGCCCGGCATCAAGCATGCAGGCGAATTGGAAATCATAAAGCCAAGCTCCCTTTTCTGGCTGATCATCGATTTCCGGCTTGCAGGCAGATCAAAGGTTCCTCCGGCCTTTGAAAGCGAGCTCAAGAATCTCGAATTCGCTTATCGGAACGCCGGTAACAAGGTCGTTCCATCGACGGAGAAGATCTCAAGCCTCTTCCAGGAGCTCAAGAATTCCGTAGTTGCCGCAAAGGAAGGAAGAACCGATTCATTTTCACCTCTCCTGAATAGACTCCTCGTCCTCCAGATCACAGGTGAGATTGCGAGACTTTTTTCTGCTGCTCCTCGGATCAAAAAGACCTCGGATGTATCGAAGCCTGCCATCGAATTCATGAACAAGAACTACAAAAGGGTCTTCTCAATGCCGGAAATAGCCGAGGCCGTCGGTTTGAGCGTCTCCAGGTTCAACGAGAAGTTCAAGGAGGAGACCGGTCTGACTCCCGCAGACTATCTCAACAGGCTGAGATGCGACAAGGCCATGGAAATGCTCTCTTCAGGTAAACATTCTGTTACAGAAACCTCATTCAATACAGGTTTTTCCAGTACGCAGTACTTCGCCAAGGTATTCAGGAAATATACAGGCAAAAATCCCGCAAGCTTCAAGAAATAGGAATAAAGTTCCTACATCGACGATGGCATCGAGGCAATCGCTATTTTCCGCTCAATTTCCATGATGGAATCTTCGAGGGCATGGCTTATCAGGTCAAGTCGTGACAAAGAAGAGATCCTCGAATTCGCTCTTTCCTTCTCTTCAGCGGTGAACAGGCTGTCCAGTAACCGGCAGGCGCTGCCCAGACTGATAAGTACGACATCGCGGGCGTCGGGAATATCGTCACTCAGGATAAGTTCACGCAGACGGGTCCTGACCTCTTTGACCTCACGGTCGTCCATGAGTGGATAGCGATGGATTTCAAATACCCATAGGATGCGTCTATTCTCCTGTTTCAGGATCCCCTTCCGGATCAGTTGTGCCAGCACCTGTCTCTGGAATTCATCCTTTTGAGCAGTCAGCCTTTCAAGCCAGAACGAGATGGTCTTCGGTTCTTTTATCTGCCTGAGTTCAAGCAAGGTCTCGTCCAGCAAAGGTTCCCCGGTCGGAGCAGTCGAGGCCACCTTCAGCATTTTCAAATCGACGTCGATCCTGTCACAGAGCTCAAGTTCCATCAGCAGGGCTGAAGCCAAGGCGTAGTCCAAGGAATAATCAGGAAGCTTCCTTATAGCACCATGGTTCTTGTCCAGGGCAAGCAGGAAAATCTCTTCTGCGACAGTGAGCTTGAAATGGGCCGGTTTCGCCGTTTCAGGATGAACATCTTCTGACAAGGTGCATTTTTCGACAGCATCCGGCATATTGTCAAAAATCTGGAGTATCGTGGAAAATCCGGATATGTCAAGGATCTTCTTGACCTGCGGTGCAGGACTGGCAAGTACCAGTTTCCCTTGAACATGCCTTAAACGCTTGGCGCCGGAAAGAAGAACCCGAAGTCCGGCACTGCTTATATATTCCAGTCCTGAGAGATCCAGGACAATCTGCCTAACTTCATCATCAATGAGCTTTGTAATCACCCGGTCCAGTTCCGGAGCACTGTCTAAATCCAGTTTGCCCTGAAGTGTCAGAATGACTACACTGCCTTCTTTCCGTTGATTTACGGTCATGACTGCTCCCGATTCCAGATGTTATGATTCTTCATTGTTGGACGCCAATATACACCCAAAAAAAGAACAGTCGCAATACGGAAAAACTAAAGGATCCCTCTATTTCTTAAAAAATCCCCTGTATTTCTCCAGCGCTGCACAGAGGGCTTCGATGTTTTCAAGAGGAACGCCGTCGTCGACCTCTCCCTTGAGCCAGAGTCCGCCTTCAGGGCTTCCCAGAGCTTGAACAGCCTCCTTGACATGGACATAGATCTCTGAGGGTTTGCAGAACGGGAACATCTGTCTGTCGAGATCCAGGTCTACGCATACTTTCCCCTTGCAGACATGTACAAGATTGTCAAGACCATTCGCCCGGAACTGGGGATTTATCACGTCCACCCCGCACTCGACAAGATCCGGAATTATCTCGTAGATCATTCCATCGGTGTGCATGTAGACATAATGTCCTGCCTTCTTCACCGGTTGGTATATCTGCATGAAACATGGCTTCATGTATTTTCGCCATTTCTCCGGTCCCATCGCCAGTGAATGCTGCATTCCGAGATCGTCGCCGACATATAGCATCGCCCCCTTCTCCTTCTGGCTCTTGAGCCAGATGTCGCGCTGGCGGAGATTGTATTTCAGGACGGTGTCGATCAGCATCTGAAGTTCCGGCGGTTCCTCGGCGAAATCTATCATCACTTCCTCAAAACCCCTGAGGTCCGCAAGGCGCAGATACATGAAACCGTGCGGCATTCCAACGTCCTTCTCAGGAGCTTTCAGCTTGCGGACATCCTCACGGGTCGGTACCGGATGTTTTGTGACTATGGCCTCCTGTCCATGATGCACATTTTCCCAGACGCATCCCCAGGCGTCGACATGCGCACCTTCCATGTATGTTGCGCTCCAGACCTTGTCGTAGTCGCGCTGACCTTCCTGCTTCCCGAATATCGCAGGATACCTCTTTACTATGGCATCAAGCTCCTGGCGGTACTTCATCCAGGCGGATGGCAGTATTCCGACCGATACCGGAATGTATTCGGGATTCTTCCTGAACATCGATTTCATCCTGTCGCTCATCATGGATATTTTCCTCCTTCATAAGATTTTTTAACCACAGAACACACGAAACACACAGAATTCTCAATTATGCCAAAGAATTTATCATTAATATTAATATCTTGCGTTCAATAATATATGCAGTATTATTATGAACATGAAAGAATGGGTGGATGGATGACAGGATTGATGGATGATTGGGTAGAATATACAAATTAGTTATTGAGATGATTATTAATAGATTTCCTGAGTTTTCAAACCCATCCATCCAATCATCCATTCATCCAGAATAGGCAATTATGAAACCATCTGCACGGCGCAAATACTACAAGGAGTTCCATGACCTGACGGGATATGGATTCCCGGAAGTGCCTCTTTTCGGTGCATACAAATTCGACAAGGCTATCGAACCACTGCAGATCCACACCCACAGCGCATTCGAGATCTGCTATCTGGTGGAGGGCAGGCAGAACTACCGTGCGTTCGGACGTGACTACCTTCTCAAAGGCGGAGATCTTTTCATAACCCGTCCTGATGAACCGCACAGCACCGGAAAACAGCCTCAGGAGAAGGGAAGCCTTTTCTGGCTGCATCTAATGGCTCCGAAGAAGAACAGACCGTTCCTCGGACTTCATCCGGCTTTTGGAGCGGATCTTTATGCGGAACTGTCCACTGTCCAGGAAAAATGTTTCCTGGCATCGGCACAGATACGCGAGCTCTTTGAACGGCTTTATGCCCAACTTTCTGTTCCGGAGACTCCTTCAAGGAAGATACTGATGGGGAATATACTTGTCTCACTGATAATGGAGATCTCAAGATGCGGACAGAATCTCCAGCGCAGTGGTGTCGGGAACCTGAACAGGATCATCCAATTCATGAACGAAAAGGCGGAATCGAGGATAAGCGTCCCTGAAATGGCGAAATTCATGGGTCTTTCGGTGTCGAGGTTCAAGGCGAGGTTCAGGCAGGAGACCGGCATGCCTCCGGCAGAATATTTCCTGCGCCTGCGGATCGCAAAGGCCAGGGAGTTCCTTGAATCAGGAATGGGAAATGTCGGCGACGCATCGTTACGCTACAATTTCTCTTCATCACAACACTTCGCGACCACCTTCAAGCGGTTCACGGGGAAAAGCCCGTCTGAACTTATAAAAGTTGAATGAAAAATACCTTCGCCTGAAGGAATTTTTATTCATACAGTTCGTAGATCACGCATTTGCCGTTTTCCATCACGTATGGCTTGGCGAATTTCCTGAAATCCCTGAAGAAGGTGAATTTACCGAGATAGTTGTCGTTGACGGACCCGCCTTCATGCATGATATACCTGATGTTTCTTTTCCTGAGTTCTGCAAGCATTGAAGGTATATCTCCGTCCTTGAAGAGGAATGAAAGTTCCGGACTCCAGACCGGTATCAGCATAATCCCCCTCTGAGGGTTGGATGACAGGGCTGCATGGAAGAAGGGACTGTCACTGATGATCTTTGAATTGTCCGGTAGTGGTTCCACATAGGCGAATATCCTGTTTCCCACGAAATTCATCGGTGCAAAGGCCGCGGTCGTGATATCACCGGAATTCAAGCGCCATATCGGCATGGGAACGGTAATATCCTGAATGAATGAGATCAGGAAAATTACTCCGAGAATGAAATAAGCAATCTTCTTCTTTGACATCGTCCAAAGAGAAAAGGCTCCACCGCAGAGGATGGATAGGACGATTATTGCCGGACTGAGCACCCTCACCGAATAGAAGAATCCTCCGTTGGTCTGTCCGACAGAATATATCCATAGGACGAATATTATTGCGGCGGAAACCACCAGATATCCATATTTCCTGAACAGCAGAACTGATGCGATGATTCCTATTGTTGCCTGTATCGGGGCTGTAAAGAGCAGTGAGGTGGCAAGATAATTGAGCTTCATCATCGGATGGTTGGAAAAACCGAAATACTGTTCGTATGCATTAAAGATTCCACAGCGGACTTCGTTTACCGGGAATAATCCACCTAATGACGAAATGCTGTAGAAGGGGTTGCCACTCAAGATCCATGTGCGGATGTACCACGGAGCCGCAAGAACCATGACTGTCAATATATAAACTCCTATCAATTTAGCGTTTTCCTTCCGCCATAGGCAGACCAGGATCCCGCAGACCAGGAACGTGCATCCGTATTCGCGGGAAAGTGCGCCGAGGGATGTTGCAAATCCCGCGAGGATCATCGACTTGACAGTCCCCTTATCGTTTTCCGTGAGATAGTATATTGTCGCCGCTAGGGAAAGGGCGGTCAAACCGGTCTCCTGTCCCATGACCACGGAAAAGAAAGCGAGAGTAGACGTTGCCAGGATGATTGCCGCAAATACACCCGCTTGGGCAGAAGAGAAAAGTTTTTCTGATATCCTGTATGCAAGCCACAGCAGCAGGCAGTATTGAAGTGTGACGAGTAGTCCGGTAAGTATCATTTCCGGTCTGCCATAGGACGCATAGAGCCAGTAATAGGAGAATGAGACAAGCGGGGGAATTCCGTCGACATAGAAATAGCTGCTGAAATCTTCTGCGGTCAGTGGCGGATAGAAGCTGATGTTGCCGGTCTCGAGGATCTTAAGGGCCAGATGGTTCCATCTGAACTCCGCATCGCAGTAGTTGAACGGCTGGAGCACGCTTCTAAGGAGCATGAGCACCGATACCGCAGCCAGCGGGACCAGGAAAGGAAGTTGTTTCGAAATGCCGGAAAAATCAACCTGTACGTTGAATTCTGAGGACTTGGAATCCCTGATCCGGTAATTCAGGACCAGAAGCACTCCGGACACGGCCACCAATACTGACAAAACCGATGGAAAGCTTATCCTTATGCCGATGACAGCAAGCCAGAAAATGCACTGGAAGAGGATGACCGAGGAGATCATGAAGTCCGACAGGATACTGTGCCTGGCTCCGAGTAGCCTGGTGAACAGGAAACCTGTGAGGAAGAATCCTGTTATGATTCCCAATGTTAGTAAAATGGCATGCATGCTGTAAATTATTGCCTCGGATAAAGGAAATTTAGGAAAGTTAGCATATGGTGCCCAAAAGTAAATTTTTACCGGTTCAAAATTTCCCATTTCCATTAACAACCTGTCTCACGATTCTGCTGTTTACAGGCATTTCACTGCCTTTACTGTTCTCACAGAATGAGAAGCCTTCCATGAAACAGCCGGAAAATGCCGTAGCAGGGGAAAAGGATGCCAAACCAGTGTATCGTCAGCCTTTTCTCCTGAAACTGAACATGGACAAGAAGCAAAAGCACGAGCAGAAATTTGACAAGACTCCATATGTGCTGGAAAACTCAATATATATATTTCCTGGGGAATCCTTCGGTGTGAACGTATCGGTGCAAAAGGACGAGATATCGATGATCAGCTATCAGAAGGATGTCACCAAGGCCGATATTGAATTTTCCTTCAAGCAGGAGCCTGAAGAGAAAGGCGATTTCATGATGATGCTTGCGATCGTGAATAAGCTTAAGAAGACCATATATGTCGACGCATTCATGTCGCTGCCCGGAAAGAAGGATGCGGAGCCTGTGACAATCCTTCCGATTGAGCCGGGTCAGAGTGGAAATGAGATGTGGCCTCAGCCGATCGTGCAGCTTATCCTGGTCAATCTGAGATTCAGTGAAAAAGCCGCCGTGATAGCCAAGCCGAAGGAATTGCCGAAGAAGGATCCACCGAAACCCGTCGAACAGAAGGCTGATCCAAAGAAGACCGGAAGGCTGAAGATTGAGAATACGCTTTATGAGGACAGGAATGGTGATGGCAGGATTGATTATGAGTCAAAGAATGACAATCCTGGTGGACCAGACGGACTTGTCACATACAAGATCGACGACGACTTTGATGGGTTCTACGACAGGCAGGTCACAGAAGGCGGCATTGATGGGGGGCATAAGGAAAAGAAGATCCATGTGGAGGTATCACCCATAAAAGGTCTTAAATATCCGAACCAGTAACTTCCTGATTTTTCAAAAAATATTTCCTTTCCATACTTGACTCCGTATAATATTGTATTAATTTAACTGGTAACTGGTCTGACCAGTTATTCGTATGCAATTTGCTGATAACTAATATTATAGGAGATTTTAATATGACATTATTTAAAAGTTTATGTTATCCTTTAGGAACTTCAGTGATTGCTGTAGTCTTTTTTGGAGCAACATCAATAAAAAGTCTTGCCGCCGATGTCTTCATTCTTCCGGAAGGAGCTGGAGCAAAGGACGGATCAAACTGGGAAAATGCCAGGTCCGGAACACCAGAAGATTTTCAGAACGTTTGGAGCGCATTAGCACCATCAGAAACTCTTTTTGTCGGAAGCGGAACGTATCCGGAAGTTGCAATTTCCGCAGAAAAGGGAGGAGAGGCGGACAAACCTGTAAAGATCGTCGGTGTTGACCGCGGACAGGGGCTCCCCCTCTTCACCAGCAAGTTCGACAAGGATGCTGCAAATCCCGGAAAGACCGGAGCTGTTTTCTTCGAGGCGATGACAGGTGCATCCAATTTTGAACTGAGCAATCTCCATCTGAAAGGATATAACAATGGAATCCTTTTGAAAGGGCAGAACTCCAATATTAAGATATCAAAGATGAACATTGAGAACTCGCGCGAATGCATCCGGAGCGAAGGTGGCGCAACGGCTGAAAATCTCGAGAAGGGATCCCATGATGTTGATATCAGCGACTGCAGGTTCATCAACTTCACGAAGCGCGGTATACGCCTGCAGAACGGAAACTACAAGTGGAGGATAGAACGCTGTTATGCCGACGCCGGTGGCAAGGAATGGGGAACTGAGATATTCCCGATCTGCTACCATGTCATCGGAGATTCGGAAGCACTTGCCAACAGAAAGACCGGATATAAGCCTGTATTGATTGACCACCACATCGAATTCATAGACTGTGCTGCAATGAACGCCTACTGTGAATCAACCAAGAAAGGATCATCAGGCGACAAGGCCTACTGGAACGGTGATGGGTTCTGCGTGGAAAATGACTGCCATGACATCTCCTACAACAGATGCGTCTCCATGCACCACACAGACGGCGGATGGGATGACAAGTCGGTCGCTCCCGTATATAAGGACTGTGTAGCCATGGACAACAAGCGAAACATCAGGATCCACAAGGGAACCGGTGCAAAAATGATCAACTGTCTCACGGGATTCTCATTCAAGCGTGGAGGAAGTGGCCCCGCCTCGGAAATATGGACTGATGGCAGCATTGACGTAATTAACTCCACTATTATCAGCAATGGTTCCCTTCCTGTGGAGATCATGTATGGAAACTCTCCGGATGCCAAGCTGACATTCAAGGATTCTATATTTGTGATAAAAGGAAATGCTGAACTGCCAAAGAGCGAGCAGGTCAAACTTGTAGATTCAGTAATCCAAAAGGACGACGATCCTGCAACAGATGTCGGGATCAGCGCCACGAAAGACACTGGATGGAAAGAACTGGTCAAAACCTATGACAGCTCCAAGTATGGGGATTCAAAGGGATTCAGCAGCACGCGCTGGGGAAAGTAAAAATGGAGATAAAAAGGAAAAACCCAGATCCAAGATGCAAGATGCTAGTTGCTGGATTTTTCCATCCGGTATCCAGCATCCGGCATCCAGTATCTATCTTTACTCTTATCGAGCTGCTCGTGGTAATTGCCATCATTGCGATACTCGCAGCCCTGCTCCTGCCGGCCCTCAAACGTGCAAAGGACGTGGCTCAGTGCATAAAATGCCTGGGTAATCTAAGGCAGATCGGTGTTGCAGAAAGCCTATATCTTGTCGATAATAGCCCTTATTATCTCCCATGGGAGGTTGACAATGTGAAATGGTTCGAAAACGAATCCTTCAGGGACTACATGAACGCTCCGAAGAACAGTTCCGGTTATCAGTATGGAATGATATGCCCTGTATCAAAGGCGGCGATGGTCGCGACCTCCGAGATCGCCAGCATGAACGGAAGTTATGGCAAGAACGCCGAGAACAGTAGAAAACCTTCCTACGGAGAATACCAGTCCATATACATTCCTGAGCCCAGGGTGAAAAGCCACGCCATACATCCTCTTTACATGGATTCCATGGTTGGAGGACAGACCTCCCTCAATGACCGTTATCAGTATGTCGACGAGGACAATCCGACCGGTTACAACAGGTATGGAGTTACGGCATATCGCCATTATAAGAACGCCAACGTGGTATATTTCGACATGCACGCTTCGACCACGCCTAAAAAGCTGGTTGTCGGAGTTGACACCAATGATGCAAACCGAATATGGCTCTACTGGTACAAATAAAATGCTTTATGGAGGTAATTTCAAAATATGAATTCAGGAGCCAGAATCCAGGAGTCAGAATTAAATTTGAACTCAAATTAGATTTATTCTGAATCCTGACTACTGAATTCTGACTACTTTTGAAATTGGCTCAATGGGTGCTTGGTTAGAAATGAAAGGAAAATTCATATAATGAAATCGAGATCTGAACATTTTAAGAAAATGCTTTTGAAGCAAAGCTTTACCGTCGGCAAATGCATTCCTTCGGAAAGGCAGCTTGCTGAAAAATACGGAGTAAGCCGGGCGACGATAGGAAGGGTCATCTCCGAACTCGTGTCCGAAGGACTGCTTGAGCGGAAATGGGGAAAGGGAGTCTTCTATCTTGGCAGCCAGCCGAAACACATCTTCGTCCTTTTCCAGGTGAATTCGATGATGCGCTCCGCAAATCCAAACTCCTGGTTCGTACCACTCGACATACTGAAGGGGATACTTGCGGCGTCAAGGAACAGGATAACTGTCGACCTCTGTGAAACCGCGGATGAGATCCTGAAACTTGCATCGCCCCCGCTACAGGGAGTCATCAAGATGGGAGATGACGAAGAACAGCTGAAAAAGATCCCGGAAAATCTTCCTTGCGTGCTGGTGAACTGCCATGAATCTTCCACCCTGCCCTCAGTCCGCTGCAAGGTGAAGGAAGGAGTGGCGAAAGGGGTGGCATACCTTATTGGCAAAGGCTATTCGAAGATCGCATATATTGGAGGTCCTCTTTCAAACACAAGCCAGAGGCTGCGTTTCGAAGGATACAGGGATGCCATGATAGGAAAAGGACTTCCTCTCGTCCAGGAAATGATCATTGAATGCTCCTACGGTTCTGATGAGGGAGAGAAGGCCATGTCCCAGATCCTCGATACAGGGATCAGACCTGATGCGGTGATGTGCGCCGATGATCTCAGGGCCATGGGCGCCTATCAGGCAGTGAAGAAGGCTGGGCTCAGCGTCCCAAAAGACGTGAAGCTTCTGGGATTCGATGACGTTCCCGACGCAATCAATTTCGAGGTTCCTCTGAGTACGCTCAGATATCCAAGGTTTGAAATGGGCGAAAAGGCCGTGGAAATGCTGACCGGCATCATCAATGGGAGATCTGATGTGAAGCTTGAGGAAAAACTTGAGATGAAATTGGTTCTCCGCGAGAGCTGTTAATTAAACAAGGAGTGCAAGATATGAAGAAACTGACTTTAAGCGTAGTCGGAGGAGGTTTTGGAGGAAGACTGAGCATGGACGGGATCAAGGACTCGTCCATGTTCGAACTGAAGGCAGTGACCGACATCAGGCCTGAGACCTGCAGGGAACTTGAACAGAAGTATCCTGGTATCAGGACATTCTGCGATCACAGGGAAATGTTCGAGGTTTGTCCTACGGACGTCGTTTGCGTGAGTACATATCCCCCGAGCCATGAACCGATAACCATGGATGCATTGAAGCTTCCCCTCAAGGGAATACTTGTTGAAAAACCTCTCGGGCACACGGCGGCTTCCGGCCGTGCAATCCTTGAAGCTGTGAGGAAAAAGGGGATTCCCATGGCCGTCCCACATGGAATGCTTGTGAAAAAAGTTCCGACCGAAGTCATTGAACGCGTCCGCAGGGGTGACATAGGCGAACTCAAGCTCATAGAGATTGAAAATGACAAGTGGGACATCATCAACGCCGGAATCCACTGGCTGAACTGGACAGTGAACCTTCTCAACAACGAACCTTTCAAGTATGTGATGGCAAGCATTGACGCCGGCACGCGCACATACCGCGACGGCATGCAGGTTGAAACCCTTGCAGTGACCTATGCGGAGACAAAGAGCGGAATACGTGTAGTCATGAATACCGGAGACTATGTGACTGTCAACACAAAGGGTCATGGAACTCTCTTCAGGATAGTCGGAATGCTCGGGGTCATTGAGTTCTATGGATGGGAAGACGCTTATTATATCTGCAACAGGGAGTTTCCTGACGGCAAGACCATAAAACCCGATGAATTTCCAGTGAAAGGACATCGAGCACATCTCGAGAACATGGCAAAGATGATCGAATCCGGAAAGATCAGCTATGCAATACCGGAAAGTTCCCTGACCGCCCTGGAGATCTGCGAGGCAGCATATGTCTCCGGAAAGAACAGGTGCATGGTCACATTCCCGTTTGAAAAATTCAAGGTTCCATCCCCGGTCAACTGGGAACCAGGCCAACCTTATTCAGGAAAGGATGGCGGACGAGACGGAAGGAAGCTGGCATAGGAAGAAATGAAAATAGAAGTCAGGACACAGAATTCAGAATAAAGGAATTTTCATATGAACAAAAGAATTGAATTTGGGATTATCGGTGGAGGATGGAGGGCGGAATTTTTCCTCAGGATAGCGCAGGCGCTTCCCGAAAGGTTCGGAATTACCGCCATGATGGTGCGCAACCCGGAAAAAGGAGCGGTCATAGAATCCACCTGGGGAGTGAAGACCTACAGCAATATGGATGAGTTCCTTCAGAAGTCGAAACATTCATTCGTTGTAGTTTCAGTTCCTTCAGACATCGCAGGAAAGATCGTAACGGATCTTGCAGGGAAAAAGGTCCCAGTCCTGATGGAAACACCACCAGCCAAGGATCTCAACGGACTTACCACCCTCTTCAATGCTGTCGGTTCAAGTGCCATGGTCCAGGTGGCGGAACAATACGCCTTCCAGCCCATACATGCGGCCCGTCTCAACTTCATCAGTTCAAAAAGACTTGGTGACATAAGCCAGGCCCAGGTTTCAGTGACCCATGACTATCACGGCATAAGCCTGATGCGCAGATTCCTGGACATCGGCTTTGAAAACGCCACGATCCGTGGATTTTCCTTCAAGGCCCCGATAGTCTCAGGTCCCGGGCGCAATGGTCCTCCGGAAAGCGAGAAGATCAACATGTCCGGACATTCCATCGCGTCCTTTGAATTCGACGGGAAACTTGGCATATATGATTTTACTTTTGACCAGTATTTCTCATGGATAAGGACGCCGAGGGTGCTGATACGCGGTGAACGGGGAGAGATCAACAACAGCATGATCAACTATCTCGAGGAATTCAAATCACCGATCCGTACGGAGTTCATCAGGCAGGAGGCCGGACAGGACGGAAACCTGGAAGGCCATTACCTGAAAGGAATCCTGGCCTGTGGTGAATGGTTCTACAGGAATCCATTTGTTCCCGGCAGGCTGTCCGACGACGAAATAGCGATAGCGACCTGTCTTGAGAAGATGAGCCTGTTCGTGGAAAACAGAATTGACTTCTATAGCCTGGCTGAAGCATGCCAGGATGCTTATCTGGGCATTTTGATGAACAGGGCAATCGCCTCAGGCGAACAGATCAGGACTGAAAAGCAGGTCTGGGCTCCTTAAGAAAATAAAAAACCCGCCTTTCGGGCGGGTTTTTAATATCGAAAATAGCAGAGCTATTATCTGGCGTAGAATTCAACTACTCTCATGATCTCGACGCCTGTGGGATTTTCTTCAAGCAGGGGTTCCCTGACGACCTTCACCTTGCAGTGTTCCCTGTCGACCTCATGATATGGCGGAACTTCGCAGTTCGCGTTCTTTGCGATGTTCGCAATTGCGGGATCCTTCTCTACATTGATGCTGATGACCTGTCCAGGACGGAGCCTGTATGAGGGACGGTCGACGATCTTGCCGTCGACAAGTATATGGCGGTGCACAACAAACTGTTTTGCCGCATGGATAGTCGGAGCGAGTCCGCTACGGTAAACTGCCGCGTCAAGCCTGAATTCGAGGTTGCGGAGGAGCTTCTGGTCGGTCTGGGTCTTACCGCTCTTCGCATCGACGAATGAGAGGTGGAGCTGTTTCTCGGTGAGTCCGTAGTAGACCTTCAGCCTCTGCTTCTGCAGGAGGAGTTCCCCGTAGGTTGAGAGTTTCTTCTGTGCGGTCTTTCCGTGCGGTCCGGCCGCGTACGGCCTTTTCGCACTTGGACACTTGGCTTTCCCCCAGATGCAGACACCCAGGCGGCGGCATAGTTTGTGTTTGGCTCGAGCTTGCATGATCTCCTTTGATTGTTTTGTTTTATGGAAGCAGGTGTCAAGCTGTTTTGGAACCTGTCCTCCACCTTTTTACTCTTCTGCCTTTTATTTGGCAAAGGGGTGAAATTTAGCAGATATTGAAGCTTTATCAACTGCAATATGGATTTTTTAACCACAGAACACACAGATTACACAGAAAAATATGATGTTATTACCGTTTAACCACTTAATTGTAAGATGCTTAGGTGATATAGAAAAACCTTTAATTCTCCAAATGAAAAGATCACCGTATTTAGGTAGCAAAGGAGGAAAAGAAATCATGTAAAGCTATGCCGAGGGATATGTCACCCCTCTCCTTCTAACCGACAGGCTCTGGAACCGCAGAACCGAATCCGGCAGTGTCCTGCTCAGTCTACGAATATTTTTTTCTTTTTTTGAATCTTCTGTGTAATCTGTGTGTTCTGTGGTTAAAATATCTCATGAATTATTCCCAAAAACTCAAGAAGCTTACCGATAGGGTGCGTAAACGCCTGGAATCGGCACCGGGCTGCCATGACTGGGAGCACACTCGCCGCGTCCTGCACAACGCCCGCATGATCGCTTCGGGTGAAAAGAAGGTCAATCTGCATGTGGTCGAATGCGCTGCGGTCCTGCATGACATTGCCCGTCCTGAAGAACTGAAGAGCAAAGGAAAGCTATGCCATGCTGTAATCGGTTCAGAACTCGCCATAAAGTTCCTCAGATCCTGCGAATTCCGCAACGAGGAATTCATCAGGAAGGTCTGCACCTGCGTAAAAACACACAGATACCGCGGGGGGCACAGCCCTTTACTTATTGAAGAAAAGATCGTGTATGACGCGGATAAGCTTGATTCCATTGGAGCGATCGGTGTCGGTCGTGCTTTCCATTTCGCCGGCAGGATCGGGGCGAAGGTCCACAACACCGAATCCGAGGCTCTCGGATCAGATTCATACAGTTCGGAAGATTCCGCCTACCGCGAATATCTTGTGAAGCTCCGCCACATCCATGGCAAGATGCTGACGAAAACTGGCCGTAAGATAGCAAGGCAGCGTTCCGACTTCATGCACGAGTTCTTTAAACAAATCAACAGAGAAGTCTACGGATAAGATTTTTATTGCCAAAATTTTATAATGGACTATTTTTTATAAGTAATCATATAAGAATTATCATTCCAGGGGGTATACAATGGGCAAGGAACTTAGCGCAGGCCTCAAGCTCAAGGAAAAATACGAGATCGTCAGAAAATATGGAACTGGCAGTCTTGGTGACGACGTATATATAGGAAAACACCTTGAACTGGACCGTGAGATACTGATAAGGATACTTCCCGTATCGATGACCTCCGACAAGGAGATCGCCCAGCGTTTCATCCAGGGTGTAAGGCTTACCGCATCACTCCAGCACCCGAACATCCTTCCAGCCTATGATGCCGGAGAGCAAGAGGATTTTTTCTTCTTTGTCACTGGGTTTGAAAAGGGTTTTTTCCTGAATGAATATCTTGTACAGCGCGGAAAACTTGAGGAAAAGGAGGCTGTCAGGATCATAATCGCCCTTTCCGATGCGCTGAAATTCGCCTGGAAGACAAACAGCATAATTCATAGGAACGTATGTCCCGAAACCATTCTGATCGCCAGGGGCAACCAGCCGATGCTAACTGATTTTGGCATGGCGAAGTCGCAGGCGTCGGCGTCCCAAGGACTCACAATGCCCGGATTCACGGTCGGAAATCCGAAATATATGAGTCCGGAACAGGTCATGGCTGAGAAGGACATTGATTTCCATGCGGACATGTACTGTCTTGGCCTAGTCTTCTACGAGATGCTCGCCGGCCATCCTGCCTTTGACGACAAGTCGGCTGTCGCTCTTATGGAGGCACAAACCAGCAAACAACCGAAGGATCTAAAGACCATAAATCCTCAAATTTCCGACCGCTGCATAAAAGTCATCAACGGCATGATCGAGAAGGACAAGAAAAAACGCTTCAGTTCCTGGGATGAGCTCATGGGCAAGCTTGATGGACTGCTCGAAGATCAGAAGCCTGACGCGCAGATGGACAAGAAGAAGGAAGCTGAAATCAAGAAGAAAGCTTCAGAAGAGGCAGACAAGAAAATCAAGGACGTCATAAGGATGCTTGCTGCGGAGAAGAAACGCAAAATCAAGCGCAATATAACGATCATATTCATCATCCTGAACCTAATAATCCTTGCCCTGTTCATCATGTTCTTAATGAATAAAATGAACAAGCCAGCCCAGAAGGATACGGATGTCCAGGAATTAAAACAATAGCACAGATACTTTATTTCTGTGAAGACCAGCGTTTCCGCCAGTTCTCGGTGCTTTCCTTCAGCCGTTCTTCTGAACTCTTGGTCCAGTCAAGGGCAGTAAACACGGTGAATCCATACTTGCCATCAGTTCGGTTGTCAACCACAAGCTCCCGCTGATCTGGAGAAAAACGGCCCCAGCAGGCTCTTTTGATCCCGTGAAACACCAGAAGTTCATTCTGACTATTGGGCTCCCATATTTTCATGGTCTTATCATCGCTCCCTGATATAATCCTTTTCCCATCCGGAGAAAATTCAGCAAAACAAACAGCTTGTGAATGCATCTTGGCAGACCATAAGCTTTTTCCTGTCTCTATATCCAAAAGTATTACATAACCCGAATAATAGCCTATCAGCAAGGATTTGCCGTCAGGTGAATAAGATGCAGACCAAGGATTCCCTCCGATATTGAATTTACGGATTAATTTCCGGGATCCAAGATTCCACAATTCAAGTTCGTATCCATTACAGACAACTATGGAAGTGTCGTCTGGACTAAATGCGATCCAATGAGGATTATTCCAAAATACTTTGGTTATCTTAAAATCCAGCACAACCTGTCCAGTCGCTGCTACACGTATAAAGGGGCCGGCCTTCACATATCGTTCGGTATTTGAGAATCCGAGATTCATGTCGAGAGAGTTTTCCTCCTGCGTCACGGACCAGATGTTCTTCTTTGATTGAAGATCCTGCATCACAAGAGTGTTGGGTTTGTCATACATGAGCACATTACGTCCATCACGGGAAACAGCAGCATAACCAATCCCGTTGACAGGAATCTGGCTAATTGAACGATCCCATCTGCCTTTTTCATAAAAAAAGCCATTTTTCCCGCCTAATTCTGAAATAAAAGTTCTTCCGTCATCAAGAAAACCCAATCCTCCTATTCCAGATTTCTTCCCGGAAAACGGAACAGCAAAAGATTGCGCGGACTGCTGTAAAGGCCAGATCTTGACGCCATAATCTGTTTCCGTTGTTTCGTTTGAGGCTACTATCAGGTTTCTGCTGTATGGAAGGAGCATGCACTTTTTTATGAAAGCATAATGTCCGATAAGCTTGCTGACTCGGTTCCCCGATTTCGAATCCCATACACTAACTGCACCGCCATTGTCTCCGGCAATGACATAATCCCCTTCCGGCGAATAGGAAATTGATGAAATACCAATCCCTGAATCCTGTAGCGTTCGAATTATTTTCCCTGTGACGGCATCCCATTCAACAACTTTCCCACCCCATGTACCGGCAACAAGTCGTAATCCGTCTGGAGAAAATGCCATGTATTTCTCATCCGTTCCAAGTTTAAACAAAGAATTGCCTGTCTGGATATCACATATCTTCGTAGTAAATGTATTTTTCTCATCAACATGGAAAAACACTACTTTTTTCCCATCGGGAGAAATTGCCATTCCACGGCCCGTCTCCTTGAATTTGAAAACCTCCTTGCCTTCCTTCATGTTCCAGATTGCGCAATAAAACTTATTGTCTCCTTCCAAATCTCCTGAAACAATTGCATGTGAACCGTCCGGCATATAGAGAATGTTTTGGAATGAAATTCCTTTCATGCGTCGATTCAACAGGTTGCGACCGCTTTCCCAGTCATAAGTGCATATTTCGCCATTAGTATTAACCAGTCCGATGGTGTTGCCATCTGGAGAAATGGAGGCAAAACTCATTGCAGCTTCAGGAATATTTATTTTCCTTATTTCAGCGGCTTCCCACAAATCCCATAATGTCAGCATCTTATCATAAAATGCATTTGTAACCATCCTGCGCCCATCTCTACTAATTTCACAAATCCTAATGTTGTGAACATTGAATGATGCCTCTTCCCTAGGACAAAATCCCATCAGGTATCCCCATTCCCAGTTCCGGAAACGCGGAAGACAACTGTCCAGAAGGTTTTTGGCGGCAAGGATATCTCCTTCTGAAATCTTACGGTCCGCAAGCTGGATCTTCGCCACGTATGCATCCCATTCGGCCTTTTTCCTGACTTCAGTCTCACGCTTTTCAGCATCTTCAGCCTGTTTTCTTGCCGCAACGGCCGTTTTCTCATTGGCAATCGCGAGGCGTTCGTTGTTTACAGCCTTTCTCCACTGGGCAAGTGAGATTAAAAGTCCGAGAATGATGCAAAACAGCACGAGCGCGGTTGCAGTCACAAAACCCTTGTGCCTTTTTGCCAGAAGCCAGAACTGCTTTACCACCCCAGCCTTTTCTGCGGATGTCGCAAATCCTCCCTGATAAGCCTCAATATCCTTCTGCAAATCCTTCACATCCTGATACCGGTCTTCTTTCCTAAGCGACAACGCTTTCATCGCAACAAGAGAAAGAGCTAATGGAATATGCTTTCCAGGCAGATGAGGAAGAGAAATCAAATGAGATCGTTCGTATTTCGCTGGAGGCTCGATCTGGCCCTTTGCAACTTTCATGAGGATTGCATTTATACTGTCCCCTTCGACCGGCGGATGCAACGTCAATATCTGATACAATATTGTTCCGAGAGAATAAATGTCTGTCCTCTGGTCTATTTCTGCCACTTTCCCATATGCCTGTTCAGGCGCCATATATAAAGGCGAGCCCATTGCCTTGCCTTCCATGGTCATCGCTCCGGCTTCGGCTCCTCCTGCTGCACGGGCCGACTCGATCTCATCCTTCCCAAATCCTTCACTATCGTCATTTGCACCCTGGATTCCTTTGCCTTTTGCGCCGGGATCGATTTCCAATCCGGGGACGGCGCAAGCTACTTTACCGTCATCTGTCATCTGTCGTCTATCATCTGACTTCCGCCCTCTGTCCTCTGCCTGCTGTCCTCTGGTCCCAATCACCTTCCCAAGTCCCCAGTCCATGACCAACGCTTCTCCGAACTCTCCAACCATGACGTTCTCGGGCTTGAGGTCGCGGTGGACAACTCCCTTCGTATGGGCAAAAGACATAGCCTCACAGATCTTCAGGAAGATATTGAGAAGGCTGTTTAGGGGGTATTTGGCGATTAATTCGGCATCCCCATCCTTGATTCCCGCCAGAATCTTATCAAGGTTGTCCCCTTTTATGAACTTCATCGTGTAGAAGACGTTGCCAGAAGAATCGACCCCGAGCTCGTGAACAGGAACAATACTTGGATGCTCCATCTGTCCGGTGATCTGCGCCTCTTCGATAAATCTCAGGATCTGATCATCCCTGGCTCTTTTCGGATCAAGCAGTACTTTCATCGCAACAGTTCGCCGGATATTCAGATCCTTGGCTTGGAGTATGGCACCCATTCCACCGGCTGCAACCTTTCTGCCGATGTCGTACTTTCTTCCGGCCTGATCAACGAGAATTGAAGATGCGGAAGAAGAGGACTTTCCTTTTTCATCAAGTGCAACACCGCCATCAATCCCCTTCTTTTCCAGGAACTGCGTGATGGTCATCCCCCCACGCCCTATGTCCTTTTCAAGCGTAGGATGAACTGACTTTTGCTCGCTACCGTTGATAGAATCTTTTTTTCCATAAATATTATCCGAAATATTTAGTTTACTTTGAACTCCAGCGTTTCCGCCAGTTTTCGGTGCTTTCCTTACGGAGTTCATCAGAGGTCTTGGTCCAATCAAGGGCGGTGAAAATGGTAAACCCCTCCTTGCCATCGGTCCGCCCGTCAATAACTAATTCCCTCTGATCGGGGGAGAACCTGCCCCATGAAACTTGTCTAATGATGCCACTAAACTTCAGAAGTTCATTCTGGGTATTCGGCTCCCAGATTCGGACTGTATGATCATTACTTCCGGAAATAATTCTCTTCCCGTCCGGTGAAAATTCAGCGAAACAGACAGCCTGTGAATGCATTTTTATTTCCCAGGCACAGGTTCCTGCCTCAATATTCCAAAATCTTATATATCCTGAATAATAGCCTACCAGTAAATATTTCCCGTCTGGCGAGAAAGTCACTGACCAAGGGGAATCCATTGCTATGAAAGTCCTGTTCTCTTTCCGGGAAACAAGATCCCAAATGACAATACTGCTTTGGGGAGGGCATATGGCAATGCACGAGTCGTCTGGACTGAATGCTATCCAATGCGGATTATTCCATTGGATCTTGGATATTTTCAAATCCAAAATTATCTGGCCTGAAGCCGCATCCCTTATAAAAGGACCTGCTTTCACATATCGTCCAGTGTTTGAGAATCCAAGATTCATGTCCAGTTTGGTATCCTGCTGCACGGACCATATATTCTTCTTTGTCTGAAGATTGTGGAGAACAAGCGTGTTGGCCTTGTCCTTGTCAAACATGAGCATATAGCGACCATCTCTAGAGACGGTTGAATATCCATATCTGACTCCAGAGGGGCCTATGGAACGCTGTTCAACTGCCTGATTCCATATGCCCTTTGCATAGAAAAATGAATTCTTGCCTTGTAACTCTGAAATAAAGGCTCTTCCATCATCAAGAAATTCCAAATCCCCCATCATGGAAGGTTTGGAAAAGGGAATAATGACCTTTTGAGGAAGCTGCTGGAACGGCCAGATCCTGACAGCATATTTCGATTCATTTGCAGCGGTAAGCAGGCTTTTACTGTAGGGAAGAAGGACACACTTCAGTACTTGTTCGGAATGTCCTGTAAATTTACTGATCATCCTTCCAGTTTTACTTTCCCAGACATGAACCGCCCCTCCTGCATCTCCTGAAAAGATGTAATCTCCTTCCGGCGAATAGGAAATTGTGGAAATCGCAGCTCCTGTATTTTGAGACATGAGAACAGTCTTTCCTGTTGTCAAATCCAGTTCAACAACACTTCCGTTCCAACAGCCTCCGGCAAGCCTTGATCCATCCGGTGAAAAAACACTATATTCATGCCATCCTTCGGTGGTCAGTAAAATATCACCCTTCTGCGTGTCATATATTTTTGTTCTGTGCAAATTACTACCAACATCTTCAGAAAATGACATTTTTCTCCCGTCAGGTGAGACAATAATGGGGATACTTCCTTCATTAAGCTTGCGAATCTCCTTCCCTTCCCTAATATCCCATAAGGCGTGCTCCATCTTCTTTTTATCTGTATCAAGAGAGGCTGAAATCACGGCATGTGAATTATCTTGCATAAAGATGACCTTCTGGAAGGAATAGCCTTCTTTATTTTGAGTCCATAAGACACGACTGCTTTCCAAATCAAACAAGGAAATATCACTGTCTCTCGCCATAATTATAGTCTGCCCATCAGGAGAAATAGAGAGTACAAATGTTGAAGCTGGTTTTGTTAAATATGAAATATCCAGCCGTTTCAACTCCCGTGCCCCTTGTACGTCCCATAGGATCCTTTCTTTAGCTTTATGAGATCCAGTAATCATCCTTTTCCCATCTGCGCTCACTTTGCAGAGCCAGATCGATTCGACATTGAAAACAGCTTCCTCTCTGGGGCAAAGCCCCATCAGATATCCCCATTCCCAGTTCCGCAGATATTGAGGACAACTTTCCAAAGTATTCTTGGCCGAAATAATATCTCCCTCGGCTATTTTACGGTCCGCAAGCTGGATTTTCGCCACATAGGCTTCCCATTCAGCCTTCTTCCTGATTTCTTTTTCACTTTCTTCAGCAGCTTGGGCTTTTTTCATGGAAGCAGAAGCAACTTTTTCATTGGCAACTGCCTTCCTCCACTGGGCAAGAGAGATTACAAGACCAAGCATTATTGAAAGAAGGACAAGGGCGGCAGCAGTTACAAAACCCTTGTGCCGTTTCGCCAGAAGCCAGAACTGCTTTATCACGCCTGCCTTTTCTGCGGATGTCGCAAATCCCCCTTGATACGCCTCAATGTCCTTCTGCAAAGCCTTCACATCCTGATAACGTTCCTCTTTCCTAAGCGACAACGCCTTCAGTGCTACTGACGACAGCGCCGGAGGTATATGCCCTCCGGGCAGATGAGGCAAGGACAATTTGTGTGACTTCTCATATTTCGTCGGCGGTTCGATCTGCCCCTTCGCCACCTTCATGAGGACTTCGTTGACGCTGGTACCTTCAATCGGAGGATGAAGGGTGAGTATCTGGTAGAGGATGGCACCGAGTGCATAGATGTCGGTTCGCTGGTCAATCTCCGATATTCTGCCATACGCCTGTTCCGGAGCCATATATAACGGAGTGCCCCTGAGCTGTCCTTCCATGGTCATCGCACCTGATCCGGCAATATTCTCTTCTGTCCTTGCGGATTCTATCTGAGCACTGGTATCTTCAGCTTCTTCCTCTTTGCTCCCAAGAACCTTCCCAAGACCCCAGTCCATAACAAGCGCCTCTCCGAACTCTCCAACCATGATGTTCTCGGGTTTCAGATCCCGGTGGACAACTCCTTTTGTATGCGCAAAAGACATGGCTTCGCAGATCTTCAGGAAGATATTGAGAAGACTGTTTAGAGGATATTTCGTGATTAATTCGGCGTCCCCATCTTTGATTCCCGCCAGAATCTTATCAAGGTTGTCCCCTTTTATGAACTTCATCGTGTAGAAGACGTTGCCAGAAGAATCGACCCCGAGCTCATGGACAGGAACGATACTCGGATGCTCCATCTGTCCGGTGATCTGCGCTTCCTCAATAAACCTTAGTATCTGTTCATCGTTGGCCCTTTTCGGATCAAGTAGCACCTTCATCGCTACGGTACGACGGATATTTAAATCCTTGGCCTGAAGTATCGCTCCCATGCCCCCTGCGGCAACTTTGCTTCCAATGTCGTATTTCTTTCCGGCTTGATCGACGAGAATTGAAGATGCGGAAGAAGAGGACTTTCCCTTTTCATCAAGGGCAACTCCACCATCAATTCCCTTCTTTTCCAGGAACTGCGTGATCGTTATCCCGCCGCGCTGGATGTCGGAGTCAAGGGTTGCTTTCAATTCGGAAAGATTATTTTCCCTGTCAGCCATATACCCCCGAAAAATGATTAAAGAAGTTGTATATAAATACTTTTCTTACCGCATATAGTCAATAATGACAAAGCAGTAAATTCATGCTGGTATGGAATTATTTTCCTTTTGCAGGCACCCAGCTGACATCTTTTACGGTGAACGAGGATTTGTCGTCTTTTTCCTTGGAGATGGAAGGACAGTATACCCAGGTCCTGATGGTTCCGTTCTTAGTGTCAATCTCGAAAAGCCTTACAGGATTCGTCTCATTGTCGTGATAGCACTGGATGAATTCGTAAATGGTGTTGCCATTGTCACCCTTGTCGGTCCTGTATCCATGCTTCCCGGCGTGGCCGCAGAAGACAAGCTTGACATTTGAATACTTCTTTACGAGGTTGTCAAAGATGAACTGTGGACTGTTGTTGCCATACCCTCCATTTGTCTTTTCAATCGCTCCTCCCCCATTCAGGAAGGAATGTGTAACAAAGATTATGTTGTGGTTGGGATGATCCTCCACGACTTTCTTCGCCCATTCGACAGCCTCGGTCCTCGCCCACAGTTCCAGGCTGATCACGAGCCAGTCAAGTCCGCCTGCCTTGAATGTCTGGAACGAGTTTTCTACCTTGGCCTTCTCAAATGTTCCTCCCAGGTTCTTGAAGCGTTTAACCGGGAAATATGTATTGAAAGTCGAAGTGTTCCTCAGGTTTGTGTTGACATTGCCCGGAGCTGCGCTGCCACCTTCCTTCGTTGCCGCAGAATCATGGTTCCCAAGCGCAACGGCATATTGGATCCCGGCCTTGTCGAGGATCTCAAATCCCTTGCTGTTCCTTTCATACTGGGCATGGTCCGGAGTGTCCCAGTTCATCATGTCGCCCACATGCAGGACTATCTTGAGATTAAGCTCCTTCTGGTTGTCGACGAGCCACTGCATGCGGTTCTTGAGCCTGGTATCCTTGTCGTTTAAGATCTCCTGCTGGGAATCCGGAATGACGGCGATAGTGAATTTATCCTCGGAAAAACAGTTCCATGAATAAAGCACTCCTGCCAGCAATCCAAACAGCAGGATTATTTTTCTAAGCATTGCCATAAAAATTCTCATATCTGGTACGACTGGTTTCCGGCCGGTATTTCTATGAAGAATGTGGTTCCCTCAGATTCATTTGAAGTGAACCATGCCCTTCCCTTGAGATATTTTTCTGTAAGGAGCCTGATGCTATAGGTGCCAAGACCGCGACCAACGCCCTTTGAAGAAAAGGAACGGTTGAAGACCTGTCTCTGTACATGTTCAGGCATCATGCCGGGATTGTTGACGCTGAAAATCACATTTGTACCGTTGGAACAACATCCAAGCGTGACTTCCTGCCCTGTCTTTATCGCTTCAAGTGCATTCTTGACCATGTTGCCAAGAATCCTGCGGACAATTGTCTTGTCGGAAACAACTGGCAAGTCCTTGAAATCCGTGGAGATAACAACCGTTTTACCTTCGTCTCCCTGCTTCCTCCTGTATAGAGAACAAACTTCCTCTGCAACCATGCAAGTTCTGAATTCCTGTGGGGACAGTTTCAGATCATTGTGTTCGGCGTATGATATCATGCGCTGTGCCTTTATCTCTTCCGTAAGTGCCTCGGTGGAATCCGCAAAGAGATGCATGAGCTTGTCAATATCCTTCACCCTTCCCATCTTGAACAGCTCCGAGATCTGGTGAAGTTCGTTTGCTATGTTCATCACATCGTGGAAGAAAATCTTTTCGAGAGCGACCCTCCTCTTTTCGTCGCTGATGCATCTGAGCACATAGGCCACGAAATTCTTTTCACCTATCTGAATAGGTTTCGCCCAAAGGCGGAAATCCATGGCGTGTCCAGGTGGTTCCCTGAGAAAAAGGAGAACTTCCCTGCGGCCCTCATTGCCTTTCTGGGCATCCATGAATGCATTCGTACCTGCGCAGAACTGGCACACATCAGAAGTACCGCAACCTCCACTGCTATTGAAGGAGTTCTTGCAACCAAGCAGTTCACCTACGCGCAGCCCATAAGGCTCAGGCCCGTTGTTCTCCCTCTGGAAGTCAAGGCATGCCTTGTTTGCGAAGACTATCTGCCTCTGGTCATTGAGAACAATGAACATATCGGTGGTCGCATCAAGAAATTCCTGTATCAAATGGACCTTGGCCTTGTTCACCTTGGATATCTGGGTTTCCAGTTCGTCCAAGGACAGCCTTTCGGCCGGGGCATACTTGCTATTTTCCTTCACAGGCAGGTCCATTTTTATCTCCTTGAAAATCATAAGGAACTAGAGGTCTTTTCGTTTGAAACTTTGTATTTTAAAACCTCCAATGTATACTGATATTATAGGGAATTGAAAAGTCCAGAGGCCCCATGAAATATGACCGTAAAAACTTCACGATGATTGAGATCGTCCTGGCGATATCCGTCATATTCATTCTTCTCAGCCTTACCTTGCCTGGAATCCAGAAGGCCAAGCTGAAGGCCAAAGCCGTAAGATGGCTTGCCTACAACAATGGACTCAACAGGGATCCTGATCTGGTATTGAACTACAATTTCCAGAATCCTGATATGAGAATGGACACTCCAATGGGAAATTGCGATGTGGTCATCAATGGCGGAGTGGGTTGCGGATTCGACGGATTCAAGCCGGAAAAATATAATGCGGTCATGATGAACGCACCCGAATGGAAAAAATCCGGAAGATGGTTGAGTTTTGACAAGTCAATGTCATTTGACGGTTTCACAGGATACCTCCAGGTTCCAGGCAATGAAGTCCTGAAGCTGACCCCTGGAAGTTCGGATTTCACCGTGGCGGGATGGGTGAAGTTTGATGTTCTTGGAGGAATCCAGGTCGTCATCTCAAAATCCCTCTGGCCGAACTACTCGGTCTTCGCGATCTATTCCCTGAACAATTCACTGAATGCGGACATCGGCTCCATGACTCTTTCCTATACTGGAAATGACTTCAAGGCCGGGAAGTGGTTCCATTTCGCGCTTGTGGCCGACGGCCCGCAGATCTCCTTTTATGTAAACGGGAAGATTGCTGATTCCTCAAGCTTTGGGTCCGGTGGCAAGGTTGTAATATCTCATGATCCTGGCAACGGTGATCCTCCACACGTTCTTGTAGTCGGCGCCGCAGGATGGAATGGACACAAGAACCATCCTGGAGATCAGTTGCTTTCAACGGATCCAAACGCGTATTTCCAGCAGAACTATATTCAGGACATCAAGGATACAACCGTTATCATTGGTGCAGCCGGGATGCAGGATGCTGCCCCCAGCTTGTTTTTCAAAGGTGCAATGGATGAGATAATACTCTCAAGAAGAGCCTGGAAGAAAGATGCGGTAAGTGGTCATTTTGAAATGGGAAATCCTTACTAAGGGGAAAAGGGGTTTACAATGGCAAGGATAATAGCTGCTGACGACAATAAGATAACCCAGATGTTCTACGAGAACATTTTGGAATTCCTCGGCCATGAATACAAGATATGTTCAAACGGCGAGGAGGTCATCGAGGAGTTCATAAGGAAACCAGTGGACCTCCTGATACTTGACTACCAGATGCCCAAGATGGACGGATTTGAGGTCTGCCGCAAACTCAGGGCTTCTGCGGAAGGAATAACTGTCCCTATAATCATAGTCTCCGCCATGCAGGATGAGGAGACCATCATGGAGGGACTCGATGCAGGAGCTACCGACTATCTGCTCAAACCGGTCACAGAAGCACATCTGATTGCAAAGCTCAAGAACTATCTTAATACTTCCTCCCTTCACAGGAAGGATCTGGATCTTGTGAAGAGCCAGACTGTCTTCGCCGGCCATTACAAGATCGAAAAACTGCTCGGATATGGCAGCCATTCAGTGGTTTTCCTGGCGAAGGACAGGAAGAACAATGATGCCGATGTCGCCATAAAGCTCCTGCATGAGAATTCAGATACCGTGGCAATAGCCCCAACATTCATGGAGACGGCCTCCAGGATGAGGAATTTGAACTCCGAAAACATATTGAAGATACTTGATTCAGGCCAGTATGGGGGTCGCCTCTATCTGATAATGGAATACGCGAACCAGAAGGATCTCGCTTCACTGCTGAAGACAAGAACCCTCACCGACAGGGAGACGGCTCTTCTGATATCAAGCATGCTGGAAGCACTGAAGACACTAAAGGAAAACAACCTCGTCCATTTTGACATAAAACCGGAGAACATCCTGATAAAGGACAATCTCTTCAAGCTGGGCGATTTTGGGATAGTACCATCTGCCAATGCTAAAAGTACGATTTCACTGGACAAGGGGAATGTCTGGACAACGATGTCCTATCTTGCCCCGGAAAATCTGAATCTCTCCACAGATCAGACATTCTCTCCTGATATAAGATGCGACATCTACAGTCTTGGTGTCACTGCATATGAATCATTTTCCGGAGACAATCCTTTCGATTCTGACAAGCTCACTGTTTCAATTCACAGGCAGCTGAGCTATGTCCCTCCTCCATTGCATGTCCAGACTCCTGCGATCCTGCGCATACTTTCAGATGCTATTGAATCAATGCTCAGGAAAAATCCCGAGGAAAGGGCTGAACTCGACCAGCTTCTGCCTGCTTTTGTGGAAATAAACGCCTATCTCGCGACCAAAAATCCTGTCTTAGTAGGATATACTACCGGTTCAGAGGCCAAGCCTGAGGAACAGAAACCTGTCGGTAATGCCGGTCCTGCCCAGGAACCATCAAAATCTGAACCTGCTGAAGCCAGCGAACCAGTTCTGGAACCGCTGTCCAAAACATATTTCAGGGAGCTTCCCTACAGGGAGGCCTATGATTTCAAATATAAGGCTCTCAGGCTCATTGCTGCCGTTGCAATTCTGGCAGTAAGCACCTGGCTCAGCCTGACATTATACAAGTTCATGTTGAACAAGATGACCCCTGTAGATGATACTGCTTCCATATACGCGGTCAAATGCAGGAGTTGCGGACAGTTCCAGGAAATGAACATAACTGACATAAAGAATGCAAAATGCCAGTTCTGCAAAAAGACAGATCTTTGCTATATGATGACTTGCGACGACTGCGGAAACGTATTCCCGTTCAGAAATGAATATCCGAAGGATGTAAAGTCAAAGGAAGAAATGATAGAAGCTCTTCAGCAGATGAACCGCTGTCCATCATGCGGCTCATCGAAGATCGAACCTTCATATACGAATATCAAGATGCTGAAGAAGTTCAAATCCGAAAAGAAGTGATGAAGACTTTCTCAGCCGAAGATCCTGTTGATGAATGAAAGGATCCTGGACACCAGGTTCAGTGTAGTTTTCTTACGCTTCCGGATGGATTCCCTATGGGCAAGGCTCTCCTCCTTCAGCCTTTTCAGTAGTTCCTCAAGTTCAGGAAGCTTGGTGGTAAAAGCATCAAAGACAATGGAATCAATTGTCTTATCCTCAACAGTTTCAGCTAAAGAGAGAGCATCTGCCGATGAAAAATAATCCTTCGTGTTGAGGACACGGAGCTGCAGTTCCAAAAATTCGCATGTCTTTTCAAGAGTATGTAGGGTTACGTCCTCATGCTCAACTGAAATTTTCCCTTCCTTAAGGCTGTCATGGAACTTGGTGACAATCCTTTCATGTCCTTCTTCCTCTTTCTTGAGCTTCGACCACAGATCGCGGTTGGCATGGTTCTTTTCTGCAAGCTTGCCGTAGATTTCGGCGGAAAGGGCCTCAACCAGTGCCATTTTCTTCAAGCGTATTTCCTGTGTGACAACGCTGGTCATCAGCCTAAGCACTCTTTACATAGTTGAATTTAAAGGAACCGGTGCCGATGGGAATCACAGCGTCATCAAAGAGCCTGTAGGTATCCTTCTCGAATTTCTGTCTGTTCTGGCCTAAAACATGCACTTCGAAGTATTTCTCGGCAGGATGGCATATGAGCTCGAGGTGGTGCCTTGAAACAAACTTGTCTGTTATTGTGATGTGATTGCCAGATCCCCTTCCTATGGAATACGACAGGGGTAGAAGATCTATTACAGTTCCCTCCTTAATGTTCTCAAAGGGATCGATGCATACAAGCCTGGCCACTACGAGGTTCTTCTTGCAATTGGGACAGGAAAGTGAATTTCTGCCATTGTCCGCCCCGCAATGGAAACATTTGAAAGATTCTTCCATCTCCACTTCTCCCATTTCTACGAATACTATATCTCTGATTCTAAGATATCGCCAGCTAAAAAATATAGGACTCCTCTTAAAACTTAGTCAGCTCGCTGCTTTTGACTTTCAGCTTAAACGTCTTATTTTAGAACCATGAAAATGCCATTCCCATCTGTCTCAAGGACAATCATAGTTCTCATGCTGTTTTTGTCGACCGCCGCTTCGGCAAGGGCAATAAGCTGGGAGTTCTCTGAAGTCTCGCTTTCGATCCGGCCAGACGGCAAGGCGACGGTCGTGTATCAAGTTGCAATCAATCCCCAGGGCTTCAACCTCCACGGATTCTATTTTGAAGGGTTTACTGGTAAGCCGCATTTCGACATGACACGCTGTTTCGCCCTTGACGCGCAGAACAAAAAATATGATCTTTCAATAAAGCCTGTGAGCAGTTCGAAATACGACGTGATCCTCGCAAATGGCGCCGCCATCTCAAACAGCCGGGTGATCTACAATCTAACCTATGGCACCGATCTCGCTGAAACCGGCAATCTTGCAGCTACAACATCTTCGGATGGAAAGAATCTCGTGGTCCTCAACTGGGCACCGGTCCAATGGGAGGATCCTGTCGGACACTATGCCCTGAAGATATACTGGCCAATGGAACTGCCAGACAACAAGGCTCCACGAGAAGAACTCTCGAAGAAAATCCTGACTGAACAGTGGATGAACAAGCAATACAAGATGGACTATCGCGCCCAGGAATACAACGGAAAATTCTGGCTGATGCAGCTAATATACTGGGAGAAAGTGCCTGTCAAGGGGCATTTCCGCATCCAGGAATACGTCGATGCCTCCATCTTCAACCTTCCGGCAAAGAAATCCGCAGACTTGAATACAGGACTCGTCGAACCTCAGCCGGATGGAGGGAAACAAGTCCAGAATTTTGTACCTCCGACGAATGAACAGAACAACTATGGAGAGAACATAAGGAAATATTCGGTCATTGCATTGGCTGTGATGGCGGTCATACTGATCATTGCATTCCTGATCATAGTGATCGGAAAACACAACAGCATGCTGAGCGCAGCTGACGGGCTTTCGGATGTAAGCTGGATAGATCAGGACTGGACTCCTCCGAAAATGATCATCACAACTTTCAGGGAAAAGGGGAAGATCCCGAAGCTTTCAGTTCTTGAAGCCGCCTTGTTCATCGGTCTTCCAGTCAACCGTATCCTTGGAATAATGCTTGGCAAACTCCAGAACCAGGGGGTGGTAAGTCTCCATGATGACGGTCGCATAGATGTCCTTGATGCTGGAGCAAACCTCGATCAGTTCGAAACTCTGCTTGTACAGGCTGTAGGTCCGGACAACAGGCTCAATCCCGACAAGATCCGTGGACTGGTGAATCTCATGGTAGATGAGATGCGCCGCAAATCCTGGGATGCCGACCCTGAAGCGACCACGGAATTTTACACCAATAAGTTCAGGGAGTCCTTTGAAAAGAAGCCACAGCCCACTGAACAGGATAAAAATTCCCAGCAGTATTATTATGACAACTATTATCCCTACTGGTTCTACTACTGCCATCATAACCATGACTCATATCAAACTGCCAGCAATCAAGTTCCCAAGACCGTTCAGGGCAGTCTTGATTCGATTACTGGAATATCCGGGGACTACAAGAGCTTCATGGACAGCCCGGCCTGTTACCAGGGATGCTTTGTCCATACCGCATGCCATGATGCTTGTCACTCGGCCTGCCATTCGGCGTGTCATTCAGCATGTCATTCGGCATGCCACTCTGCGTGCCATTCTGCATGCCATTCAGCCTGTGTCAGCGGAGGTGCACATTGATCGATGCCTGGAAAAACAAGGATGCTTTCTCATGGGTGGACGACTATTTCTCCCATGTCAGACCTCATTTTGACGTAAGGGAGGAAGACAGTCTCCTGATCATACTTCCTAACCGGGCGATGAAGTTGAACAATACCGGTTTCAAGGTCCTGAAATTCATGAAGGACGGGGGTTCAATCGATAAACTGGTTGGCAAGATAGGGGAAAATGATGGCCGGCGCAGGGAACTTTTCCATTTCCTCTGCGATTTTCGCAGCCTCATGACCGGATGTCTTGGCGAAGGCAGGGGGCGCAAGGCGGTTTCCATAGAAAAATATTCTGGTTTATTCAATTCACTTCCGGTGCTTTCGGAGATCGCCGTCACCTACCGTTGCAACCTGAAATGCAGGTTCTGCTACGCTGCATGCGGATGCCGGCGGAAAGATGAAGATGAACAAGAAATGTCCACCAATGAAATCAAACGCGTCCTCGGTACAATCAGAAATGACGCCAAGGTCCCATCGGTCAGTTTTACAGGAGGAGAACCTCTTCTCAGGAATGATCTGGAGGAACTTGTCTCTTCAGCAAAGAAAATCGGGCTGAGAGTCAACCTGATAACCAACGGAACGCTTCTTGCAGGAAATGATCGTGCAGGAAGGCTTCAGAAGGCGGGATTGAATTCGGCACAGGTTTCCCTCGAAGGTCCGAATGCAGAAATCCATGATGAACTTACGGAAGTTGCGGGCTCATTTGAAAAGACGATGGAAGGGATACGCGCCTTGAAGAAATCCGGAATACATGTCCATACGAACACGACCATAAATTCGAAGAATTCCGGCCATCTCGTGGAACTTGTCCGGACCGTATCGGAACTCGGGCTGAGTCGGATGTCCATGAACATGGTGATTCCGACCGGCAGCGCAGTCAAATCAAAGCTGCAGGTCTCATACACGGAGATATGGCCAATAATCGAGCCAGTTCGAAATGAAGCGAGACGGCTCGGAATTGAATTCATGTGGTATTCACCGACCCCCATGTGCATATTCAATCCTCTTGCGGAAGGATTCGGCAACAAGAGCTGTGCTGCATGCGACGGACTGCTCAGCATCGCACCGAACGGCGATATACTGCCATGTTCAAGTTATCCAAAATCCGTAGGCAACCTGCTGCGCCAGCCGTTCCCGGAAGTTTGGAATTCCGCTACCTCCCTTTTCTTCAGGAAAAAGGAATATGCGCCGGGAGAGTGTTCGGGATGCGGCGACTTTTCAGCCTGTACAGGAGCATGCCCTCTCTACTGGTCCGCCATGGGAACTGCCGAACTCGGTGAAAGGAGGAAGCATGCTGCTGCCTGATCCAAAACGCCGTGGGGAGATCCATTTTATCTTCGTGAAATCTATGCCATATACGACCAGGCTTTCCCTGATCGTCATTTTACTTCTAACTGGATTTGGATTGCAGATATTCCTCGGATGGACTGTAATTGGCGCCATATTCCTCCTTGTTTCATCCATGATGGGGATCGTGAAAGGATATACGAACGTACCGGAGGAGCTTGGTTCAAAGAAGGAATGGCGCTCGGGCGACAAGCAGCAGCTTGAAAAAATCCTCGAGATATCGGAGAATTCACGAAGATGGGACAGGAGCTTCATCGACATCACATGCCCCCATGGATGCTTTACCCTTGCAGCAATCATTGGAGTCTTCTTCCTCTTTTATTTTGTAAGCTCCAGCTGCGGATATACCTGGCTTGCGCTCACAGTGTCCGTGGATGCCATCGTATTACTGTTTCCGCACTGGGTGACCGGTGTCCGTCGCATCCTGACAAATGCGCCTCTGACAGTGAAGGTTGAAAATCTCCTGCATATATATACCATCTGGGAGGCTATCAAGAAGGATGGAGAGAACATGACCGTCCAACTCGAAGTAGTAAAGGGAACAAAAGGAGAGATGCCTGTTGACGCAAAACTGATTTTGCAGATACCGGCACTCGGTGAGGATTTCTTCGGTGTGCAGACACAGGTGGTCCTCAATAATGTCCAGGGATCTGATTATCCATATCTCTACTGTGTCCTTGTTGCAAAGGAAAAATTCGAACTTAGGAAAAAACTATCAAAGGTTTCCTCTGAGGCTGAAGAGTCTTCGAAATCCTCTGATTCATTCCTTGTCAGGCTGATAAGGACATCTTCCGGAATCTGTACGGAATGGAAGTCCCAGGACGGCATGGATGTACTCGTGATCCGCCAGCAGACGACTCAGCAGACCGGATACCATACCGACAGAAATGCCACGGAACGTCTTTTCAGGTTCGCTTTAAGCAAAGCCCGCAACCTTGTCAAGTAGGTAGTTTCTAAAACGCCTGTTTCAATATTCTTACTTGTATTCCTCGCATGCTTCCTTCATGGCCACAAGGTTCTCCCATGGGACTTCAGGTTCAACCATGTGAGTAGGACCGATAACAATACCGCCCTGCTTGCCACAGATTTGCAAATTCTTCCGGATAACATCCTTCACCTCGGCAGGTTTTCCAAAAGGAAGCGTGGTCTGCGTGCCTATGGTGCTCCAGAATGACATCCTTCCGCCGACAAGCTTGTGCACATCCTCGAACTTCATGCATTCCGGCTGCACGGGATTCAGAATGTCAACTCCAACCTCGATCAGATCGTCCAGGAACGGCAGGACGAATCCGCATGAATGGTAGAACACAAGGATGTCGGGCTTGATGTTACGAGCCTCGGCAATCACCTTTGCCAGCCTCGGCTTGAGCCACTGGCGCCAGAGCTCCACGCTCATCATCGGGGTCGACTGCATGCCGATGTCATCGCCAAGTTGGACAAGGTCCGTTCCAGCCTTCGCTGCAATACGGATCCTCTCGCAGGAAAGGTCTGTGATCTTGTCGAGAAGAACGGTGGCCTTCTCATCCTCGCTCAGCATATCGATCATCAGATCTTCCATTGAACGCATGTACCAGGATCCCTCCCATATCGTGCATGCCATCCCGACCATGGAAGCAAGTCCTTCCTTCCTCAGGTCCTCCACTTTCTTTTTCGCTTCAGGAAGTGCGTCCTTGTGGAACGTAGGGAACGGATAATTATTGATCTCTTCGACGGTACGGTCGTCCCCTTTGAGAGGATGGTGCATTCGAGTCATGTGGAAGCATCCCGGCTGGTGTGAATGTCCAACTCCGGTATTGCTGAAAGTCGTATCTGGTGGGAGTTCCTCGTGTCGATAGTATCTCTTCCAGTCTTTGAACGCCTGTTCCTCCCTTATCCCTAATCCCCTGCACGGTGAACCAAACCATTTGTGATAATCCGTATGTCCGAAACGTTTCTTGAACGCCTCGAGCTGGTCCGGGCAGAACGCATTCGGATCGATCGGAACCTTCTCAAATCCCTGCCTTCTCAACGACCTTAGAAGATTTTCGCGTAAAGTTGCCATATTCTTACCTCATAAGTATGTCGGTTTTTAAACCGACGATTTTGTTGACGGGTTAAAACCCGTCCTACTTTTTTAATCATACATATAAAATATGCCTTTATTCTATATCATGAATAGCAAAATCACCTATTTGCATATACTTTTCGTATGGTCTATATTTTGAACCATCAAATCGAAAATCATCAATCAAAAATTAAAAATGCTCCTATGCACAACCAGATGTTTTCACCGGACCGTACGACTTCCTCTGGCACACTCAACATAAGGCGTGTCTGGGAGGTGCGAGGTGATCTGGACTATCAGAACGTCTGGAACAAGGGGTATCCTGGAAAAGGCAGTATCCTTGTCCGGACACTGGCAGGAGAAGGTTTCATCAAGCTGAAAAACGGCAAAAGACTCAAATGCCTCCCGGAAACTTTCGTCAATCTGAATCCGGAAATGGTCACCGCCTATGGCTGTGTCAGGCCACAATGGTCGTTCTGGTGGATCGAATGCGAGAATCCAAGCTCACTGAAATTTCCTGCGAACATCGCACTGAATATCAGGCAGGCCAAGGATGAACTGAATTTCCTCACTGAAAGCGTAAGGATGCTGTCGGAGGGCGAAGCCGCTGCGGTGGAAGCCGCAGCATCTATAAATCTCCTCCTGCAGAAATGGTATCGGAGCTGGCGAGATGGAGAAAAGACTGCCTGCCATCCAGGAAGACGTGACAGGCTCCGCAACATTCTTACGATAATGCAGGCTTCCGCAGAAAATCCCCTGCCGATTGCGACACTCGCAAAAAAAGCCTTCCTCAGCGAAGGAAGGTTCCGGCATGTATTTATGAAGACAACAGGGATTTCTCCGAAATCATACTACGACAGCCTCAGACTGAATAGGGCACTGACCTGGCTGAGGGACACCGACATGAAGCTTGCGGATATCGCATCGCGGTTGAACTATTCCAGCGCATTCCATTTAAGCCGTGCTTTCAAGAAGCGTTTCGGCAGACCGCCAACGGAATACAGGCCGAAATGAAGAGGTGACGGCGTATCGGCGTAAGGGAGTAACGGCGTTTGGGCACATCCTCCGTAGTCCTCCATGGAGAACTATGGCGGACAAGTCGGAGAACCTGTTTTGGCAGGTGTATGGAGCTTGATATTCTATGATGAGGGGGCTTTTCCATCTTCAATAAGGCCTATGTACCCGAAATGTATCGTCATGTCTCCCTTAATGCTTTGCACCTGCGACTTATCATAATAAATTACAGAGCACCCTCCTAACTGGACAAGATCCCCGGAAACAAGAATCCTGCGTTCAATCCTTGAACCATTGACATAGGTTCCATTCGCGCTGCTTTCATCCTTGACTGAGACAGTTGTCCCTTTGAGTTCAAAGGTCGCATGATGGCCCGATACTGTTTCAGAATTTAAGATTACGTCTGAAGACCTGTCCCTTCCGGCCCTGAGTGTTTTTCCGACGGATACATGGAAGGGATTTCCTTTTTCCGGGATAACAAGCAGGAAAAGTCCTGTCTGTTCGGGAATTGAAACCGACGACATCTTTATCCTTATATCATCAATCCTCCTGCTCAGAGCCCTGTTCATTGTATCCTGCACTATCGTTTCCCTGTAGTTTGGAGTGCTATCCACCAGCGATTCCAATGCGGATAAGATCACCTTCTCGTTTTTCGTCATCATCGCCAAAGTCTCTTCATCTCCAATGTCCTGGATTATCTGCATAAATTCCTTCTGCACGATACCGAGGAAGCGGCTTTTGTGCTGGTAGACTGTTCCCGGTCTGTCAATCCCCAGCCTTTTGCATACTTCATTTACATCCAAGCCTTCAAGGACATAAAGGCAGAACGATTTATATGTCAGCGAATCAACTTTTCCATATGCTTGCCTGAGAGCCTGGGAGACAACTCCCCTTATCCATATTTCATCATTTTCAGAGTTGTCGGATACAGCGAGTAAAATATTGTTTTCTACTGCATCTTTTTCATCTGATTCGCCATCTGGAGAGGCAAATAGTTCATTTTCATTCTTCCTGCTTCTTATGGTATCAATCACTCGCGCGTAAACTATTTTTTTCAAAAGACCGCGGAAACGACCTTTTTCAGGATGATATTCGAACTCCGGCATTATCCTAAGGAGACATAGCATGGTCTCCTGGAATACGTCATCCAGAAGGGACGGAGGACAGCCCTTGTTCCTTGCCCATCCGGTGATGATGTCCCAGTAAAACTGTGCGAATTCGGTCCATGCCGTCTCGTCGGCAGGATTTTTGAGCCGCATAAGAAGCGTACAGTGGGTCATTTTATCTGAATACTGCATGGATAAAATTATTATAAATAACCCTTTTTTCAATATTTATCTAAATTTGAGGCGGTTCATGTTTTCAGGATATTTGGTGTGATTTTAGTCAAAATGCGCCTTCTTTCACATTTTTGCCGAATTATGATGTTTTTTTGAGGACACTTTATATGAAACATAGCGTGGACCAGGATGCCTGTGGTATTCATCTAAGGCATTTATGTTGGTATGATCAGGGGTCCTGCTGAAAAAATTAACTTCTTTTGCATGATATTTTGCCAAGGTCTGATCCTGAAGCTTGTTCATTTTAGACTGGGACTGGACCATCAGCCAATTATATGCATTTTCCCTTTCCTTTCCGCTAATCTGGCATAGGACTAATCCGTTCTGGGTGGCTACAGGGGCCTCTATGCTGGTATACGAAATCGTCTTGCCGGTATTGACAAAGTCCATGTTGGAAGGCTTGGAGATCCCCATATATGCTACTAGAACCAATCCGATTAGACTTTTCATTGTATCCTCCTTGTTTTGGCTATCCCGATGTTTTCTTCTACAGGTGTATTCGGATGCAGATATTATTTCTCACGCATATATGCTGAAAATATTAAATTTTTTTGAGTTTTTCTGAAATTCCATGGTTTTTCCCAGGGGAAATACATTTTTAGGATGATTTTCATGCAAAAGGCGGAATTGCACACGTAAAAGGGGTACCGGAGTAATGGAGAATCAGAGATTGAATTGAATCCAAAAAGATGAAATTTTGCTGATTACAGCTTATAATAAACTTTCATTACTAATAAACTCCAGGAGAGCATAAATGAGTGCATCAAAGACCCCTTCACGAATAGAGATACCATCGTTCCCGAATGGAAAGAGAATTGCGCTGACCACGAGCTTCGACGATGGTGTTATCCAGGACCGCAAGGTCATCAAGGCGTTCAACGAATGGGGGATCAAGGGGACGTTCAACCTCAATTCCGGTAAATTCCTACGGACAGGAAAGACATCAAAGGAAAGTTCAGGACATATTGACGTGTCAGAGGTTGCGAAACTCTACGAGGGGCATGAAGTGGCTGTCCATACTGTCACCCATCCGCACCTGACAAAGTTAGATCCCACACAGATAGCCCTTGAGATCATCAATGATCGAAAGGCTCTTGAAGACCTTGTAGGATATCCAGTGCGTGGAATGGCATATCCATATGGATCATATAACGAGAAGGTAATAAATGTCCTAAGTCAATGCGGGATAGTTTATTCACGGACATGTGAAAACAATCCAAACTGCTTCCCACCCAAGGAACCATTGGCCTGGGCATCAACCGCACACATGTTCTGTAAGAATCCTCCGGTACCGGATACATTTGAGAAACTATATGGGAATTCCAGATATTCGGGAGTTATCTACATCTGGGGTCATACCTATGAATTTGACCGGGAAGGGGCAACCTGGGCGGATCTTGACAGGATATTCAAGCCAATGTCAGGAAAGCCAGACATCTGGTATTGCACAAACATCGAGCTGTTCGACTATGAGGCCGCAAGGAACAGGGTCGTGATATCGGCAAACCTGAAGACGGCATTCAATCCGAGCTCAATACCGGTAAGTGTCAGCGTCGATGGAAAGCTGATGGATCTTCCTCCGGGAAAGACAGTAAAGCTACAATAATTTGAATAGCAAAGGAGGGCGGGTTTTCTTACCCGCCAAATTCTAAATCTAATGGCGGACAGGAATGTCCGCCCTCCGTTACTTGAATATAGAACAGGCAGGCTTGCCTTTTTTATTTTATCTTGAAGGCCTTTGCGAGGTCTATTTTTGCCTCGACATCCAAGGCAATGAGAGTCTTGGTATGTGTGATCCCGTCGATATGATGGGGCATCTTGTCGACCACGATATCAGAAAGCTGTTTGTTGTCCTTCACGCGCACGATGGCGGCCAAGTCATATTCACCGGCCACGGTATAGAGCTCCGTAACTCCCTTTATCTTCATCACATTGTCTGTAACCTGTTTGAGCTTAGGGCGCTGCACGTTGATCAGGACAATTGCCGTTACCATAGTCTTCCCTCTCTTTTTCTGTTATATTCTTTTGAAATCAATTTAACCCAAAGCCATTAAGACTCAAAGGATTTTAAGAAAATATTCAATTTTTCATAAATTGGTTGCACAAGCAGACCAAAGCGTTATATTAACCGGCTCTCTGAAAAAAGCTTTGAAGTTTTAGGGCGCCACCGGAAAGGTGGCAATTTTTTTACGGAAAATAAAACATAATCAGGAGATAGAAACAATGTATGCGATAATCGCAGCAGGTGGAAGACAGTACAGGGTCAACAAGAACGACATCATCGACGTCGATCTCATGAGCGGAAAAGAAGGTGAAAAAATCACTTTCTCGGAAGTCCTCGCAGCCGGAGAAGGCAAGGACATCAAGCTCGGAAACCCTCTCGTCAAGGGAGCAAAGGTCTCTGGTGAAATCATCAAGCACTTCCGCGGTCCTAAGCTCATTGCCTTCAAGATCAAGCGCCGCAAGGGATACAGAAAGACCAAGGGACACCGTTCCGAGTTGACCAAGGTCAAGATCACCGAGATCGAGGCCTGAGGAATATCGAATTTCGAACGCTGGATTTCGAATGTCGAAGCAATAACTATTCCCGACGACAGGAGACTGCTTAAATGAAATACGACAGGAACAAGGCTCTTCTCGAGACGAAAATGGATGGTTTTCCAGAACCCAGGCGCGGAAAAGTCCGCGACATCTATGATCTCGGGGATTCCCTTCTCTTCGTCGCAACCGACCGCATAAGCGCTTTTGACGTCGTCATGCCCAACGGCATTCCTGACAAAGGCAGAGTGCTTACCGGACTTTCACTTTTCTGGTTCGATCTGATGAAATGGATGCAGAACCATCTTATCACTGCAGACGTCTCGAAATATCCGGAGAAGCTCAAGAAATATTCCAATGATCTCAAGGGTCGTTCGATGCTTGTGAAGAAGGCGAAACCCCTCGCCGTAGAATGCATAGTGCGCGGCTACATAACTGGCAGCGGATGGAAGGACTACCAGAAGACCGGTTCCGTATGCGGCATCCCTCTCCGCCAAGGTTACAGGCAGGCGGAGAAACTTGATGAAGCCCTTTTCACTCCTTCTACCAAGGCTGAACTCGGTACTCACGACGAGAACATAAGCTTCGAGAAGTCCAAGGAGATAGTCGGTGCGAAGTTCGCACAGCTGGCAAAAGATTATTCCATAAAGGTCTACAATACCGCCGCAGACTATGCCGCCAAGAAGGGCATCATCCTCGCGGATACAAAGTTCGAGTTCGGCGTACTAGGTGAAGATCTCATCCTGATCGACGAAGTGCTCACCCCGGATTCCAGCCGTTTCTGGCCTGCTGACCAGTATAAGGTCGGTGGAAATCCCCCGAGCCTCGACAAGCAGTTCGTCAGGGACTACCTCGAAAGCCTCAACTGGAGCAAGACTCCCCCTGCTCCGGACCTTCCTGATGACATCGTCTCGAAAACGCATGAGAAGTATCTCGATGCATACAAGAGAATCACTGGCAAGAGCCTGTAGAACGGGAATTCAGAAGTCAGGAGACAGAAGTCAGAAGTAATTTCTATCTGCAGAATCTTAAATTTTCATTATGAATTCTGTTTCTTATCTTCAGGCTTACTAAATTACATTCTAAAAATTATAAATATATATAAAAAGGTGCACCAAGATGATAACAGAATTCACAAAGAACAAGAAGCTGCTCTCCTTTGTCGATGAAGCCATCAAGCTCTGCAGGCCCACCCGCGTCCACTGGTGCGATGGTTCCAATGAGGAGTATGATCGCCTCTGTGAGGAACTTGTAAAGCATGGAACTTTTACAAAGCTTAACGAAAAGCTGCGTCCCGGCTGCTATCTGGCCCGTTCACATGCAAGCGATGTAGCCCGTGTCGAGGATCGCACATACATATGCTCGACGAAACATGAGGATGCAGGTCCGACGAACAACTGGACGGATCCTGCCGAGATGAAACTGAAGCTCAAGAACATGTTCAGCGGCTGCATGGAAGGCCGTACGATGTATGTAATCCCCTTCTCAATGGGGCCACTTGACTCACCTATTCACAAGGTTGGGATAGAGATCACGGATTCAGCATACGTCGTCGTCAACATGAGAATCATGACCCGCATGGGAAAAAAGGTACTTGATGTCCTCGGCGACCGTACGGATTTCATCCCGTGCATGCATTCAGTCGGCGCTCCTCTCAAGTCCGGACAGAAGGATGTTCCATGGCCATGCGAGCCCGATCCGTCAAAGAAATACATTGTCCACTTCCCTGAGGAGCCTTCCATCTGGTCATATGGTTCCGGATACGGTGGAAACGCCCTTCTTGGAAAGAAATGCCTCGCCCTTCGCATAGCATCCTCCATCGCCAGGAAGGAAGGTTGGATGGCCGAACACATGCTCATACTTTCCCTCACTTCTCCAAAAGGAAAGAAATATTACATCGCTGCCGCATTCCCCAGCGCCTGCGGAAAAACGAATCTTGCGATGATGCAGCCTTCCCTTCCTGGGTGGACTGTAAAATGCCTCGGCGACGACATCGCCTGGATGAGGATAGGCAAGGGAGGAAAGCTACATGCTATCAATCCGGAAACCGGATTCTTCGGGGTAGCACCAGGAACTTCGATGAAGTCAAATCCGAACGCGATGCTTTCAATGACCAAGAATTCCATCTTCACGAACGTCGCGCTCACACCTGAAGGAGATGTCTGGTGGGAGGATATGGGAGTTCCTGCACCGGCAAAGGCCATTGACTGGGAAGGAAAGGAATGGACTCCGGACTGCGGACGCAAGGCCGCACATCCCAACTCGCGTTTCACGGCTCCGGCAGCACAGTGCCCGGTGCTTGATCCAGACTGGGAGAAACCAGAGGGTGTTCCAATCTCCGCGATACTTGTGGGTGGACGCCGTCCTTCGACGATTCCACTTGTCAACGAAGCTTTCAACTGGGAGCATGGCGTGTTCATGGGTTCCGCCGCCGGTTCCGAAACGACAACTGCAGCACTTGGCAAGGCTGGTGTGCTGCGCCGCGATCCATTCGCGATGCTTCCGTTCTGTGGATACCATATGGGCGACTACCTTGCCCACTGGCTATCCATGGCCAATCGCACCGACCGCGCAAATCTTCCGAAGGTTTATTTCGTGAACTGGTTCAGGAAGACCGCGGACGGCAAATGGCTCTGGCCGGGATATGGCGAAAACAGCCGCGTTCTCAAATGGATATGCGACAGGATTGAAGGACTTGTGAAGGCAAATCCGACAGCCATCGGAAATCTCCCGAGATGCGAGGACTTCGACACCGGCGACCTCCAGATCAGCTGCAACGACATGAAACAGCTACTATCCGTGGATGTTGAGGGTTGGAAGGCAGAGCTCAACGACATCTCGCAGAACTATGAGAAATTCGGCAGCAAGCTTCCAGAAGCCCTCAAGAAGGAACTTGAGGAATTGAAGTCGAGACTGGAAAAGAACTAATTTCCCGACAGGATAACTGGATTTATTCGCCTTGGCGAATTAACAGGATGAATTAGATTTTAAATCATGGAAATCCTGTAATCCTGTCTAAATATCTTTAATTACATATCCCGCCTTTGCGGCGGGATTTTTTTACCCAAAATGCCAGGGGCTACGTTGGAAAGGGTCGTTTTACCAGCGTAGCCCCTACATTTTAACCGTCATATTTGAACTCAGTATGAACTGCCGTCACACAGTCTTCCAACCTGTTGATGACTGCAATCCGGTACTGGGGTATCCCATGATTGCATTTGCCCAAGGTCTTATAAGCAGAAAGCATGCCAACTTAAGAAAGGATGAATGGATGGCTGGATGAATGGGTGATTGGCTTAATTAAAAATGAATTCCAAAGCTAACCGCTGCTGTCTATTAAAATTTTCTTATATCATCATCATTTGGAGATCCCATCTCGTCGAATTTCCTGTTCGGTCCTGCGGAAATTATCATCGGCCTCCCATCCTTATAATAAATTTTCATGGGCGTTCCCCATTTGTCTAAACAGTTTCCGCTTTTATCGAGACTCAATCTATCAATCTCTCCTTTTTCAAAAATCTCTTTTATAATATCCTTATTCCCACCCTCAGGATACTTTCCTTGTTTCGCCCTGTAATTTTCAATTGCTATTTCTATTTTTGCATTCATAGCAGTTTGTTTTGATGGATGTCTATGAAATATAATTTCATTAAAATAAACTAGGAACAAGAATATTAAGATAATCAAAGGAGGCGAATAAAGAAGTATCCTATAAAGTAGATCTTTCTCTTTCATGCTTAACCTCTTCGTAGAGAAAGCCAATACGATTCCACTTTAAATTTCTTAACTCTGTGCCTTTGTGCCTCTGTGGCTGGCTATCTTACAGCAAACCCTTTGTCGAGAGGACGCCGGAGATGCGGCTGTCGTATGACACCGCCTGGTCCAATGCTTTTGCAAACGCCTTGAACACGGCTTCAAAGGCGTGGTGTGCCTCTTCACCTTTCATGAGGTTTATGTGGAGATTCATTCCGGCCTTGACAGACAATGCCTGGAAGAACTCGTGGAATAGACGTGTGTCGATGTCCTTCACCTTCGCGGCTGGAGGAACAAGATCATAGACAAGATACGGCCTGCCGGAAAGATCGAGCGAGACCATCGCAAGCGCTTCGTCCATGGGAAGAATGCACCAGCCATAGCGGCGGATACCTTTTTTGTCGCCTGCTGCCTTCGCGATCGCGTCACCCAGGACAATTCCAAGATCCTCTATGGTATGGTGGCAGTCTATCTGCAGGTCACCTTTTGCGCTGATGTCCAGATCGAACAGACCGTGCTTCGCGAAGAGCTCGAGCATGTGGTTGAGGAAAGGAATTCCTGTGGAGATGGAACTTTTCCCGTTGCCATCAAGATTAATCTCAACGGTGATGTTTGTCTCCTTCGTCTTCCTGACAATCTTCGCTGTACGCTTAGCATTTTTCATATGACAACCACAATTATTTTTGTCCATTAATATAAACCACGAATCACACGAATTACACGGAAGTTCAAATATTTTTTTTCTTTCATGAGGGAATCCTTCCCGTTCCTGTATTCGATCGGTGTGCATCCGGTGATCTTCTTGAAGACGGTGCTGAAATAATTACCATTCCTGAATCCGCACATTCCAGCTATCTCCGAAATGGTCAATTCCTTATGGAGCCTCAGGAAGGTTTTCGCCTCATGCGCCCGTTTCCCATTCAGGAGGATCCGGAAAGTCTTGCCGGTAGTGCTGTGTATCCGTCCACTGAGATAATTTGGATTCACACCCATTAGCGCCGCAAGATCCAGGAGGGAAACATCCTTGGCATATTTCTGGTCGATGAATGAATTGCACTGGGAGATGAAGTCCGAATCCTTGCGGTGTTTGAACAACTCCGGCTGTTCGAACGCCAGCAGCTCCAGTTCTGTCCTTATGAACTGGGAAGTAAATGACGCCCAACTGCGAAGCTCATTTTTCTTCATTGTCTCCACAGAACTTGCAACGGCTGTTCCACCTTTTACTTTTCCCTCTTCACGGATATGTCCAAGATATATTACTGCAGCAAGTTTCCCGGCATACATCACTGGCTGTGCAAGTTCCCAGACCCCGAACGGGCACACACCGCAGAATGATCTTCCCTTCTGCGAGATCAAGATGCTTCTTTTCTTGTTTTTCTGGCATGCCTTGAAATCTGAACCAAGTTTCATCTGCCTGCAGAAATCTCCGGAATGGATATGCTGGTCCGGATCCAGCTTCAGCCTGTCGGCAGTAAGGAAAGCCGGATGCAAGGTCTCGATGTTGACCACCGTCCCTGTCTTCCTTGCAATATACCTGAGTAATTTTGATAGCCTCATACGTTAAAACCTGAGATATTTAGAGACTTTTACTGATATATTTAGATTTAAACATGATATACTTATATTATTGTTTCTTTTAAAATCAAAGGAGGAAATAGATATGAAGACTTATATGGAACCTTCAAAGAACATCCCTGTTGTTGATGAAGTTGATGTGCTGGTCGCTGGTGGAGGCCCGGCCGGAATAGGTGCTGCGCTTGCGGCCGCACGCACCGGAGCCAAAACGCTTCTCATCGAGACGCAGAACTGTCTCGGTGGAATGGCAACTTCAGGAATGATGTCCCACTTCACAGGTTCCAAGGATTCTCCTCTATTCAAGGAAATAAGCGACCGTTGCAGAAAAATGAAATGGTTCTGCGAAGATCTTGATGCTGTCGGGCCAAATACCATCAACCATGAAAAGTTGAAGTTGGTACTCTTCGATATGATGGATGATGCCGGCGCCAAATACCAGCTCCATACCATGGTATCAGACGTGATAATGGAAGGAGATATGGTAAAAGGAGTGATAACTGAAAGCAAGTCAGGACGTGAAGCGATCATGGCGAAGGTCGTTGTCGACTGCACCGGTGACGGAGATGTCGCATTCAAGGCCGGAGCTGCATTCATCAAGGGGCGAGAAAAGGACGGCAAGATGCAGCCGGTCACCCTCATGTTCAAGATAGGCGGGGTTGATCGCAGCCGCGCAGTATACCCCGGATCATTTGAAACTCTCGTAGAAACTCCAAAGGGCGAACTGCAGGCGTTGGCGCGCAATATCCTCCCTGCTCCCGCAGGACATGTGCTCCTGTATAAGTCGACAATTCCTGACCAGGTTGTCGTCAATATGACAAACCTCACAGGTATCGACGGTTCGGACATCCGAGATCTGACAAAGGCCGAAACAATCTGCCAGCGCCAGATCCCCGAGATAATAAAATTCCTCCACGATTATGTTCCAGGCTATGAAAAATGCTATCTGATAGCCGCTGCTTCAAATGTAGGTGTCAGGGAAACCCGTCATTTCAAGGGACTTTACACCATAAATGAAAACGACATTGTCGAGGCCAAGGTCTTCGACGACTGGATTGCCACGAGGAACTTCTTCAACTTCGACATTCATAATATCGAAGGTTCCGGCCTCGACGCCAACGGCGCCCAGCACAAGTTTAAGGCCCGCGGAGATTATACAATTCCATATCGTTGCTGTGTTCCGGAGAAGATTGATGGTCTCCTTTTTTCCGGACGCAATATTTCAGGCACGCACAAGGCCCATTCAAATTTCAGGGTGATGTCCATCTGTCTGAACATAGGCCATGGTACAGGCGTCGCCGCAGCACTCGCGGCGAAAAAGAACATCCAGCCGCGCAAGGTCGATGTCAAGGAAATCCAGGAAATCCTCAAGAAACAAGGAATGCAGGTGTGAAAGCTAATATCTTATTGATTCAAAACTGAGTCAGATTATCATACAGGCACTATGAATTCAAAATCAGGATCGTCGGTAAAACTCTCGTTTGCTGGTGACATAATGTGCATAGGCAGACAGCTTGAAGCCTGCACTGTCGGGAGAGTTCATGATTTCACCCCGTTGTTTGCTGATGCAAAAGAACTTTTTTCCTGCAGCGACTATGTTGTCGGGAATTTTGAAACTCCCGTCGCAGGTGAATCGTTCGGCTATACTTCTGAACGCTACTGTTTCAATAATCCTGAAGCCTTTGCGGAAACGGTACGCAACGCCGGATTCAATCTTGTATCAACTGCCAACAACCATTGCATGGACCGGAATGTTTCAGGTCTCTTCGCCACCCTTGACACATTGGACCATGTCTGTCTTGATCATATAGGGACATACAGGAGCCGTGAGGAGCGGGACAGATGCTTCATACGGGAAATAAATGGCATAAAGATCGGATTTCTGGCATATACCTATGGTACAAATGCCTTTGCGCACCACATGTATCTTGAAGACAACCAGTTGTTTGCCGTAAATCTCTTCCAACCTCAGGAATGCAGGCCCGGTTCAATTCACCTCCTGGATCCCGTGGATCGGATCGCCCAGCAGGTAGAAGATCTCTACCGCCCGGACAATCCAGTATTTCAAAAGGAGATCAGTCCATATCATGATCAGCTCAGAAGGGATCTTCGCACACTCAGGGAAAATGGTGCCGAGTTCATTGTCCTGATCATGCACAGCGGCGGTCAATACAATAAAATGCCCGACCCGTATACTCTCAAACTGGTCGATATGATATTTGAGATGGGCGGTATAGACGCCATAATAGGGCATCACCCACACATAATACTTCCTTGCATGATGAAAAAGAATATTCCAGTCGCATATTCCATCGGCAATTTCATCGGGATGCCGAACACGGCACCGGACTGGGCAGCCGACTATGTCGATTATTCCGTGGTTGCGCATCTGCATCTGCAGAAGGGCAGCCCAGGAAAGATGCTGGATAAATTGACATTTTCCATAACAAAGTCAATACTACGTCCCAATGACGTAGCCTCAGTGATGCCCTTATGGAAATTGATCCGTGAGGCCTCCAATCCGGAACTCAGATCCAAGCTGCTGGATGACAACTGCAGAATGGTGAACCTGTTCCGTAATTCCTCCGACAGTGAAATCCCCCTTTGCGAGGAATATGAATTTCAGCTGTATCCGTCATAATTCACAGAAAAGCCTGTAGGCAGATCAGGCACGGAGGAAGAATGCCATGACGCTTGCGACATAGAATGATAGTCCTATCACAAGAAAAACTATCTCCGCCACGTAAAAGCGCGTCTTCCGGTTCCTATAGGTGATAATTTCGGTCAGAGTTTCAAGTGGTGTTGCGGCTTTGAACTGCGTTGTCCAGCGGATGCCCAGCGTGCCGATAAGAGTAAGTATCATCGCAATTAGGACCAGCAGGATGCCGGCCGTCATGCTGTACCGGCTGAATGCACTGCTTTCGGCGATCTTCGGTCCGGAAAATCCCGTAATGGTGAGTGCGACCGTGCCTAGGGTAAGCAAAAGCTGGCTCCGGCCCTGGATAACGCCGAACTGTCCGTTCAGGAGATCAAGGCATCTTGTCATATCACCGGAATATATCCGAAGAAGCTCAGTAGCCTCTTCCGTTGCGGAGAACTGCTTGCCGGCATTTGCTGATTCAGTTTTCGATTCCATAAGCTTTTACTTTACTGCTTGATATGCACTTTGACCATACGAGAATAAAGGGAATAGAAAGTAGCCTTGTTACGCGCGTCCGGCCATACAATACGGAAACTTCCATCGGAAGCCACATCTCCATAAACCTGATCCTGTCCCGGTGTCCGGGGCTGTCTGGGATTTTTTGGTTCAGTGGACGTCTCCTTCGATACTCTGGCAGGAGCGGTGAACGTATTACCGCCATCGGCTGAGGCTGTAAAGTATATGTCGAACTCATTGTTTCCTTCCTTCATGCTGTAATACTGGACACCTACGACTCCATCTGCATTCACCATTACACTTGAAGAACCCGCTCCCCATCCGGATGGAGTTGAAGGAACAATTGCGCGTGGTTTGCTCCAGTTCATCCCGGCATCGTCTGATGTCGTTAGCATGAGATCTGCAGGTTTTCCCGGACGGCTCTGGGAATATGTCAGGTATACTCTCTGCCCCTTGCCCCATTTTCCCGCCGCAAAACCGCCAAGACAGCTGGCATCTCCCGCACCGGCATCGTTTCCAATAGAATTCTTGCTGGCTATCTTGACCGGATTTCCAAATGTCTCACCACCATCTGTCGATCGAAGACAATAGATGTCCTTAAGACTGCCGGCATAGCCTCCTTTGGCATCGGCCAGCATCGTGTGAGATGTCATCATTGGTATCAGCAGGGTCCCATCGGAGAGGATTACAGGGGCGAACACAAATCCCGTCTGTAACTTGCCGATGCCGGTTGGTTTCCATATGGAAATTCCCGGCTTGAGTTCAGGCGTCGCAACTTCGTATCCCGCAAGTGGAATGCTCAGCGACTTGAAGTTCGCACCTCCATCACGCGAACGTTCCAGTCCGAGTCCTCCTCCTGAGAACGGTCTTCCGGCGACATATATTGATCCCTTGAACGGGCTTTTCTCATTCCTGTCGCAGACAATGTGCGGATGATCTACGGCAACACTGAGGGACTTCTTGTCCTCCCAGGTCGCTCCGCCATCCTTTGAGCGCCGGTAACCGAGCTTATTGGACGCTGATTTATCTATGAAGGACCAATGCGCGGTTCCAGAAAGATCGTATGCAACATCCGGATCCCCGCTTGCAGGCTGCTGTAGCATATTCCAGGTGGCACCTCCGTCGGCAGTATGAAACAGGATCGTCTCCTTTTCCGAATTGTTCTGTTTTGCGGTAATGCAGAACTCGAGAGGTTTCGAAGGATTGCAGCGCAGATCGGACTGGTAAAGGTTGCTGCCGGGTTTCCCAACTACGATCTCCTCGGACATAGTTATTTCCAGCTTGTCACCGGCAACACAGGCGAAGGTTCCGAGGAAACAGATAAGAAATAAAGCTGACAGGAATTTTGATTTCATGGTTGAGGTAAGATAGTCCGGATTAACAGGTGAATCAAGGCGTTCGGTACGCTTCATAACTTTTAGTTATTTTCAAAATAAATAACTTTGTGCCTTAGTGTCTCTGTGGTTAGACTGAAATGCTGCTCTTCTTCTTTTCGCCTTCGGCGAGGACGGCCTTATATTTCTTGAGGACCGGAGCAACCTCGTCTTTCAGGAAATCGTCCACCTGTTCCGGAGCGCGGCCGACGAATTTCCTCGGATCCATGATCTTGTCGATGTTCTTTGCGATCTTCGCAAAAAGCTTGTCTTTCTTGATGCGTTCAAGGAGATCGTTTGATTCTCCCAGTTCCTTGACCCTTCTTCCGGCCGCCATCGAATGCGTGCGGATCGCCTCGTGGAGTTCCTGTCGGTCCCCGCCGGCCTTCACTGCGGCCATGAGGATGTTTTCGGTGGCCATGAAGGGGAGTTCGCTCCTGACGCGGTTCTCGATGATCTTCGGCCAGACCTGTATCCCTTCTGCGACATTCGCAAGAACGGAGAGGATGATGTCTGTAGCGAGGAACGATTCTCCCAGGACTATCCTGCGGTTGGCAGAGTCATCAAGCGTCCTTTCGAACCACTGGCTGGCATGAGTGTTTGCGGGATTCGCAGTAAGGGAGATGACGTATCTCGCAAGCGAGCAAACCCTCTCGCAGCGCATCGGGTTGCGCTTGTACGCCATCGCGCTGGAACCGACCTGTTTTGACTCGAATGGCTCCTCAATTTCCTTCAGGTTCGCAAGCAGACGCAGGTCTCCGGCAAACTTGTAGGCTGTCTGGGCGATTCCAGAAAGAACGGATATCACATAATAGTCGACTTTTCTCGTATATGTCTGTCCGCTGACCGGTATTGATTTTTCAAAACCCATTTCCTTGGTGACCAGTTCATTGAGCTTTCTGACCTTGGCGTGGTCGCCATTGAAAAGCTCAAGGAAACTGGCCTGTGTACCGGTAGTTCCTTTTACTCCCCTGAATGGAAGATGTTCAAGCTCATATTCGAGGCGCTCCAGATCGAGGAGCATGTCCTGGATGTAGAGTGTAAATCTTTTTCCGACTGTCGTTAGCTGGGCCGGCTGGTAGTGCGTGAACCCGAGGGTCGGCATGTCCTTGTACTGTTCAGCGATCTTTGCGAACTTCGCAATAGCCACCAGCAGGGCACGGCGGATGAGTTTCAGGCCGTCGCGCATCTGGATGAGTTCAGTATTGTCAGTGACATAACAGCTTGTAGCTCCAAGGTGTATGATGGGTTTCGCCTTGGGACAGAGTTCCCCGAAGACGTGGATGTGGCTCATCACGTCGTGGCGTAGTTCCTTTTCCTTGGCGGTGGCGGCTTCGAAATCAATGTCGTCGAGATGGGCTGCCATCTGTTTGAGCTGCTCATCAGTTATGTCGAGTCCGAGCTTTTTTTCGTTCTTTGCGAGTACAAACCAGAGACGGCGCCAGGTGGAATGTTTTTTCTGGGCTGACCAGTTATAGCTCATTTCCTTGCTGGCATAGCGTGAAGTTAATGGATTTTCATAGATTTGGCAGTTCACCTTTTTCACCCATAAATTTGATCAAATAAGTTGCAGGTTCAGTTAAAAACAATAGATTATGGTTTGATTTTCCAATAATCCCTGTAAGTTATTCTTCAGGTAACAAATTCATAATGATTGACAAGGACACAAAACAAAATAGCCTTTACGGCGTGATAATCAAGGTTGAGAACATCGATGTATGCAGGTCTTTTTACAGGGATGTTCTCGAACTTGGAGCACCGGTGATAGACAGCAATTTCTGGATTGAATTCAAGCTCCAGGACGAGGTCTCACTTGTGCTTGAACAGGCCGCCGAAGGTGAAAAGCTTCCGCCCGGCCGCGACAGGATATCGTGGCTCTACCGCATCGAGGACATCGACGGCATGCTCGCAAAGCTGAAGGAGCACGGACACCAGCCGCACGCCGAGGATGAACGGCTTGGCTACAAGGTCTACCAGTTCCTGGATCCCGAAGGCAACCCCTTCTACCTCTACTCGGCCAAGGAAGACAAGAAATAAAATTTTTCAGGCGAAAAATTTTATAAACTTTAGGACTCTATGATATCCATCATTGATTACGGCATGGGCAACCTTTCGAGCGTATACAAGGCGCTTAAGAAGCTTGGAGCCGATGTATCCATAACCGACAAGGTTCAGGAAATCAGAAATTCAGAGGCACTTATCCTGCCGGGTGTCGGACATTTCGGCGATGGAATGAAGAATCTTAAGTCTTCCGGGATGTTCGAGATAATCAAGGAAGGGATTTCCTCCGGAAAGCCTTTCCTGGGGATTTGCCTGGGAATGCAGCTGCTGATGGATGAGAGCGAAGAAGCTCCGGGAGTTGCAGGGCTTGGTATTTTCAAGGGCAAGGTCGTCAAATTCCCGAAAAGCTCACTGAAAGTACCTCACATGGGATGGAATGACATTTCTGTAGTAAGGAAAAACCCTACTCTAAAAGGAATCCCGGACAATACTTTTTTCTATTTTGTCCACTCCTACTATGTAAAACCAAAAAACGCCGATGTGATAGCTGCTACATGCACTTATGGAGTTGATTTCGCTGCCTGCCTGGGGAAAGACAATATCTTCGCCACCCAGTTCCACCCGGAAAAAAGCCAGGAAGCTGGCCTTCTGATATTGGAAAACTGGATTCACGGACTACAGTAAGGCAGACACACTGGGGGATTTATGACAGACATTAAAGATAGGACCTTGTTCACGGTTTTTCCTGCCATCGACATAAAGGATGGCAAATGCGTCAGGCTGATCCAGGGAAACTACGATAAGCAGATCACATACTCGGACAGCCCTTCATCACAGGCCGCACTTTGGGAAAAACAGGGAGCTCGTTTCCTGCACATTGTGGATCTTGACGGTGCCAAGCAAGGCCGTCCAATTAACCTCAAGACAGTCGAATCCATAACGAAGGCCATAAAGATCCCCTGTCAGCTCGGTGGTGGTATCAGGACCATAGAAGATGCCGAACTCGCTTTCAATGCAGGCGTTGAAAGGATCATCATTGGCACGGCGGCCTGCGAAAATCCCGAGTTCGTTGAGGATCTGATCCTAAAATTTACTCATGAAAAAATAGTTATCGGCATCGACGCCAAGAATGGCAAAGCTTCAATCAGGGCCTGGATGAAGGACACCAACCTGAAAGCCACTGATCTTGCCGCGGAATTCGCAAAGAAGGGCGTCAACAGGTTTATCTATACTGACATTGCGACCGACGGAATGCTTTCCGGACCAAATTTTTCCGCGATAAGCGAATTCAGCGATGCAGTTCCCGGCGCTAAGGTGATCGCTTCCGGAGGAGTCGCTTCGGCAAATGATGTAATCAAACTTCTCAATCTTGCAAAGAAGAACATCGAGGGAGTGATCGTCGGGAAGGCCCTCTACGACGGAAAACTTGTTCTCTCGGATCTGATGAAGCTCTTCAGATAACGGATTCTTAACCTGCTTTCAGCCATCTCTTCAGGAATGCAAGCATCTCATCGTTCATTCCGTCATACCATGCCCCATGATCACCGTTCTCAATATAATGGACCTTATGCTCAACATTGTTCTTCTTCAACGAACCCTCCAGCGATCTGCTGTGCTGGACAGGAACCGTCGTATCAGCTGTACCGTGAATTATGAAGACTGGCGGACTGTCCTTGGAGACATAGGTGACAGGAGAGACGACTTCCATCTGTTCTTTTGTGAGAATTCCCCAGGGACTTCCTTCCTTTTCCTTCCCGTCATATTTGTGACCGAGGAACAGATAGACCAGTTCGTGTGCCTCATGCCGTATTTTCTCCATAAGAAAGAAATCGGCCGGGCCCGCCCGATCAACTATGGCACGGACTTTTGTTGAAATCCTCCTTATGGGATCCTTTGATTCCGGATCCGCCTGGTCGGGATGCAGCCCCACCCATAGGGAAAGATGCCCTCCGGCGGAATGTCCTTCCAGTGCAATCCTGTCGGGATCGATGTTCCATTCCTTTGCCTTGCTCTTCACGAACTGCAGGGCATAGGTGCAGTCATCCACCTGTGCCGGATAGATTGCTTCGGTTGTGAGCCTGTAGTCGATGGTCACCCAGGAAATACCTTCATTCATGAACTTCACCAGCAGGGGATGGGCGTTGTTCTTGCTCCCTAACTTCCATCCGCCACCATGTATGGTAATGACGACCGGTGACGGTTTTTCCGCATCCGCAATTACAGCATCCAGGCATATCTCCCTTCCATTAATACTTCTGTATGGCACGTCAAACAAAAACTTCGCATTTCGCATGTTCTTCTGCATTGTCATCTCCAATTTAGGGAACCTCTATTTCAAGAATTCCGGAACGTTATCGCCATATGTCATTATCACGGAAGCTCCATAGTGGCTGTAACGGGGAAGTTTTTCAAGTTTTGCCTTTGAGACATCCGGGACCTGCCAGAAGGAACGCAGTTCCTCCGGAGCCCCTTTCACGCTGACGTATGATGCGTTGCTTATTGTTATTGTACCATGGCCGCTGCCGAATGGCGCGACGACGCCAATCGCCGAAATCTTCACTGGATCCAGGGGCAGCTGCTTAAGCTGCATCTCCTTGCATTCCCCCTGCCCGTACACGCATATGAAATCGGCAAAAGGTATGACTGCCGATGACCATTCTCCTGCCGGCAGATATCTGCGTGCGGAATAAAATCCGAACGAACCTGCCTGCCGTATGTCAGCCACATTGATGCTTTTTGCCTTGTCGTTCGTCAGCAGATAATCGTATTTCGCTCCGGGTCCCTTGTATCCGCTGTCCTTGAACGCCTGCTTTAACTCGTCGGTGGCTTCGATGTCATGCCATGGGAAATCACTTCCCTTCGGAGAGACAAAAACTATGAAATCGACCGCATGGGCTTTTTTGCCATCGAATTGAAAGTCATAGATAGTTTTTGTGACAGCGGGATAATTAGGTTTCAAACCAAATTTAAATGCGTTGGACTTTCCATCACCGTTTGTCTTGAACGTGATTATCTGCCCTTCCTCCGCCCACGTGCATTCCGCTTTCAACGCCTTTCCTCCATTAATTCCGTCGACAATGCTGTATCGCGGCGCCGGATATAGCGTCCCTTCCTCCTGTATGAAAGGGGAGGCCTTCTTCATATAATCGGCGATAGGACGTGCTTCATCTGTCTTGCGGCGATATCCGAATTCAAACGGCTTGGATATGGAATATCCGTGCGCCACTGAGAACACCTTGCCCAGATCTTCATCCTTCTGAAACGACACTATGTTGGCAATTTCCTTTTCACCAGAACTGTCAAACTTTGGAAAACTCCTGCCTTCCCCTTTTGCAACAAGTTCGACATTGTCAATGAACAGTTCCGTTTCAACTTCGGGCCGCAGTTTTCCAGATATCGAAATCAAATACAGATATACCGGCTCCTGCACCCAGCGGGTATAATACACGACGGGCAGTTCAGCCGTAAAGTTCGCCCTTCTGAAGTTGCGCACGAGAGGATGGTTTAACGATATTTCTATTGTCTGCCAGGCATCCCCTTTCGCTTCAACCATCTTGGGATCGCAGAATACGTCCGAATTGCCCATCTGGCTGACAGGGCCTCCGACCGAGATGATCGCCCTTCCGGAAAGGACTTTCACTTTCATGCGGATGGCATCGGCTTCCGGAGGTAGATAAGGACAGGACAATGTCATCACCGAGACGTTATCCAGCTGTCTTTCCTGTTTTCCATCCCATCCCTTCCATTTCCAGTCGAAGTCCTTCGGTATTGTGATGCGAAGACATGATTTCCCCATGTCTGTCTTGTCGGAAAGCTCCATCTTTATAGCCGTAGGCTGATTTGTCCTTATATTTCCGCCCATTGATTCGAAGTCCTGCAGGACCTTTATGACCTTCCCTTCATCTGCCACGATACGGGAAGGTGCGGCAGCCAGCAATAACAGACCCATTGCGCAATTTATGAATGTCCTTTTCATAGTAAACTCCCTCTTCTTATCTCTTATTATGTCTTATTATACATTGTTCAAAACATATTTCAAGCCCTGCGTCCACGATAAAACGTAGGAGGTTTCCCGGTACGCTCCTTGAACTGCTTGCTGAAGGCGTAGACGTTCGGATACCCGAGTATCTCCGCGATCTGGCTGATATTGCGGGTGGACGACTGCAGGAGCCCCCGCGCGGCCTCGAGCCGGCAGTTGATGACATATTCACCGGGTGTCATGCCCTTGTGCCGTCTGAAGACGCGGATGAAATGATCCACGCACATAGATGCCTTGGACGCAAGCTGCGGGATACGGAACTTATGCCCGGGATTCTCACGGATGTTCCGGCAGATCTGCCCGATCATCTCCTCATGCTCAAGATCAATTCCCTGCAGTGTCTTGAGACGCTGGTCCTGATGATCAACCTCGTTCAATGCTGCCTGCAGCCATTCTATCGTGCGTTTCCCGTTAGGATCCGACTGGAAAGACTCTATCAGGCGGTCCATGAGAGATTCGAAGAATGATGTCTCGGTCAGCATACGATGCCTTTGCGGGATTCGCACTTTTTCAGGCGATATCCTCCTGCCTCTGACATCAAAGTAGTCATAGCAGCACCATGAAACGACAACAGGATCTTCCTTTACGGATGTACCCATGTGCTCCTCCCAGGATCGGAGGAGGAAGCATTCTCCGCGGTTCAATTCAAACTGCCCTTCCGGTGTCTTGAGGAACCCTTTACCTTCTGCCACATACCAGAGATTATAACCGAGACGGATGTCTCCGGACTGCAGCCGGCTGTCCCAGAACCAGTTCGGTCCGCAGTAGGTCTTGTGCGCCGTCCGGATGATGATGTGGGAGTTCATAAGTACCTTGGATGACTGGATGAAAGGATGATTGGATGGGTGGGCAAGTTGGAATTTAGATTTGCGAAAACACAAATCCTGCTTAGGAGGACTACTACAAGCTTGACAATCATTTGATTTCCTTTTCCAAACCCATTCATCCGTTCATCCAACCATCCATTCACCCATTTTTATCTAAGTCGATATTTTATATCATTTTATCGAAAAAGGAAATACTAATTCCAATATTTACCAGTAGTGTTGCAGCTGTTTACTTGATTAATCATATCGTAATCTGATAAATTATTTAGGAGTTGCCGATGAAACCAATGACCACCTTCGAGCGTATGAAATGCATGTATGAGCACCGGGATGCGGATTGCGTCCCCGTCACAGATTCACCATGGGGCGCGACAGTCCAGCGCTGGCACAGGGAAGGAATGCCGGAGAAGGTAGGCTATGATGAATTCTTCGGTCTAGACAAGTTTGCACATATCGGAGCCGACAACAGCCCGCGTTATCCAGCAAAGGTCATCGAGGAGAACGAGGAATACGTCATCCGTACAACTGCCTGGGGACAGACCATCAAGGACTGGAAGAGCCATGGCGGTGTTCCGGAATTCCTGGACTGCAAGATCATCACCCCGGATGCCTGGAAGGAGGCCAAGGAGAGGATGACACCATCCCGTGACCGCATCGACTGGGAAAATCTCAAGAAGAATTATCCAAAATGGAGGAAGGATGGTTGCTGGATCAGGGCGGGATTCTGGTTCGGATTCGATGTCACACATTCATGGATGACCGGTACAGAGACGCTTCTTATGGCGATGGTCACCGAGCCTGAATGGGTGATGGACATGTTCAAACATCAGCTGGAAGTCGACATCGCCCTTTTTGAAATGGTATGGGATGCCGGTTACAAGTTCGACGCCATCCGCTGGCCCGATGACATGGGATACAAGTTCAAGCAGTTCTTCTCGGTTGACACATACCGTGAAATCCTGAAGCCTTATCACAAACGCGCCATTGAATGGGCTCACGCAAAAGGGATCAAGGCGGAACTTCATTCATGCGGCGACATACGCCCACTTGTGCCGGAACTTGTAGGAATGGGTCTCGATTCATTGAATCCCCTTGAGGTCAAGGCCGGGATGGATCCAATTGCAATCAAGGAGGAGTATGGTGGCAAGCTTGTCTTGCACGGAGGACTTAATGCCCTTCTCTACAATGAACCGGAAAAGCTTTGGACCGAAATGCACCGCGTAATACCGCTCCTGAAGAAGAACGGAGGATTCGTGATCAGCAGCGACCATTCCGTACCAGACTGCGTATCGCTGGAAATGTTCCGCGAATTCGTCAGGCTTTCACGCGAACTCGGGAAATATTGATTTTCTGTCACCCCTTTATTCCGGTCGTGGAAATTCCTTCGATGAAGGCCTTCTGAGTGAAGAGGAACAGCACGATTACTGGTGTGACGACAAGAAGGCTTGCCGCCATGAGATAGTTCCATTCCGTTCCTCCGTGCTGACTCTGGAAGAACTGGAGTCCGAGCGCAAGGGTGAAGTCCTCCTGGTTCGTCAGGAAGAGTAATGGTCCGAGGAAGTCGTTCCAGGTGCCCATGAACTGGAAGAGCGCGACTACGAGCAACGCCGGTTTCGACATTGGAAGGATTATCCTCATGAATATCTGGAATTCGCTGCAGCCATCTATCCTTGCAGCTTCGGAAAGGGACTGGGGAATCGTCAGGAAGAACTGCCTCAGAAGAAAGACATTGAATGCTCCTGCGAAGAACGATCCTATCCATAGCGGATGAGGCGTACCTACAAGTCCGAATGTCCTGTAGAGGCAATACAGCGGAACCATGATCACCGGGAAGGGAATCATCATTGTTGCGAGAGCCAGGAGGAAAATCTTGTCGCGTCCCTTCCACTGGATCCTTGCAAAGCCGTAGGCGGCGAACGCACTTGATATCACTGTGCCGATGACGGTGAAGAAGCACAGGATAAGAGTATTCTTCGTATACATCCAGAAGCATTTCATCGCATGGATCGCCCCCTTGAAGTTGCTCCAGCGGAAGCACAGCGTACGTTCGATGCTTTTCACCGGAACAAAATACTGTTCGGATATGTTTTCTTTGCCGGTGATCTTTTCCAGAGTGACGGCCGACCAGAGATTTGCCTTATCAGCCTGGATTTCCCTGATCACCTTGTATTTCCCCTGCTGTTTTTCAAGTTTTGCCTGAGGGACTATCTGAGCTTCAGTGGAACCTTCGGGCAGAATCGCAACAGATGGTTCTTCTATCCTGACCTTTGGAACTATGGCTGTCCTTTTCCCTTCTATATCCGTGAAATACCTGTATGGCAGCCATGTTGGGGGCATGCTCATCGTCTGATCAATCGGCTTTAGCGCCGTGGAGATCATCCAGATGAGCGGGGTACTGAAGATGATGGATCCTATCACAAGGAGGAGGAACACAATCATTTTTCCGAATGTATTAAGTTTTATCATTTAAATCCTTTTTCAGACTCCTGTATCAATATCCAAGTGTTTGATCTAATTCATCATTCGATATTTCTTGTTCGATATTGGATATTCTTACTCCCCGTAATGGATGTGTTTGCGGCTCATGACCGTCGCCAGATATGTCAGCCCGAGGATTATCAGGAAAAGTATCCACGCCATCGCGCAGGCATATCCCATCTGGTTGTATGTAAATGCATTTTCATATAGATAAACCGCATAGAAGAGCGCTGAACGGTTGGGACCGCCTGTTCCTGCACCAAACATGATGTATGGCTGGGCAAAGACCTGAAGGCATCCGATAATTCCCATTACAAGGTTGAAATATATTACCGGAGATATCGAGGGAATTGTTATATGCCAGACTTTCCTGAGGAATCCGGCACCGTCGATCTCAGCCGACTCGTAAAGCTGAATCGGTACTTCCTGCAGGGCGGCAAGATATATCACGACAGAATGCCCTATGCCCCATATCACCGTCAGAACAAGAGCAGGTTTGGTATAATGCTCGTTCGTCAGCCATTCCGGCCCCGGAAGCCCGGCAAGATTCAGGAAATAATTGAGAAGACCGAACTTGCCGTTGTAGATCCACAGCCATATCATCGAGGTCGCAACTGCCGGAACAAGCGAAGGAAGGAAGAATATCGTCCTGAATATCGGTCGTCCGCTGATAGGCATGTTCAGCAGTATCGCCACACAGATCGATGATATAAGTCCGAGCGGAATCGCGAAGAACGCAAAGGTCAGAGTGTTATAAAGCGCTTTCCAGAATACTGTGTCCTGAATCATGTCCGTATAGTTTGCAGTCCCTATGAACACCGGCTTTGAGAGCACGTCGTAGTCACAGAAGGAATAGAATAACGAGGCTCCCACAGTGTATACGGTGAACACCATGAACCCGATTATCCACGGGCTCACGAAGAGCAGTCCCATCTTCAGATTGTATTTCTCACCACGCGTCATTTTCCTGCTTCCACTCCTTCATCCTGTCATCCTTTATCATGTCCCATCTCTTGAGTATCTTGTCCAATTTCCACTGTGTCCTTTCCCTGGCGTTCTTCAACGCCTCCTCAGGGCTGAGGACATCTGTAAAGGCCTGGTCATATGCCACTGAAAGTTCAGTGTTGTATTCGTTCCATACCGGCATTTTCGGGATCGTCCTGACGCCGGGGCTCTTTGCAAGATCGATGAACACCTGTATGTATTTGTTCGGATGGTCCTTCACGAAATCAGGACTTACTTCCGCGAGGGGGCTGAATTTCCTCTGCCCCATGTTGAGTTTCTCCATCGGCCCCCTGCTGTTCACATAGCTCATGAACTCGAACGCCTCCTTTGCATGTCTCGCACCCTTCGGTATCACCAGCACATCGCATTCCGCGATGGAGACAAACGGATTCTTCGGGTTCTCGCCAAGACTGGGGAACGGAGCGGCAGCCCATTCGACCTGGGGGGCATATTTCTCTATGAAGTTGAACATCCAGACTCCCTGCAACACCATCGCCACTTTCTCGGAAAGAAATGGATTCTGGGGTGATGAGAAGTTTCCAAAGGACGCACCGAAGTTCCTCAGGTTCTGGATACCGTATTTTTCTCCGAAGCTCTTGAACCACTTCAGTGCTTCAATACCTTCCTTGCTGTCGGCAGTGATCTTTCTCTCCCCATCCCAGAGTTCTCCATCGAACCAGTAGCACCACATCGAATTCCACCAGCCGGGTTCCGTGGGGGTGTAACCGAGTTGGACAATGTCAAAGTTTTTCTGCTTCTTTTCCTCATCCGTCAGTTCGCAATAACGGACTTTCACCACCTCTGAACCCCTCTTGAGTGAAACGATTGTGAGCTTTTCGTTCATCTCATCAAGTTCTGCACGGCTCTTCGGAGGTTTGTCGGGATCCAGTCCGGCATCCCTGAAAAGTCTTTTGTTCCAGTGGAGCGCTACGGTCGCCGGCGTCGAAGGCAGAGCCCACATGAATCCCTTGCGCTCGCAGAGGTCCCAGAATACGGGAATATAGTCCTTTCTCGAGATGCCTTTCTTCTCAAGCATCTTATTCAGCGGAGTAAGCGCTCCCTTTTCCGCGAAGACGTTCACGTTCTGCACCCAGACACCGGCAATGTCGGGAGGAGTTCCTCCGGCGGTGGCAAGAAGGAGTTTCTGGTCGATCGTGCTGACGGTCAGCAGCTTCACGAAGATCTTGTTCTGGGACTTGTTGAAGTCATCAATGACAGCCACCAGGGCATCGCGTTCGAATCCGGTCCATTTCTCCCAGTAGTTTACTATTATTCGGCCGTCGGGAGTTCTCTCGTCCTTTACTGCCGTCTTGGTGACGAGGAAGAAGAGAGCGGAGACAATTCCGATGATCAGGACGGCCATGAAGATGATCGGCTCGAATCGTGAAAAGCTCTCAAGATTTTTACTGTTGTCGTCGGACATCAAAATTCCCCTTGGCCACTAATCTAATATTTCTTCCTACCCATTCAAGCTTTCCATTTTACTTCAATGTCATTCACTCGAACCTGATGTCGTCCAGATAGAACGTGATCGGCTTGCCCTGTCCGCCGAAGAACATCGTGAATCCGGTCTTGATCCTGCGAAGATCGCAGCCATCAAGTGAAATCGTATATTCCTTCCATTCCTTCTCAAGCACCAGGTCTCCGGTCTCCTTCTTGGCTGTATCAAAATATTTCTTCTCCCTGCCGATCATGCCGAAACCGAACTTGACCTTTTCTCCGCCTTCCTTGCCGCGCGCCCAGAACTTGAAGTTCTTCGCACCGGTGAGATCATAGCCGCCCGGCTTCTCTCCGCCCCAGTCGTTCGCTGGCGACTGCCAGGCAAGACCGCACCAGTCTCCGTTCGCGGAGTATGCGACCTCTATGCAGTTCGGCGCGGAGTGCGGATTGTCAGTGCATTCCATGTTGTGCTTCAGCGCCTTGAAATTTCCCATCAACCCGGAGGGGATATATGGAAGCTTGGTCTGCGGCGTCGTATTGTCGAAAACAAACAGCGGCAGCTCTGCCTTCTGTCCGGGTTCACCTACAGCAGTTCCCTGCTTCGTAACGAAAAGCGAGGTGTATGCGATTGAAAGGTTCGGATAGCTGTCCTGGCAGTATGCGTATACCTTGTAGAGCCCATCATCCTTTGGAGCCTGTATCGAGTAGGAACCGTTCTCATTCTTCTTCGAATTGAGAGGCTTGATGGCGTCCCGGTCTTCCCTGGAGCCCCTTTCCCTGCAATTGTAGTTGAAGCTGATCTTGAGGTCCTTGTCCTCCTTGTCGGAAACTTTCAGTACCACAGGCACCCAGTCTTCAGGCTTCACAACGCTGTTGGGGATTGAGAATTCCGAGATATCAGGACATGCGTCCGGAGCCTTCTGTCCGGTATATATTTCACGGATTGCCCAGTAATATGGACGATATGCTTCACCCATCTTGAAGTTGAGCCATACGCCGCCATGATTGGTGCTCCTCCCGAAATTAAAGATGAAAGCTCCAAGGCATTCCTTGTTGGCTTTGATCAATTTCGGATATCCCTGAAGGATCGTATCAACCTTCTCCTTCTCGCTAGGTTCGATCTTAAGTCCGTTGCTGTCCTTTGGCGCATCCCATTCGCCACGAGGACCGAACTCCGTCAGGACATACGGTTTTTCGACGCCATTCTTCTTCAGCTCATCCGGGAGCGCGCCTGCTCCCCAGCCATAGGTGTTTACTCCGTAGACATCAAGCGATGGGGTATACTGCTTCCAGAATTTCCACTCAATTGTCCATGCGCCGGCTGAGAAGATAGGGTGGTTGGGATCAACCTTCTTTATCTCGCCGCATATCTTCTCAAGAAGCTTGGCATACGCTACCTTCTCCTCCTCAGGCCCGATGTTCAGGATGACCTCGTTTCCTACGCACCATCCCAGTATCGCCTTGTGATCCTTGAACTTGTTCACCCATTTGATAGCTTCTGCGAACATCTTCTCCTTGCCAGTCTCATCCTTCACGTAATTGAAATTGTCGTCCCCCTCTGCTCCGGATCGGCCATGTCTCATCCAGATTCCAAGCAATACCTTGATGTTGTATTTCGCCGCAGTATCGAGAAGAAGCTGTGTGTCGTTTCCGCAACCCCAGTTCCTGATGGCGTTGACCCCCATGTTCTGAAGCTCCTTGAAGCTTGCATCAACCGTATCCTCCTTTATCGGCACACCGAAAGTGACGCCTTTGAGCTCAAAAGGTTTTCCATCCACGGAGAGTCCGAATTTCCCGTCAGCAGACTTTTCTATCTTCACCTGTGCGGAAGAGGAAAGAATCATCAAGCAAGAAAGAATGGAGATTAAGATTTTCATATGTCTTCCTTTTTGTATTTATGGAGCGCAAGTAATTCTCTGGCAAGATGTCGGCGCTCCATTATTTTATGTAAAAATCTATCCTTCTGAATTTCCCATCCCTGATCATTTCAGCCACCGGCGAAGGGGCCACGGCCCTCTTGATCTTCACGGGTTTTCCGTACCCGGTCAATACCATTTCCGTAATCATATCCGGTCCAAAGACATCCTTGCCCGATAAATTATGGTAGGCAAGAAGGATTCCATCAAGACATCTGGCGTAGAATGAGCCTTCTTCAATTTCAATCTCTTTCTCAACCCCATCGATGAAGATCCACCCTTTATCCTTCTTTCCCGTGAAAATCCATTTCGGCAGCACCGGAGAAACACAGAAGACAAGTTTCCCATCCCCATCAAGCCTGAAGGGTTTTTCTCCAAGAGCCATTATGAGCAGCATATTGTAGAACTCGGATGTAGATCCGCTGAGCCTGGCAACAAAGCCGCTTCCATGAACCGACCTGTCGGGATTTGCGGAACTCGCAATGAAGGAGCTGTTCTCAAAAATGCTCCTGCCATATGTCCCGGGGTCCATGAATGGCACAAGAGCATTCTGCACGTCACGGAAGAATTCCCTGTAGAGGCCTTTACGAAGGAGTTCAAGGAGATATTTGTATTCCATGTGCAGGAAGACCGACTCGTTCTCCAGCCAGCCGGGAGTGAACGCGCGTATCCTTCCGATCTCCAGCGGATACTTTTCAAGCGAGGCGTTGACCTTGTACATCCCGAGCTTTTCATCGAAGAGCTGGGAATTCCGTACTGACTTGTATAGCAAAGCGCCCTTTTCCACAGTATCCGAATCCTTCATTCCGTGCACCTGCCCCTCCAGGAACGGAGGGAGTTGCACCTGCCTGAATTTCCTGACGACAATCCCTTTTTCAACTTTTTCACCATCTGCGCTTCTGAATTCAACAATGTCGTATTTCTCCGGGATGTTGATGAAATAAGTGCTGTAGAGGCCGGTCTTCATGTTGAACGACTTCGAAATTCCCTTCTCCGCCTTCAATATGCAGAGCTCCGAGAAAAGCAGGATCTCATTTTTAGTGACATCCTTCTCCTGTCCCTTTACCCCGAACTTGGTCTCCTCCCTGAACTTCTCCCTGGCCGAACTTGCGTAGTCCCAGCACTCGTGATTGCTGAATTCACCGGATTCCAAGTTCTTCTCAAGCGCCTTGCTTACTGCATTGAAGAATTTGGAAGCCTCAACTGGAATGCATATGGAGTCATCATCGTCCCTCAGGACCCCGGCATACCTCTTGATGCTCTCGGCAAGACGCTTTATTTCGAAAGTCTCGGAAATGCATGATCCGAACATTGCAGGAAGCCCGTTGATGGCATCGTTCCAGCTCGGTTTCCCCGCTTCCATCTCAACACCGACGCCGCTGGCGTCGATGGATGACACCTTGTTGATGAGAAGGATGAGAAGTTTTCCCAAAAGGGTTGTCCGGTATATCACACCCTTCCCATTCTGTGTCCGGACCTTGTTGGGATCTATCTTCCTCGAACGGATCATCTTGTCCTTAGCAAAAATCCTGACCAGAGAATTCAGCTGCGACGGGTTTGTTCCATTGTAAAGGACATATTTCCGTGATCTGGGCTGGACGAAGTAGCAGTCATCGTAGAAAGTCAATGTCATCTCAAGCATCAGTTCCCTGATCCTGTCGGGGAACATGCTTTCATAGCTGTCTATCAGGTCGAGATTGTAGAACCAGTGGTCGATCCAGTATCCTTCCCCGTGTGAAGCCTCACCGTTCTTCTCGGAACGAAGAAGTATCTCGGAGACAAAATCCTCGAGAGGCATCTTGAGCCTGATCTTCCTTGATTTCAGGAAGTCTATCAACGTATATGGTATGAACTTTTTCCTGAAGAATCCGTATAGCATCTGCGGATTATCGGTCTTCTCTCGGAGAAATCTCCTGTTGTCACCGGATGACTCGAACCTGTATGAGACCCCTTTCACAACAAGCGGATTGTAACCGTCAAGCTGTATGAGGCTGAGAAAATATTCTATGTTGGACTCCAGGACGTCCGGATTGCAGAAGACATCGTTGCGCCTGTTCTGGTTGATGTCACGGTATCCTCCGTTGCCCTGAGAATAGAAGGTCGGCATGATCAGGAACGAATTGTAGTCCCTTTCCGGATCCCCGTGTTTCCTGGAGTAGACATGTATGACGTCCCTCTTCTCCCCTTTTGCTGATCTGATCGATACCGGAAGCCCGCCACGCAGGACGTTGTCGATGAAGTTCTGCCCGCAATACGAGTCGAATGCCGGGGACGACGATTTTACGAAGCACTTGTCGGCGATGTCAAGGATTATCCTCCTGTTGTCTTCGCGGGAAGATGTGACGAATTCCGGAGAGCTGATCCTGCCAAGCATGCTGTTCAAGACTGAAAGATTCTCTGAATTTCCGAATATAGAAAATACTGTTCTTGACATGCCGGATCCGAGTGTGAAATTCGAGATCCCCATCGCGCATGGCGTCCTGTTCACGAACATGAGCGGATCGGAGGACTGGGTCCTGCCATCCGCGAAAATCTCAGGATGCCGGAAACCCGTATCCATTCCGAATACAGCCTGGGGATTGATGACCGGCAGACACATCCTCGTCCTGCCTTTATCCTCCGTGAAGTGGAGGAAGAAATTGCCTCTGTCGATCTTCACGACATCCGGCTTGTCATCGTTCATGGCCTGAATGTGTAAGAACGGTGCGTTCCTCTCCAGATTCTCGGCGAACGCCCAGGCTTCAATTGTGCGGCTCATGTTCTTCAGGAAATTCTCAAGCATTCCGAAACAATTTATGTTGGGTAGTCCGTCAAGCATCTCTACGACCGCGGGATCCCTGCCGGTATTCGTGAGCGTGACTATCCTTGCGAACATCGCACATGGCTGTCCGGGAACCGTGAAATATGAAATCCTTATGTCAAAACCCGTGGTTGCATCAGTCTCTTCAATCTCGATCTCGTATGGACGGATCTTCATCAGGGTTTCAGCCTGTTCAGAAGAGAAGAACTCCTTGAAACCCGATTCCTCCCCCCTTTTCCAGTTTAAGAATGTCCTGAATCCGCGCGTAGCAGTTAGATTATATGCCTTGTTGGCGGCATGGAACTCGAGGATTGCTCCATCCTTGCTTTCAATCCCGAAACTGCTTATGCACTGGCCCCGGTTGGTGTAGAAGGCCCACATCGGAATACCGTCGAGTCCTGCTATTCCCGGAAGGAAACTGGAAAACGGCTTTGCCCTGGCAAAATTCCTGATGCAGAAAGTGAACCTTTCATCAGGAATGAAATATTCCGGGCTGTTGCTCATAATAGTTTCTCCAATCCGATGACTATTTTACTTCGTTCCTGGAAAGGATTCCAGCGGGGGCTGTAACACTTCCAATCCTTTTCCCGTCCTTGAAAACGCCAACCGCGGCATCCTTGGAATCCGGATTATAGATCACGGCGGTATACCTTCCTTTTGCATCGCGGAACACGGTGCTGGATGGAACCGATGTATTGCAGTTCCAGGCTATCTGTCCAAGCGACTGAAGGCTGTGCGTATAATAATATGTAAGTGTCGCCCGGCCGAACTGGCCAAGCTTGTCGTTTGCCGTATATGCCTCATCAAGTACTTTTGCAGCACGGGCAGGATCACCGAACATGGCATATCCGACCGCGATGTTTCCCCAGTCGTCGCCAAGTTTAGTGAAAGGGACAGGCGTCCCCTTGCCCTGCACCTTCAGCATGTTGTCCACCTGCCAGGTCGCGAATGCGGGATCTTTTCCAAGATATTGCAGGGAGGTCCACATCGGCAACCACTGGATTCCGTAGACATGTATCGCCTCACCGCTGAACCAGGTCCAGTATCCAATATCGCGGTCCCGGAGAACGCTGACGATCGTATGCTTGTTCTTGTAGTTAGGCGAGTAGTTAGAAGCTTCGGGCCCGATCTTCCAGGAATAATAATCGTTCCAATATTCGGCGATTGCCTCAGCCTCTATCGCCCATCCCATCGCTCCGGCAGCAACCATGTCCTCGTCCTTCAGCATGACTCCCAGCAGGAACAAGCCTGTCCATCCCCCCATCGATTCAGAAGAAGATTCCTGGTTGTTGCCGTCATTGAAGTTCGATCCTCCTCCAGCATAACAATGTCCGTTCCAGGGATCGAAGCAGCGCATCCAGGGAAAATCCTTGTCTTTCCGGTCCCAGTTTGCATACTGCTTTGCGACCAGCTTCAGCATCGGTCCGTAATCCAAGCCCCACTGAGGATCCTCCATTGCAAGTAGTGCTCCAGCTAACGTAAAATATCCATAATGGAAATGGTTGTCTGTGAAACCTCCGGACCCATAACTTGTCTTGAATCCCACCAGACCGCTCCATGGTGGAGGATATTTTGCGAAGAAGTGGGCGTTCTCGCCGGGAGTGTATGTAAGCCAGTCTGTCAGGCAGGTCTTTGTCATTTCATGTAACTTGTCGGCTTCAGGAAGCTTCAGCTGGCGCGCCATGGCCATAGTCTCTGCCATGACAAGAAAATCCTTCGCTCCCCAGTAGGTATCGTCACCATATTTCTTGCCGTTTTTCTCAGCTGTCCATTTCTGTATGAACTCAGTCATCCTTGCTGGCTGGTACGGATTGGCAAATCCTTCCGTGTCCGTCGGAGCCGGCATAACAGGAAGAAGCCCCTTGAACGGCCAGGCTATTTCAAAGCTGTTTCCCGGGGCCAGTTTCATTTTTCCACGCAAGGTTGCAAATGTCGGCTCAATGAACGGCAGTTTTTGACGGGTGGTACGGTAATGGTGCGGAATCCAGCCCTGCAGGACTTCCTTTGATGCACCACGTAGCGCATCAGCGGTGATCGTCCAGGTCGTGACAACTTCGCCGGCATCACGGTCATATTTATATGTCAACTTAGAATCACGAGGAACTGCATAGGCATATTTCTGGAATATTGGAGCGGACTTGGCATCTGGCAGGAGAGCAACGACGACAAATTTCGATGCACCGGAGAATTTCAGATCGATACCTCCGCCGATTGGAGAAAATTCCGTCTTCTCAGGAGTGAACAGTGCAAACGTGCGAGGTCCGCGCGTGAGCACAAGAGCATCACCGGTATATGGGAGTTTCACTGCCTTGCCAGAAACATCTGCAATGGAATCTCCAGTTCCGGGAACGTTGAGGTCCACTCCCTTGCTTTCGATCCATACGAATGGAAGACCGTGTCCGTAGGTGGCATCAACATATTTTTCAGGTTCGGTACGGAGACGCATGACCTGTGTCCAGTCACCCCAGCTTTTTGTCGAGCAGCTCTTGAAAAGTCCGGCAGTCACCGGCTGACTGCTGTTGGTCTGGACGATCTGATCCACAGCAACCCATCCCCAACCACCGCCTGTCTGATCTATGAGATGGATACGGGCCTGTTTTCCCTTGTAAGCCTTCACATCCCAGATATAGGGTTTGAAGTCCCAGGAATTCTTTCCTGATTCGGAACAGATTTCCTTTCCGTCTATCTCAAGGGCTATACGTGCCTTTTTGCCGTCACCGCCTCCGCCGACAAGCAAGGAGATATAATCCCGTTGAATTGTGAATGGTGAAGTAAGAATATCACCCTGCCCGCGATCTCCTTCCGGAAGGAAGCTGTTCGCGTAGCGCTGACCTGCTATTCCATTCGCCTTTTCCCTCGCAGTGGAATTCACAGCCGGTCCCTTACCCCAGCCGGTACCATTGATCTTCCAGTCTGCAGGCCAGACATCGGATTCGAAATCACAGACAACAATATCGGCGTCAGGAGCTGCAGGTCCGCGGTTCACTGCAACAACTTCAAGAGGTTCGCCCTGATCCATCTCTGTGCCGCCCTGGTTCCAGTTCATCGGATACCATACCCGTACACCTGAACTGTTGGCGCTTATTGTCGCCGGCGTCGCCCACATCTTACCCGGCCATGGTTCCATGAGCTGGGTCGTCCACCAGTCGTTGGTGGGCAGAGGCGGATTGGCAGATTCCGGTTCAAGATTCGGTTTCCTGGCCAGCAGTTCATTCACGTCCTTCTCGCTTGGAGGAGCACTTGCATAGGATCCCTTTCCAACGGCAACAGGATCAGCTGCCGACAAAGAAGTGCTGGATATGAGAATTGCTGTTGCAAATATCCTTACAGATGAATGAAACATTGTGATCCTCTCCGAATTTAATGTGATTCCGGACAAAGGGCAGGCCTGCAGAAACAGTTTACAGTATTGTATGCTTTCACCTCTCCCATCCTCATGCTCCCGGCATGTCCGTCAGTAAATGTAAAATTGCACGCCCTGAATTGCATGTGCCTGAAATGCGGTGCCCATTCCTGATACGAATATCCTGTACCATAGACAGGAAGCGCCGTGTCACCCTTTGTAGATGCATAATCCCATCTCCATGCGAACCAGGATGCTGGATTGTTTGTGACGAATCCGCAGTCGCCGTTGTAGCCCCAGCACCATGTAACCGCCTGATCGGAATACATGAACAGATTTGAAGGGCGCAGTATTTCACTCGTCTTCAGATGGAAATACTGGCTCCCTACATTGTCCCAGACCGCGCAGATGAACGAACCATTGGGTGCATAATGGACTGGAAATTTCTTCGCCCACTGGTTGCTCTTGTAGTTTTCAGAAGGACAGACATTGACCGCGCTCGTAGTCTTTCCTCCAAGATAGTCCGCCAGTGTCCCGAAGGTATTGTCCGGAATTCCCACGCTCTGGTAAGGAGGTATCTCATTGTCCCAGTCCTGTGCGTATAACTGGGCGGCAAGCCCAATCTGCTTGAGGTTGCCCAGGCAGCAGATGCTCCTTGCAGATTCCTTGGCATTGGCAAGAGCCGGAAGCAGCAGACAGCAAAGTATGCCGATTATGGCAATCACGACCAGAAGCTCAATCAGGGTGAATTTCTTGTCCATTAATATTTTCCTCAGGGAATATTTGTCCATGTATTTTCAACTGTTTTCAGAAATACTGTTTTCTATTTGCTATGTTGACGGCCTTGACATTGGTCTTGACAATTCCTTCCGCATGTCCGTCCACCATCACGAAATTGGCGCTCCTGTTGTTGCTGTGTCTGAACCGGATGCAGTGGTCATCCCAACCGTTCATATCCAGATCGGCGTAACCCGGCAGCGACTGATAGGGATTTGAGTCATAGTTCCATGTCCATGTGAACCATGCGTGCGGGGCAGAGGTAAACAAATACGCCTGTCCTGCCATGTCACCCGACATTGCAGCATCCATGAACATGCAGAGATATGATGGACGATAGACATTCTTAAGCTGCATCCTGAAATCTGGTGCCGGACTTCCTCCATTGTGGGCAATTGGAGCTTCCTTGTAATTCTGTCCACAGTTCGGCCCGTAAAGCCCGGTATATTTC
>CAZRKP010000006.1:0-136014 GCA_964600895.1 uncultured Victivallis sp.
TCTTGTCAAGGAACTTCTCGGGATTGGTTGCATCTTCTTTTCCCTTGGGCAGCATTGCCTTGCCATCAGCCATTTCAAGCATGAACATACCTTCCTTCTCGCCTTTTACCACCTTGCCGGTGATCTCGATTTCCTTGGCACCCGCAGCGGCTTCATTCTTCTTGGCATCGCCCTTGTCGGCCTTCTTGTCTCCTTCAGCAAAGGCGGCGATTCCTGTTACGAGTCCGACGGCCACGAGCAGCATGAGCAGTTTCTTCATGTTCTTTCTCCTTTTAGGGTTTGAAAAATTTTATGGGCATAAACTATAGCATTCCTATGTCTTTTTACAATGAAACATGGTCAATTTGCTACTCTGAATCCCATATAGAACGGATTGATTCCATTAATTATTGCAAAAGAGTGATAGATATGTTGCAACTACCTGTAGGCCAATTAGATGATTCGCGACCATGTAGTACGGGCACCTCTCATGCCATGAGCTTTCTTTGGACAATATATCCGGGCATGATATCTTATTTGGATTGATGAAAGCAAGTGAACATCTGGAGGAAGGAATGAAGATACTCAATTTTGGCTCTGTAAATATAGATCATGTATATTCGGTGGATCACTTTGTCAGGCCTGGTGAGACTATGTCAAGCCTGTCATATGAGAGATTTTCCGGAGGGAAAGGGGCCAACCAGTCAATCGCACTCGCTAAGGCCGGGGCGGATGTTTTTCATGCCGGAAAGATCGGAGCTGATGGGATATGGTTGAAAGACAATCTCAAGAAGTTCGGAGTTCACGCTGATTATCTCAAGACGGGGGACGTTCCTACCGGTCATGCGGTAATACAGGTCAGCAAAACGGGTGAGAACTCGATAGTGCTGTATGGTGGTGCGAACCAGGATATTGACGCGAAATTTGCAAAGTCAGTGATATCTAAATTCAAGAAAGGGGATATCCTTCTGCTCCAGAACGAAATCAGTTCGATCCCCCAGATAATGAAAATGGCACATGAAAAAGGGATGAAGATTGTCCTGAATCCAGCACCAATGAACAAGCCGGTAGTGTCATATCCGCTTAAACTGGTTGATATCTTCATTCTTAATGAGATCGAAGGTGCAGACCTTACAGGGAAAAAAGGCTTCGAGGCAGTGATCCTTGAAATGAAGAGGAAATATCCTGGAGCTCTGACAATAATGACGCTTGGTTCAAAAGGAGCGGCTTATCTGGATGGAGATAAGATCAGCTTTGTTCCTCCTGTTAAGGTTAAGCCCGTCGATACGACAGCTGCCGGTGATACTTTCATCGGATATTTTCTGGCGGAAATCTCAAAGGGGGTAGCTACGTCTGATGCCATGAAACTTGCTTGTCGTGCGGCGGCGATCTGTGTGACCAGGAAAGGTGCAGCGGATTCAATACCGGAAATGCGCGAACTGAAAGGTAAATAGTCATAACCACAGAACACGCAGATTACACAGGGAAAGTGATAATATCGATTTTGAAGCTGAGATTTGTTTGATAACAAGAATTTTGTTTTGGAATTATTACATAGATGACAGCACATGGCAAAGGTCCGCCGTTCATATGGCGGAATTACATACTCTTCTCGATTGACGGCGGGCTCTACATGGGAGGTATGTGTTTCCTGAGCGCCGAGACCATCCTTCCTGGCATTGTCAAGGATCTCGGAGGGGCAAACTGGCTTATTGCACTCATGCCTGTGATGATGGGGCTTGGCTGGTTCCTGCCACCGTTATTTACCGCCCATATTGTTGAAAGACTTCACAAGGTCAAACGATATACCTTGCTGATTGGAATCTTCCAGAGGGCGCCGTATGTAATTGCAGGAACAACTCTTCTTTTATGGAAGGATATTCCGACTTCTGATGCGCTCTGGATAGTCGCACTAGCTCCACTTCTCTCCGGACTCTTCGGAGGTTTCGGAGCAACGAGTTTTTGGGAGCTTACATCGAGGATCATTCCCAGGAACAGGATGGCATCGGTCAACAGCCTTCGTTTTATCATAACTGTCCTCCTTGGAATATCTGCGGGGTTTGCAGTCAAGGATATACTTACGATATATCCGGGGATCACTGGATACGGGATAATGCACCTTATTGCTTTCGGATTCCTGACAGCATCATGGTTTGCTATATCGATGGTGGATGAAATACATGTTCCTGAGAAGAAAAACGGTGGTAGGACTGTTGACCTGATCGACAACTTGTCCTCAGTCCCTGAGATAATAAGGAATGATCATAAGCTCAGGAACCTGATGCTTTCGATATTCTTCGGATATGGATATTATGTAGCTATTCCCTTTCTGGCGATCCATGCCATGCATGTCCTGGGAAAGGACTTGAGCTATTCCGGAGTGCTTCTGACCGTGCAGATGATTGGCGGCATTACGGGTAATATAATTGCCGGTTTCGTGGGAGACTACTATGGATGCAGGCACATCCTTGTGATTTCCCGAAGCTTGTCGATCCTCCTCTTCTTCCTGTTGCCATATGCATCGACGGAATGGCAGTTCCTGGTGATATTCTTCATATTTGGAATGGTGTTCTTCATGGATAGGGTAGCGAATATGGCGTATCCGATACAGATATCTCCCGATGACAAGCGACCGACCTATGTGTCACTTGTTACTGTGATAATGTTCCCTGCGGCGCTTGGCGCGACCCTGACCAGCAGTTTCATCCGTTCCGCAACTGAATCCATAATTCCGTCGGCACTGATATCCCTTGCGGCAATGCTGGTATCGCTGTTCTATGTTTTGAAGATAGGCACTGAAGATGCAAGAAGGTGACTCGAAGGCATTATGGGACCTTCAAGAACCAGGTAGAGCTGAGGATGAAACCTGCGAGGAACAGGCACAGTGCTGTTATTATCAACGGTGGCGCCAGTTCCTTATAATCGACAAAACGGGGCTGTTCCACGCTGGTCTTCTCAAGTTTGTCTATTTCCTCCATTGTCTTACGGAATCCTTCCTTGTCAGCCGCAGTAAAGTATCTGCCTCCCGTTGTCTCTGCAATTTCCTTGAGGAGCTTCTCATCGAATTCATCTTGGAGAGGAACGAGCTGTTTGCCGAAGAAACCCTCCTGGATGATGAATGAATTCTTGCTGCCAATGCCGACTGTATACACTGTGATGTCAAAGGTCTTTGCGAGTTTCGCGGCTTGGATCGGTGTGATCTGGGCATTGACATTGTTCCTGCCGTCGGTAAACAGCACGGCGACCTTCCTTTTTGACTCGCAGTTCTTCAGCCTGCTTACAGCACTGGATATCGGACTTGCGATTCCTGTCTGGTCACCAAGACATCCGGCGTCAAGCCTGTCGAGATGGGCGAAAAGCCATGAATGATCGAGGGTGGGAGGGCATGCCGCATAGGGCAGGGCCGCGAACGCGACAAGGCCTATCCTGTCATTGGGTCTGGTCTCAATGAATTTCTTAATCTCTTCCTTGGCAATATCAACCCTGGATTTCAGTTTCCCGGAATTTATTGCTTCAGCCACTTCCTTACCGCTGGTGTATTTCTCCGGTATGTCGAAAGCCTGCATGCTTGGAGAAACATCGAGTATGAGCATGATGTCTATTCCTTCAGCCCGTTGCTTGAATTCATCGATTCCATGCTGCGGGCGAGCTGCGGCAAGAATGAGAATTGCCGTGGCTATGAAATATATGATCACTGGAAAATTGGATAGGAGCAGGGACCTTCTGGAATGGCCGGATTGGGAGAAAGGCTTTGTGGAAGAGATGATCAGTGTGGGATTTCTCCGCTTCATGACATGATATAGAAGCCCTACCAGGGGGATTAATAGAAGTAACAACCATGGATATGCGAAATTCATATGATTAAAGCTCCTAAGCTGAATAGGCACAAAGGCACATAGATGAAAATCAAAGTCTTGACTGTGGAATTTCCGCTGGCGGCCGATGACCGACGACCATCGACCTGTTCCACCGGCTTCGTTGTGATGACCAAGGCTTCGGCCTTGACTATGGCATTTTCAAAAAGTTTCTCGTCTGCCGGAAGTTTCGCAAACTTTACAAGATCTGCAGCTCTCATGAAATCTCCAAGGAAATTCCTGTCTTCCGACTTCAGCGGACTATTCTCACGTTTGAGATCCTCGAGGAATTCAACAGTTGTCTGTGTCGGTGCATGAAGTGAAAACCTCTTTTCGAGATAGTTCCTGATTATGTCGGTAAGCCTGGATATGCAAAGGTCAGCTGAAAGCTTCCCCTCCTTGAGCTCACTACGCAGCTTGGAGAACTCCAACAGGGCTATGTCCCATGGGGGAATTATCCTGACAGGTGTCTGCGTCCTGTTTCTGAAGATAAGGAATACGGAGATGATGGTGATGAGCAGGATGATTGCAGTAATTATAAGAAGTGTCCTGTTGGAAACGATTTTCTTCATCAGGCTTCCAGCTATTGATAATTCCTGTGAGGTTCCCGTATCTATTGCGGCAGACTCAAAGGATGGTATGGTCGAACTCAAGGACTTCTGTTTGTCGAAAGCTGTTGGAGGGTTCAGCTCAACATCTATCTTCCCTTCCTCGATCTTTCCGTTGAGATAGGGTTGGACCTTCGTTGAAACCTTCCATTTCCATGAACCCCAGCCAATCCCTGAAAGGCCTATCCTTGTATTTCCAGTTCCCTGTGAACCCTTGCCGGGAGTGACATTTGCCTTGACTGGCCATCTATGCCAGGGACATGTGATGACCTCTTCTGCTGTTACTGTATTTCCGAGTTTTATATCCTTGACAGGTGAGAGCTGGATAACAGGTGCGGTGATGTCAGAACCAGTCTTCCTGCCCTGGGCGTATTTCAACGCCACAGCTGTGGATATCGCAAGGAGAATCAATAGTATAGCTGCAACTGTTACTGATATTTTTTTCTTCCAGTTCTTCATCTTATCACCTTTTCTCCGACTTGTCTGCCGAAGGAGGATTCACTCATTTATCGATTCATATTACCTGCGGAACTGTTCCCTTTGTCTGAAAAATCCCACGAGGGGCTTTATGAAGTCCTCACCGCATTTTATATCAATCAGATCGACCTTGGCCCGCTTGCAGGCCGTCTCGTTCCTTTCATGCATTTGAAGTGCACTGGCGGAATATCCATCTTTGAGACTGCTTCCTGTCATGAATAGATCAATGTTGCTGCCATCCTCGGCATCCTCAAGGGAGATGCTTGATGTTCCCGGCCATTTGAATTCAACAGGATCGAGGATCCTTACCGCTATGACATCATGACGTTTGTTCACGGCAGTAAGCCGTCTTGCAAAATCCTTTTCATCAAGGAAATCGCTTATCAGGAAGATGACAGCCCTTTTGCGAAGCATTTTCATCATCCTGTTCAGTGCAGAGGAGATATCAGTTCCCTTTGAAACCGGTTTTCTGGCGAGCATTTCCCTGATCAGCCTGAGACCATGTGTTTTCCCGGCGCGCGGAGGAAGATAGAGTTCGGTCTTGTCAGTGAAGATCATCAGTCCGACCTTGTCGTTATTCCGTATTGCACTGAATGCCAGGAGTGAGGCAATCTCGATCGCCCTCTCATTCTTGGTCTTGTCGAGACTCCCGAAGGCGGTCGATGCCGAAGCGTCAATCGCGATCATGACGGTCAGTTCACGCTCTTCGATGTATTTCTTTATGAAGGGGGAGCCCATCCTTGCCGTGACGTTCCAGTCGATGTCCCTGACGTCGTCTTCGGGAGTGTATTCGCGTACCTCTTCAAACTCAATTCCGCGTCCCTTGAATACGCTGTGGTAGGCGCCTGCAGTGATATCATCTACGATCCTGCGTGTCTTTATTTCTATCCTGCGTACCTGAGATATTATTTCCTTGGTGTTCATCTGGCCTATTTCTTTCTTGTAAATCGAAAATCAAAACCTGCAATCGAAATGTCTTATGGTGTCCTGAGTTCATCTAGTATCCTGCGGACGATCTCGTTCGTCGTGATCTGCTCGGCTTCCGCCTCATATGAGAGGATGATCCTGTGACGGAGGATGTCGGCTGCAATATTCTTCACATCCTGAGGAACTACGTACGCACGTCCTTCCATGAATGCCGTAGCCTTGGATGCAACCGTCATCATTATGGCGGCACGTGGCGATGCGCCATACTGGATGTAATTGTCCAGATAATCGAGTTTTGCCTCGGCCTGGCGCTGTGAGAGCTCCTTCCTCTTTTTAGGGCGAGTGGCTATTGTGATGTCGAGAATGTATTCCACGATCTTTTCATCGATGTAGATCCTATCAACCCATTCCCTCGCCTTCTTTATATTGTCCAAGGTTGCGACGGATAAGGCGTTGAGGACAAGTTCAGGATGTGCCATCCTGTTGACTATGTCCTTCTCCTCGCTCCTTGACGGATACTCAAGTTCGAGCTTGAACATGAAACGGTCAACCTGTGCTTCGGGAAGGGCATAAGTACCCTCGTGTTCTATCGGATTCTGTGTCGCCATAACAAGGAATGGGCGAGGCATTTCCAATTTCTTACCCGCTATGGTCACCTGTTTTTCCTGCATGCACTCAAGAAGGGCGCTCTGGACTTTTGCAGGGGCCCGGTTTATCTCATCTGCCAGTACTATATTGGCGAAGACCGGACCGATCTTTACGCTGAATGTATGGTCCTGCTGGTTATAGATGTTGGTGCCAATGACGTCCGCTGGCAGGAGGTCAGGAGTGAACTGTATCCTGGAAAATGTGCCGTTCAAGGATTGTGACAGTGTCTTTACGGCGAGTGTCTTTGCAAGGCCTGGCAATCCTTCAATCAATATGTGACCATCGGCGATTATGGCGAGTATCAGGCTGTTGACCAGTTTCTCCTGGCCGACAATGATCCTCCCTATTTCTGTCTTGACCGGCTGGATGAAATGCGACGCTTCACGGATTTTACCTTGAAGCTCCTGCAACTCGTTCTGGTTCATGATAGGTCTCCTGTATGATGTTTTATTGAATTATTTTTCTCGCCAACCTTATTTTTCCTGTTTGTGTGCCTAAGTTTTTAAAACCGAGCGGCGGGTCATCTATTTTGAGGGGGTCAAAATGAACGTCTGATGACGTTGGTGTCATGATAACCCGACCGCTCTGTAATTTTAGACAGCGTCTAATTGAAAAAGTTCGGGTGAATCCGGAAAAAAAGATATTTATAGTATTATTTTCCGTCGTAGTAGATGGCTGTTGCCGGGAATACCGGACCTTCCTTGCAGGTTCTGGCGAAACGCCAGCCGTCCGCCTTTGATTCATCCTTGACTTTTACGACACAAGCATAGCAGGCTCCTATGCCGCAGCACATGAGATGGTCAAGGCTCAGTTCTCCTTTAAGAGTGTTCTTAAGGAGAAGTTTTCCCATGGCCATAAGCATTCCGTGCGGTCCGCATCCAAAGAAACATATGTTCTTGGCGGGAGGTTCCCTTATGACTCCTTCGATGAGTTTTGTAACAAGTCCTTTCGTCCCGATCGAACCGTCCTCGGTAGCTACCTGCACCTTGAATCCTGATTTCTTGAATTCATCGACCAGTATGAGGTCGGCAGAAGATCTGGCACCAATAAGAAGTAGGCCCTTTTGAGGGCACTTTTTCGCCAGAAGATAAGTCGCTGCGGAACCGTATCCGCCGGCAACCAATATCGGGAACTGCTTTTTGCCTGGGATGGTGAATGGTTTTCCCTGTGGGCCCATCAGGTTGCATTCGGTGCCGGAAGTGAGTTTCGAAAGAACTGCGGTCCCTTCACCTATTACCTTATAGATTACCGTAAGTTCCCCTTTGGCATTCGCATCGCAGATGCTGAACGGACGTCGCAGGATCCTGTCACGCAGATTCGCGATCTGAACATGGATGAACTGGCCGGGCTTGACCTTTGGAGAGATACCGGGTGCCTTGAAAATGACCTTGTAATATGAGCCGCCTATGCAGGCATTGCTTATGATCTTGCAGTTTTCAAGCATCAGAACTTCTCCCAGTGAAGGACATCCTTGAGAGTTCTCTTGACGCATTTCGGTTCAATATCCTCACAGTATCCGAGGGATATGAAGCTCATGAGCTTGTAACCGGCAGGGACTCCGAGTGTTTTGGCGACCTTGTCTGCATACGGCTTCTTGTCACCGGCGACCCAGCAGGTCCCGAGTCCCAACGCCCTTGCTGCGAGAAGTATGTTCTCAGTGGCGGCTGCTCCGTCCTCGATATAATATTTCGTATCCCTGCAGAAGACACAAATGCATACCGGTGAATCGGCAATGAATTTACCATACTCAGTTATGTCTGCCAGAGTCTTCCGCATCTTTGCATCGGTGACTGCTATGAACTCCCAGGGCTGTTCATTGCGTGCTGTCGCTGCGAGACGGCCGCAGTCGACAATTGTTTCTATGTCCGCCTTGGAGACAGGTTCCTTCAGATATTTCCTGATGCTCCTGCGTTTCCGCAAAACTTCAATTGCATCCATATTTCATTCCTTGATGTTAAGCTTCCTTATCTCCATTGATGAGGGCTTTTAAGGACATCGCCGTCATTTGCCGCAGGCTGTTCAGAGGCTTTTTTCGCTGCGGGCTTGAGTACCGTGGCCTTGAGATACATGTCGAGGACGTTGGTCTTGTTGTCTATGCTCAGGAACTGGGGCCCGAAGAGGTTCTTGTAGAATTCCTTCTGTGAGCTGACTGCTCCGCCGATGCTTATCCTCTGTCCCTCCTGCACAGTGAGCTGGGTGACAATGCTTTCGACTCGGACTGATTTTTTTGCTCCCTTTCCGTCGATATAGCTTACCTCTGGATATATTTCAACGTCAATTAACCCGTCATCCCTCAGTCTGGGAAGCACCATGAGCTTCGAGCCGACATCCCTCATGACAAAGCCGGGCGTGTTAGGTATGATAATAGTGGAACCTCCTCCGACAACTACCGTTGGAGCGAAGAGTTTGTAATTGTAAAGCCAGCTTGGATCGGCTATGGTCTTACCAACGAACAGTGATGCCGGATACCCGCTTTTCGTAGTGATGAACTGTGAATTGTTCCTGATGTTTGTATCGCTGTTGTTGGAGGCTTTGATATCGATGGACTTTGGCTTTACGACCTTGCCGTCAACAATAATCACCTGATTGGGCTTGATGCCCTTGCCATAACCGACCTCGACATTAACACCGCCGCTTGCACCGCTTCCTGTATTCATGAAGTCGATGTCGATCCTTATGTTGGCGGCTTCGGGATCAATATCTTCTAGGACCTTCATTATCTTGGCAATTACTTCAGGTGTATCGCCGACAAGTATCGAACCGCGTTTCTCCTCGTAAGTCAGGATTCCATCCTTGGAAAGCATCGGACGGCATACGCTGTCTACAGTTGAGAAATCAAGGCTCTTGAGGGGGATGAGCTTGTATTTGAATTCACCGGTTGGCTTTATAACCACAGTCTTTGGTTTCTTCTGGTCGGCGGCGTTGTCGGGATTGTCCCCTGCGGCGGGAGCAGCTTCATCGGCACAGAAGGAAAATACCGCAATGATAAATAGGAAAAGGATTATGGATATTCTTGTTTTCATGTTACACCCCCACCTGAATTTTCTTTTATATAATATATACCAAACAATTCAGTTTTCACGTGCGGCAGTCAAGACTGCGATTCGCTTTGTCTTCGAAGTGATGTTTGCGAAGTTCGCACGCCTGATCCCGGGAATCCAGATAATCTCGCCGCCGGGGATGCATACTACAGGTGTCGAAGCCTTGGCGTCAACATCGAGTTTCTTTGATTCGAAAAGCTTCTTGAGGTGTACTGGGGAATCTTTGCCGAACGGGATCATCTTGTCACCATTACGCCACTGTCTTACATCAAGTTCGTCAGGAAGTTTGTCAGCATCGAAATAGACGGTATCTTCCCCACGTGCGAATTTCAGGTTCTCCCTGGCTTGGATCATGTTTGACTTCATGGCTGCGGATCCCCATGAAAACTCCAGAACAGTTCTCCAGGCCCATCTACCTTGTGTGTTTCCGACGGAGCTCCTTGAGTTGTAGAATGACACGGCACCATTTTTGAATTTCAGGAAGACTGTCTCTCCGTTGACAGGAAGGAGGAATGAACTCTTGCCGGTTGTTTTTTTCTCGAAAGCCCTATTCAACTCCTCGGAGAATCTGGAGATGAATTCACTGTCAGGTATGAAATCTGCCCCGGTGAGTTCTGATATCCAGAGCCTCAGGAATCTGACAAGGATTGCGGGGTGCATGGCTATGAGGAATTCAATCTCCAAAGTTTTCCTGCCTTTCACTGGCTTGAAGATCCCGCAGGTAACGGATTCTAGGAACTCAGCATCCTGTTCCAAGGCGAAAACAGATTTCATCACAGCGGCACCTGCATTGGGGAAGCGTTCTGAGATAAGCGGTATTACCTTGTTCCTGAAAAAGTTCCTCCTGTAGCCATCTTCGGAGTTTGTACGGTCAATTCGCCAGTCAGTGACTCCTTTGAGCCTAAGGTAGTTTTCAATTTCATAACGCCTGAAATGGAGTATGGGGCGGATGATGGTGATTTTTCCAAGCTTCTGGACCTCTCGAAGGGAGGTCAATCCTGACGAATTAGATCCTCTGAGGAGCCTGAGAAAGACATTTTCAACCTTGTCGTTGGCGTTGTGACCGAGTGCTACGAAAGAAGCAGGCTCATCCGCAATATCGTTCCATTCCCTGAGCCTGAGCCTTCTGGCCGCGGACTCGATGCTTTCGCCAGGGCGGACGGAACTGTTGACATTGAGGCTGATCTCAAGGAAGTCAATATTGCGAAACTCGCAGAATCTGCGGCACCAGCCCGCATCTTCAGTACCTTCTTTTCCACGGAGGCCGTGCTCGAAATGTACGGCTTTGAGACGAAAGCCTTGGCACTTAGATTCCTCTTCAAGTAGGATTAGCAGGGCAGTCGAATCCGGCCCTCCGCTGAATCCTGCAAAGACGTTCATGGGGCGGATCGCTGGATTCCTTAGGAAGAAACCTTGCAAATCCATAGTGATGTGAACCTTCCGTGTTTGAATTATGCCCTATTGGATAATAAACTGTATTTAATTATGAAAATTACAAACTTCACGGCAAAGGATAAACGCTATTTCATTGCAGCCGCATTTGTGCTGTTGGTCATCTCCTGCTTCCTGCATTTCTGGAAGATCGGCGAGATACCTAACGGATTCTATGCGGACGAGGCATCGGTAGGTTACAATGCATGGTGCATCGCCGAGACCGGCGCTGATGAATATGGAACGAAATATCCTGTTCTTTTCAAAGCGTTTGGCAATTACCATGAGCCGGTCATGATATATCTGCTTGCGCCATTGATAAAGATCTTTGGGCCTGAAAAATGGGTTGTGCGATTACCAAGTGCAATCTTTCTGATTCTTGCATCGATAGCATTTTATTTCCTCGCAATGGAGTATTGTAGCAACAGATGGATATGCCTTTGTTCGGCTTTTGTATTTTCAGTGACCCCCTGGCTTTTCCCAATCAGTAGGGTAGGGATTGGCGGGTATTCCGCAATGCTTTTGGGAATGGTGGCAGGTTGGTACCTGCTTATTAGGGCTTTCAGAAAACACTCATTGACGCTGGCGGCAATTTCAGGAGTCTGTTGGGCTTTTGCAATGTATGCACACAACATTGGCAGACCAATGACGGCAGCCATCCTTGTCTGTTTTGTAGTTGCAATGAATGTTTTTCTAATAAGACGATGGAAGGTTTTTGCAAGTTTCATTGCTGGCTATCTGATTTCCCTGATTCCCATGATCCTATATGTATTAGGAAATCCTGAAAGCATGACAAGCAGGTTTTCACTGCTGAAGGTCTGGGGTGGCACCAGTGGTGTTTCTGAGACCATCTCCAGGATATTTGAGAGATATCTGGAATATTTCAGCCCGAGGTTTCTCCTTATAAGTGGTGATTTGAATCTGAGACACCATACAGGTGCGGCAGGTGAGATTTTTCTTTCAATGACTCCCTTTATACTTACAGGGATAGTCTATGCGATCATTAAATTCAAGAAAAACCCTTACCTGCGTTTTGCACTGTTCGGGCTGCTTTTATATCCACTTGCGGCTGTCCTTACCATAGACCATATGCACAGCATGCGGTGCATGAACGGGATCATATTTTGGAGCGTATTTGTAGTTATTGGAGCGGGAGCCCTTTGGCATTGGAGGAGTCGTCAACTGGCGCGGATGGCTTTTTATCTCCTGCCATTCTTGTTCCTGATAGAACTGGGTTGCTATATGCACAACTATTTTGGTGACTACGTAAAAAGGTCCAGGTTGGATTTCGCCGCACCACTCATCGAAGCCTTCGAATATTCGTTCCAGGAACTTCAGCCTGATGAGATTTTATATGTTTCGTTCTCAGTCGTGCCCCAGAAGATAAATAAGGAATTCAAGCCTTTCTGGTATGTTGATCTGCTTTTTTTTGGCAAAATTCATCCAGCAACTTATCTTAGGGAGGGACTGCCAAGGAATAGGATTGCAGCATATGACATGCGAGCTTATAGAAAGGGCATTCTGATCAGGTCCAACGTCGTCAGTCTCAAGGGGGAAGATGGAAACAATTACTTGTTTATGAATTCTGAGCCTGTTCCGGCTGGTGCTAAATTGCTCAAGGAAATACCGATTGTTGCAGGTGAAAGTGCTGTTATTCAGATATATGGTATGAAAAAGGAATAGGTGTTCTGAAAATGGATATGCCAAAATCTCTCCAGGACAAGAAAGCAGAGATTGATTTCTTTGATGGATTCGCAGGTCCAGAGGGATATGATGTTTTCGATGCAGAGAGCAAGGAACGTCTCATAAGCGAATGTCTCAAGATTCTGTCGACCATTAGGAAGCCTGAAGAAGGCTCACTTTTCGCCGACATGGGATGCGGTTCCGGGGTTTTTACTGGAATTTTGAAGAAAAGAGGATTCAGCGTAATCGGCCTTGACCTGAGTTTCAGGATACTCCGCTGTGGATATCAAGGGCAAGTCCATGATCTAATAAATGGCGATGTGGAATTCCTCCCTATCCAGGATTCAAGTCTCGATTTCATCCTTTTCAGTGGAATGCTTCATCATCTACCTGATAAGAATCTATGTGCGAAAGAAGCCTTCAGGGTTCTGAAGCCGGGCGGGGCATTTGTGGCTTTTGATCCTAATAAGAGCAATCCGTTTATGTGGCTTTACCGGGATATCAGTTCGCCCTTGCACAGTCAGAAAGGTGTTACCAGGAACGAATGTCCTGTAAGCGCAGAGGAAGTGGCTGAGGTATTTGAAAAGCATGGATTCAAAGTTAAACTCGGATATCTTTCCGGCCTGCATTACAAGGCAATTGCAAGTTCATTTCTCCGTCCTCTGTTGCCTCTGTATAATTTACTTGACGGTCTTATCTTTAGTACAGATTTCATGAGCCGGCGCCGGTCGTTCTTGATTACTGTGGGGATGAAGTCCCATTGACCAGGGGGAGTTCGAAAAGTTTCTTTTTTTCGTCAAGAGGTTTTGCGTTCAATGGATACAGGCGAAAGAATTCATATTTGCCAAGATAATTCATATTCAAATTTCCTTCACGTCCAATAAGGACATAACGTATTCCGAGTTTTTCCAATTCCCCGCAGGATTGGTTGAATGATTTGCTTTTACCAAAGAGGAATTTAACTACGGGACTCCATATTGGAACAAGCCTGATTCCCTTGCTTTTATCTTTGTTCATTGCAAGGATTGCGTGATACAACGGGTTTTCAGTCAAAACACATGAATTGTCAGGAAGATATTGCACAAGATCAAGTATTTCTTCGCTAATATTGTCTGGATCTGGAATTATACAGGATGCAAGAAGGAAATCTTCTTTGGATCTTATCTGGAGAGGGGTGCAGGGAACAATGGTATCCTGGATGAGGGTGACAAGGCATAAAACTACAAGAATAGAAATAACTGTTTTATAAGCCTTGTCGTGCATCTTGGAAATCATGAGCAAGAGATGTGCTCCGCATACTGAGTTCAGGACAATTACCGGACTTAGTATCCTCATCGAATGAAAGAGGCCGGCTGGAATCCATATTGAGTATATCCAAAGCATACACATGATTAGTGTGATGACCATAAAGAACCCAAGTTTCCTGAAATCAAGAATTGAAGATATGAGACCTGCAAAGAACGGAACTCCAAATACTAGGGCCAATCCAGAGGCTAGGGGGAATAAAGTTTTTAACGTCAAATAGCTTTGAAGACCTATGCTATCTTTGTAACCTTCCAATATGCCGGCATGTACCTCGTTTACCGGAAAAAGATTTCCTATTGGATTGCTATAGAATGGATTTCCGGTCAAAAAGAAAGTTCGCATATACCATGGAGCGACAAGGAGAGTGCAGATGAAGAGAAAAATAATGAGATTGCGAAGTGACATTTTCTTCCAGATGATTATGATGACCCCGAAAAGAACGAATATCGCACCATAATCCCTTGAGAGGGCACCCATCGATGCGGAGAATGATGCAAGAACTATATCCTGAACAGGCTGGCTTTTGTTACGGAGAAGAAAGTAAACAAGCGAAACGGAGCATAAAGCGGTAAGACCGGTCTCCTGAGTAATTAAAAGGGAATAAAATAACAGGGGTGAAGTCCCGAGTAACAATGTGCTTATAAGTGCATGTTTCCTGCTGCCGAATAGCACTGAGGAAAGCTTGTATGTAAATATGAACATGAATACATATTGAAAGATTGTTGGAATGCATGCGAGCATTGGATCAGTCTTTCCGACAAGGCCGAAGAGCCAGAAATATGAGAATGAGACCAAAGGAGGGAAGGCTTCTGTGAAAAAATATATTTCATATTCAGGCGGAGTGAGGGGTGGATAGTATGAAAAGGAGCCGGTTTCGATGATTTTGGTGGCAAGAAAGAACCATCTGAAGTCTTTGTCTCCATGGGGTAGCGTAAAGATGGATGTTTTCATGAAGAGAAGCAGGATGCTCAGGAAGATAGGAAGGAGAAGGATCTTCTCCTTCCCAGATAGTCTGAATTCAGAAGTGGTTCTTGTATCCGGGGGCATTCCTCTCTTTAGGAGTAGTAGAAGCAGAATAGAATTAATTGTGAGTAGTTGAAGCCCGATGCTGTAAATGGATATTTTGAATCCTGCAATTCCTGTCCAAAAGATTATCTGGAATAGGATTACGGTGGATACTATATATGCTGCACCGAAATCATTTTTTCCGTTAAGCAACCGGGCTACAAGTAGCCCCGGGAGGATAAAACCAAGGATGATTCCTGTAAAAATTAGCAACGGTGTCATGAGGGCTCTTCACGGTCAATATATCATGGTTGTTGTTAAAGCTCTTCATGAATATACATTAAATAATAGAATTGAAACATCATGAGGTATATATTTTTCAATATGAAAGATAATAATTACAAGCTAGGATTGTTAAGATATGTTTACCCCGGCATTGCCGTGTTCCTGCTTGTAGTTTTCTTTTACAGCATGAGCATTGGTATAGTATCGACCAATGATGGGAGTCATTTCGCCCTCGTCAATTCCCTAGTGAAGTATGGTGATTCAAAGTTGAGGGACAACTACAGGTTTGCCCTTCATGACTCAGCCATATACAAGGGGGAATGCTTTGCAGACAGGAATCCCGGACTGGCATTCACGCTCTACTCATTTCATGCAATATTCAAACCTATAGAAAAGTTCCTTATGCCGGTAAAGACTGATGAATTCAGCGAAGGCAAACTCGATGACACTGAGAACAGGCTCCTTGCACTTCTTTTGTTTGTGCCAGCACTATTAGGTGCGCTATTTCCTTTCCTTGTATATTATGCTTTGAGGCAGATGAACTATGATCCGCTCATATCCGGGATTGTCTCAGTATTTTTCCTGTTCGGAACTCTTATGATACGATATTCCACTTTATTGTATTCTCATGTGCCTGCGGTTATACTGGTGACTATTGCTTATTTCCTCCTCTTTGAGTTTAAAAAGAGGCGAAAGATAATATGTCTTTCCGCGGCATGCTTCTCTCTTTCCTGTGCTGTCCTCTGTGAACATATCATCATAGTGCTCTATTTGCCGATTGCAGTTTATATGCTTGCCGCAGGCAAGGAATTCCTCAAGCCCAGGATACTTCTTGCTGGTGTTATCTCAGCAGTGCTTCCTATGATCCCCCTGCTTGTATACGACTATGTGAATTTCGAAAATCCATTCGTAATAGCACATATGCATCATTCCTCTCTCAAATTCCATGAAAGCCTTTCAACAACCTTCAATTTTAGCAATGTGCCGACACATATGAAGCTCCTTCTGGTGTCATATTCAATTGCGGAATATCCATTCATTTCCCTCTTCCAGTCATCATCATTCCTTATCTTCATGATCCTTTTGCCTTTACTGCTTATTCTTCAGAAGCGTGTTCTACGTCCTGAATTATGGATATGTTTGATCGGTTTTGCCATATCTGTTACAGCCGTATGCAGCTATGACATTCCGATTGGAGGGTATGATCTGGATTATAGGCATATGCTGTTTGCAATACCGCTGTTATGTCCGTTATTTGCTGAGACTCTGCTTCAAGCCAAGGGCTTCTTTGAGCAGAAAGGCGTACGTTATGGGTTCCCTGCCTTTCTCATGGTTCTCTCTATCTTTGCCTCCTGTTCATTCATAACGCAGCTCGAGCATGTGAGAATATATCTTTTTCAGGAAAAGAACTCAGCTCTTTTCTATAATTTTCTCCCAGGACTGGTCAACTGTTCTATTATTTTTACAGCTCTTGCAATTCTCATCATACTGGCAGCTGCATCTTTTGCCTTAATTAAGCGATTCACTGGAACAACGGTATCTGGAAATGAAAAATATTAATAGCACTAAAATCCTATTCTATGCTGTTGCAGGTGTCTTTCTCCTGATAAGTGCTTTCCTGCATTTCTGGCGGATTGGTGAACACCCGCCCGGCCTTCATGTCGATGAGGGATCGATAGCTTTCAACGCTTTGTGCATAGCTGATACTGGCAAGGATGAACACGGTGCAGTATGTCCTGTATTCTTTAAATGCTTTGGAGATTACAAGAATCCAGTATCCATCTATGTGCTTGTACCGATAGTTAAGGTCTTTGGCTATTCCAAGGTCGCATTAAGGTTTCCGAGCGCCTTCTTCCTCATCTTGGCTTCCATTGCAGTATTTTTCCTGTCCAAGAAATATTGCAGGAACAATTGGATCGCGCTGGCTTCTGCTTTTGTGTTTTCACTTTTGCCATGGGCATTCCCGATAAGCAGGATTAATATCTGCGGATTTACAGTTATGTTGCTCTGCCTGGCAGCGGGTATGACCCTCCTCTTCAAGGCGATCTCAAGGGAGTCATATCCCCTTGCCATGCTTTCAGGACTGATATTTGCAATTTCAATGTGCTCGACCCACTCGGGTCGTCCGGTAAGTGCCATAATACTTATCTGCTATACACTTGCATTCTGTTTTAGCATCTATAAGAGGTGGCGCCCCTTTTTTGTTTTCACTGTGGCTCTTTTCCTGTTCATGCTGCCAGTGATCATATATGTCCTTGGCAATTACAGCGCGATTACCAGTAGGTTCAACGAGATAAGCGTATGGAAGGACAATCCTACATTGGTTGAATGCATTTCAATGATTGTCATCAGGTATATGGAATATTTCGGACCAGCTTTCCTGTTCGTTACCGGTGATCCTAACATTACACATTCCACGGGACAGGCCGGAGAGCTTTATCTGTTCCTCATTCCTTTCATAATTGCCGGCCTTTGGACATGCATCAGATACTTCAAGAAAAATCCTTACTATAGATTTCTTCTGGGGAGTATAGTCACTTATCCGGTTGCGGCGGCGCTCACGATAGGGCATGGCCACAGTACTTGCTGCATCAGTGGTTCTATCTTCTGGTTACTGCTTTCGGCATTGGGCGCGAGACTCCTATGGGAAAGACGGAAAAAATTCATGGTCCTTATAATTATTACGCTTATCCTGGCGGTGTATGAGGTGCCGGCCTACATGTGCGACTACTTCAATAGGTATTTTAAGGCTTCGAGAGCAGTTTTCAGTGCACCTCAGATGGAGGCCTTGCAGAAAGCCTTGGAGCATCTGGGCAAAGGCGAAACCTTGTATGTTTCAAGATACATATTTTTCCCGGAAATCATAAAGGAGGACTTTGCATCTCCATTCCATACGGGTTTCATATTCTTTGCCGGAATTACCCCGGCTGAATATTTCAAGGCAGGTGGGATTCCCCGGGATTCGATATGCCTTTATGACGGAAAAATAAACAGGGAAGGGATACTTCTGAGACTTGATGGTTTGCTCCTTCCAGATGAGTCAGGTAAAATATTCCTCAGGCATGATTATGATCCTAGTGAAGGGATTCCACAGGGGGCAGTCCTTATCGATAAAATTCCAACGCCATCTGGCATATGCTTTGAAATCTACAAGGTGAAGGGGGCGGAGAAATGATCTCCAGAAAACTATCAAGCGAGAAATATGCTTTTTATCTGCTGGCCTCGCTGCTTGCTTCTGTCAGTATCTTCCTCCACCTGTGGAAGCTTGGGGTGGTGCCGGAAGGGATTCACGTGGATGAAAGTTCGATTGCGTATAATGCATTGTCGATTGCAGAAACCGCAAGGGATGAACATGGTGTTCTTCTGCCGATTTTCTTCAGGGGGTTCGACAACTACCACAATCCTGTCATGGTCTATGTGCTCGTGCCGTTAATGAAATTCGCAGGTCTTGAAATGTGGGCTGTCAGGCTTCCATCAGCTCTTTTTCTTCTTGCAGCTTCCGCAGCATTTTATTTTCTTGCCAGTTTTGTTTCCAGAAACAGATACATTGCGCTTTTTTCAGCATTCGTTTTCTCTCTCCTTCCATGGATATTTCCGATAAGCAGAATACTCGTATGCGGTTTTACAGCAATGCTCTTCTTTTTAAGCCTTGGATTCTACTTCCTTTTCAAATCCATGTGTGAAAGATCACGCCCATGCGCGCTTGCTGCCGGAATCATGCTTTCACTCGCGATGTATTCCACTCATGCCGGTCGCCCTATAACAGCCTTGTCGCTCGTGATATTTGTCCTCAGTCTCAATATAGCCCTCATCAAAAGATGGAAGATCTTTGCAGTTTTCGTATCGACATACGTGGTGTGCCTGGTGCCGATGATTATCTCAGTAGCGAACAGTTCTTCTTCAATGACGAATAGGTTCTATGGAATGCGTGTTTGGCAGGACAGTTCCGGTGTTGTCGATATTGCAGGTAGGATCTTCGATAGGTATTGCGAGTATTTCGGGCCCGGTTTTCTCTTTATCTCAGGCGATACGAACATAACCCATTGCACGAGGTATGCAGGAGAGTTGTATATGTTCCTGATTCCATTTATAATTGCCGGACTATATGTTTTTATCCGGTTTTTTAGGAATAATCCCTTCTACAGGTTCATGCTGATATGCCTGTTGTTGTATCCGGCAGCGGCGGTCATGACAATTACACACTTCCATAGTACTTGCTGCATCAACGGTACTATATTCTGGATGCTTGCTGCTACGTCAGGGGCTCTATTTCTTTGGAGACGCCGACGTAAGACCGCGATACTGCTTGCAATAACGATTATTGCTGCAGCATGGGAGATACCTTATTATTTCAACACATATTTCGGAGGGTATGCAAAGACATGCGGTTGGATCTTCAATTCAACAGTGATCGATGCGGTGAAGAGGGCTAAGGCATATCTTGCTCCTGGAGAAACGCTCTACATTTCAAGATATGTGTTTTATCCGGAGAACACTGATGCTGAATTCAAGCCTGAGTTTTATTCGATACTGCTTTTCCTGTTCAAAGAGAACCCAGCGAGATACCTTGAAAGAGGTTTCCCGTCTGAAAAAGTAAGCCTTTATACAGGTTCGGAAGGGGTACGTAATCCTGGAATTCTTATCCGGCTGGACAGGCTGATTTTGCCATTGCCTGACGGCAGGATGACTGAAAAGAAAAATTTGGATCAGGCTCCGCCAGGATCTCAGCTCTTGAATCAGGTTCCGACAGCATCTGGAATTAATTTCGAGATATACCATCTTACCGGGCTAAAATAAATACGTCGGCTGAGTATATTATTGACTCAAATTAACTATTTGCCCAAATCATATGAGCCCAAACAAGGATGATATGAGGAGTAGTCTGCCAATAAGGATTTGCCTTGTCGTTCCATGCTACAATGAGGAGATGAGGCTGAACATTGAGGAATACAGGAAGTATTCCAAGGATGTACGCTTCCTCTTTGTGAACGACGGTTCAACTGACAACACGCTTGGGTTCCTGAAGAAGAATGCTGCTGATTTTGCCGAGATCCTGGACATGGAGAAGAACTCCGGAAAAGCTGAAGCCGTAAGGCGGGGCATGATGCATCTGAATTCCCTTGCTTTCTACAATGAAATAGAATGGGCTGGTTTCTGGGATGCCGACTTGGCTACACCACTTGCTGAACTCCAGGGGATGCTCGAATTCAAGAATTCATCCTGTCCGGATGCCGATGCCGTGTTCGCCAGCAGGATAAGAAAACCTGGCAGTGACATCCGGCGCAGCAAGGTACGCCATGCCATCAGCCGTGTGTTCTGCCTGCTCTTCAGGATCCTCTATGGGATAAGGACATATGATTCCCAGTGTGGTGCGAAGATCTTCAGGAAAGAACTTGTAGTTAAGACTTTCTCCGAGCCTTTTGTCTCCAAATGGATTTTCGATGTCGAGCTTTTTCTTAGGCTCAAGGACAGGAAGATTGCAGAATATCCTGTGAGGAAATGGACCGACATCAAAGGATCAAAAGTGATGAAAATGGGAAATGTGTCCGTCATCTTGGGCGACATGTTCAAGCTTTGGAAGGCATATGAATAAGATTAAGCTCCCAATATTTGTCGACTTTGCCATAATACTGATTGCTTCAATTCTTATGCTGTCTGGTCTGATTCTTTCGGGTAACTGGCCGAACTCCCATGACGGTCTCCGTTATCTGTGCCATCTTGACCAGTTCAGGGACGCCTTCAACGCCGGGATCCTCTATCCCCGCTGGATGCCGAATTATTACGGCGGTTTTGGATATCCGATATTCATCTTCTACCAACCGGGTTATTTTTATTTTTCTCTTTTCTTCACTTTCTTCACGGATAATATTCTGCTTGCAAGTTATGCCTCAAATATCGCGATGTTCTTCCTGGGCGGTGCCGGAGTCTATCTTTTCATAAGGAAGATGACTGGCAAACGTCTCGTTTCCCTGTTCTGTTCGATAATCTTCCTGCTTACACCATATGTTTATGTGAACATATATGTGAGGGGTGACTTGAGCGAGCTGCTTGCCATGTTTGTGACACCATGGCCGATATATTGCCTATTAATCCTGAAGGAGCGGATTTCCGGGGACAGGACATTGATGCCTGCCGTTTTCGTACTCTCCCTCACGCTTGCGGCGCTTGTCTACTGCCATCCGTTCACATCCATGTTCTTCTATCCGCTTTTCTGTGCAATTGTTCTGGCATTATGTATTGAATTGGAAAGGAAACACGCCATCAAGTTTGCTTGTGCGGCAGCAGTTTCCCTCCTTGCAGCAGTGATATTCTCTTCGCCCTATTGGTTCACTGCATTCCAGATGAAGAAATATGTTGACTTCCAGGCGGCGATAAGTGGTCTATATTCAGCTGCAAGTAACATCGTCTACATCCCCCAGCTCTTTGCCAGGACATGGGGATTTGGAGGTTCAGAGCCAGGTCCTGTTGACGGGATGTCCTTCCAGCTTGGTCTGCCTCATTTCATACTTGCAATTGTCGGATTCTGGTTGAACCGCCGTAACAAATTCTATCTTTCAATATTCATCCTCTACATTTTGTGCATTATGCTCATGCTACCTGTCTCGGAGTTGCTCTGGAAGAATATCCCGCTGATGAATTTCGTGCAGTTTCCGTGGAGGCTTCTTTCAGTGATAGCGATACTCCAGATAATCTGTATATCCGGGGTCTTTAAGCTTGCAGAATCAATCAAAAATGAGCTAAATGTGATTGCTACGATATCTGTGTTGATTCTTGCGATAATCGCATGGAACTGGGACATGTTCCGCTTTGTAGGGTTCAAATATGACATGAAGGAAGTGATAAAATACCACAGGCAACTGAGGTTGGAGAAGATTGCCGTCTATGAATCCTTCAACGAGTTCCTGCCCAAGACTGCGGCAAAATTCCAACCCGCCGCTCCGCGCGGCAACGGACCAATGATCCTTGTCGATGATCCGGCATGCAAGATTGGTGAATATCCTGGAAGCAACCCGCACCATATGCTATATGGCATTTCCAGCGGAAAACCTCAGACAATCATGATCAACCAGCTCTACTTCCCCGGTTGGAAGATCTTTGTTGGAGACACACAAATCGATGACGATACTTTGCTTAAAAATATTTCAAAGGATGGCCGTATCCAAATCGAAGTGCCTGCCGGCGAAAATATCATTCTCGAAGCATACTATGACGGGCCACCGGGATGGTATCTGCGGAACATTATCGTCGCCCTTGCTTTCCTGGCGATGCTGGTCGCATTGATAATCGAAAACAGGAAGATCATGAATAGGCCTGCGGGATGAACATGGAACTCTTCGATACACATTTCCATTTTTATGATGAAGACGGCGTGATCGGCGATTATGCGGAAAAAGCCCGTGCTACGGGGGTCCGCTATCTCCTCGCCGTGGGTGCCAGTTTCGACGAGAGCCGTCTTGCGAGGGAGTTTTCTAGGCAGACTCAGGATTGTTGGTTCTCGGCCGGAGTTCATCCACACGAAGCTGCGAAGTTCGCAAAAGACATATCAATGTTCAAGGAATTTCTTTCGGAGCCGAAGCTTGCGGCAATTGGCGAAGTGGGGCTTGATTATTTCTATGAGAACTCAGACCGTTCTTCCCAGCAGAAGGTCTTCCAGTCCTTTGCTGATATGGCGCTCGATAACAGGCTTCCCCTGATCGTCCACTGCCGTGACAAGCAGGATAGCTCCAGGGCATTCGAAGATTCTTATGGGCTCCTTGCCAGGTTTGCAGGGCAGGGTGGCAGGTTCGTCCTTCACTGTTTTACTGGGACAAATGAGTGGTGTCTGAAGTTTTTGGCTATAGGAGCTTTCATAAGTGTGGGCGGTATTGTCACCTTCCCTAAGGCCACGAATGTAAGGGAGCTTCTGAAGGTGATACCGGATGACCGTTTGCTCCTCGAGACAGACTCGCCTTATCTCGCTCCTGTCCCACACCGCGGAAGCAGGAATCATCCGGAATATCTGCCAGTAGTTGCAGGATTCGTTGCCAAACAGAAGAATATCGAACCTGGAAAGCTTGCAGCGATGACTACTGACAACGCATTCAGATTTTTCAAGGCTGTCAGAGGTGCATGATGTGTGGAGATAATAAAATTGCAGTTCAAATGAAGGCATGGCTTTCTCTTTTGAGGTTCCCCAACCTTTTCACCGTGCCTGGTGACGCAATATTCGGATACCTGGTTGCAAAAGGCGATACTGGTTCTGCGAATCTCATATATGTAGTTGGTGCGGTCCTTTCCTGCTACATGTTCGGACTTGTGACAAACGACATTGCCGATATGGAAACTGATCTTAAGGAAAGGCCATCAAGGCCGATCCCCTCAGGACAGGTTAGTCCCGTTGCCGCGAGATTCGCAGCCATGCTTCTCTTTATCGTCGCAATTGGGCTCTCAGTGCCATGCGGGATAAAAACTGCAATCGGATGTGTCATTCTTCTGGCCCTGATCAGCTCATACAACTTCATGTTCAAGAACGTCTTCATAATCGGGCCTGCGATCCTCGCAATATGCAGGCTTCTAGGGCTGATGCTGGGACTTTTTGCTGCAAATTCAATAGAACTGACCTCGAGCTTGCTTTATCCGATGATGATTTTCCTGACATTGTATGTCTTTGGTCTTTCGGTGTCGGCACAGGTTGAGACCGAAGAAGGACGCAAAAGGACTGTCCTTTCCGGTGCCTGGCTGATAATGATTGGAAGCGTCCTATGGATTGGCGCAGGGGTATTCCTGTCCACAAAGGTTGATCTGATCAGTGTTATGGATGAGATAACTCCGAGTATCCTGTTTGCGATCATACTCTCTTCTGTCGTCTGTCTTATAACATTGAAGAATCTTGTCATGTTGCACATGAAATACAGTCCGTCGATGGTCCCGCCGATCATCGGCGAATCCATAAGGAATCTGATACTGATCCAGGCATCAGCCTGCGCATTCGCAGGATTCCTAAATGAGTCCTTCCTCGTCGCGCTACTGATTGTGCCAGCATGGTTCTTTTCTCAGATGTATTATCAAAGCTGAGCGTGGAAAAGTATTCCTTCTACTATAGATTATTGGCTTTCTTGAAAAAGTTAGGAGAATTTATCATATATGGAGATATGGGCGGCGATAGACCTTTCCGGAAAAGAGGCATTCTTTTCTTTCGGGAGATTTCCTGAAAAAAAGATAATCTCTTCGGTTTCCTTTACCATGAAGGGCAGGGATTCCTCATCACTCCTGCCAAAGATTGAAGAAGTATTGGCGCGAGAATCCCTTGGCATCTGTGATGTTTCAAGATGGACCGCCGGCACCGGCCCAGGCAATTATACCGGACTCAGGATAGTTTCAGCGCTAGTTTCCGGTATTGCCTATGGAAAGGAAAAGGTCATGTGCAGGGGAATTCCATCGGCTCTCGCGATGCTGTCCGAACTTGCCGCCTCTGAAGGAGAGAATTCCGCAGTTCTCTACCCATATGACAGTGAAAACATATTTGCGTTTGCCGGAATGATGAAGCAGGGAAGATTTTTCAAGGACCAGGAACATACGGGCATTTTTTCAGTTGCTGACTACCATGGCAGGTTCAAAGGATTGAAGAAGGCTTTTCTGGAGAAGGATTCCGCTAAGATGCCCTTGGGGGTAATAGAAGGTTGCATCGGAATCCCTGAGTTCCCTGCCCAGAACCTTGTTTTTGTGGAGCCAGAACAGTGGGATGTAAATTCAGTGAAGGATTTGATTTATATAAGGCCAGCCGTTAATGTAGCGCCCATGCATATACGAACCGAACTCTGAATGAAGGGGATTCTGCAGCTATGAGAAAAATAATGAACCTTTGTGTCTTCTGTCTGGCCATCTTGCCGCTAATTCTGTTTTCAGCCGACGAGAAGCCAAAGGGAAAGCCGGACATGTTCTACAGCTCGGTCCTTGCCACTGTTAACGGCATGGCCATAACTCTCTACGATGTGATATTGGAGACAGGCAACGATGAACAGAAGCTTGGAATGGTCTATTCCGGTGCCCAGCTCACGAAGGAAATTCAAAAGCTCCGGGCAAAAAAAACCAAGGAACTTGTGGAAAGGAAACTCTGCTATATCGAATTCAAGGACAAGGAATACAAGATCCCTGAACAGTATATAGAGGACATGCTCGACGGTCTTGCTGCCAACATGACCGGAGGTGACAGGAAAAAGCTCGAGAAGAAGGCTCTGGCTGAAGGTCTAACTTTAAATGATCTCCGCGCAAAGGCGCATGAGAAACTGGCTGTTGACATACTCGTGTATGAATTCTGCTACCGAACTGTTTCCGTAACCCCGAAGGAAGTCAACGATTACTACATGAAGAATCCTGCGGAATTTTCCAAACCTCCTCAGATTGAGCTCCAGGTCCTGCTTCTAAAGAAAGATGGTAAATATAAGGATGAATTCGATGAGACCGTAGGAAAAGTCACTGCGGATGCGGCAAGGGCAGATAAGGATATCTTCACAACCCTAGTCAAGCTCTATTCCGACGGGCCTGACGTTGCCAAGGGAGGCAACATAGGCATGCTGGATGAATCAAAGCTGCGTCCGGAGTTCGCCGAAGCGCTTAAAGGCAAGGCCAATGGCGCAATTGTTGGACCTGTCAAGACTGCCGAAGGCATATATTTCATAAGGATATCTGGAAGGACTGAAGGGAAGACAAGACCATTTGAAGCCGTCCGTGAGGAGATCAGCGAGAAGCTCATGAAGGTTGAAAAGGACAAACGCTACACCGACTTCATGAACAAACTCAAGGAAAAGGCCGTCATCAGATACTTCTTTGAGGAATGAATCCAATATATTTCTTGATATTTCCATATATCCTGAAAAGTTGAATTATCCTGGGCTTACCCTTGTCCGATTTTCGCGCAACTGATATTGTCTTGAAGCTTAATGGCTTACGGCTTTCTTCCTGATTTATGCTTGCAAAATGATTGCACGTGCAATATAATGTGGTTGTAAAGAGATAATCCACAGATATCATTGGAGGTCCGGAATCTCATGGCTGCAGCAAAAAGAGCGACAGTCTCCTCCGTGGCGAAGGCCGCAAAGGTCTCCCGTGCCTCAGTTTATGCCGTCCTCAATGCCTCCAGGGATAACATCAACATCAGGGTAAGCGAGAAGATCGAGAAACGAATCCTGAAAGTTGCCGACCAACTCGGATATGTCAGGAATGAAAATGCGAGGATGTTGGTAACTGGCAAGACGAACACTGTCGGCGTCATGCTTACCGGCATGGAAAACCAGTTCTTTGATCCCATGCTAAACGAGATCTATCGACTCGGTGATGAACGTGGTTATTCGATATCCGTATCCTTCAGTTCCTGGAATCCTGAGCGTGAGTTAAATACCATAAAAAGATTTTGCGGGAACAGGGTCGAAGGGATCATATGGGTGCCGATTCAGATTGAAGGGCCGGAATTCATCCGTACTCTAAATCTCATTGAATCCATGAGAATACCTCTCCTGCTCATAGGAACTTACGGATTTCCGGAGTCAAAGATAAGATGCCAGGCAGGCGTCAGCGAAAGTGAGGCTGTCGGAATTGGGGTCGATTATCTTTCTTCGCTGGGACATCTCAGGATTGGAGTGGCAACTTCCACTTTTTCTCCGGGAAGGAGGGGCTTTCTCCACAAGGTCCGCATCGATCATATGAGAAAGGCTGCAGAACTGAAAGGACTCAGGATATCTGATGATTTCATTTTTGATACTGCAGACAACGCCTATGGCGGAGTCGGTATTGCCGCTGAAATCCTCCGGAGACCGAGGAAGTCCTGGCCGACTGCGATATTCGCAGCTGATGACATGCTTGCCAGGGGCTTGATTGCCGGACTTTCATGTCTTGGCGTGAAAATCCCTGATGACATCAGCATTCTCGGATTCGATGATTCGCCGGGTAACGAGGATAGCAGCGTACCTCTCAGTTCTGTCTCCCTTGAAATGGCAGAAATGGGAAGGCAGGCACTTCCACTTCTCCTTGATCTTGCAGAAGGGAAACTCATGGCAAGCTCCACGCGGAAGCTGATCATCAAATCACGCCTGGTCGAAAGAAAATCCTGTTCATCTCCACGAAAGAATGGGCAATGAATAAAGCCGGTACAGGATACGGAAAATCTGATGCTGGATGCCGGATGCTGGATGCCGGATGTATGAAAAAGAAAAAAATAAAAAGTGTTTTCTCTCTATCCAATCTTAATTTCAAATTTCAATTTTCAAGTTTCCGGTATCCAGTACCCAGCATCCAGTATCCAGCATCGGTTTTTACACTAATCGAATTACTTGTTGTGATTGCGATCATTGCGATCCTCGCTTCATTGCTGTTGCCTGCGCTCAGGAATGCACGCGAACAGGCAAAGGGTTCGGTATGCAGGAACAATCTACGCCAGCTGGCCCTTTCAATGTTTACCTATGCCGATAACCACAATGGATATCTGACTCCAGTTAACATGGACAGTTCCCTGCCATCCAACGGAAGCACATGGTGGCCGAGTCTTCTTGCAAACGCCGGTGCGATAAACGAGAAGACGGTCAGTTATGGTGACATACGGACCGGTATTTTCCTGTGTCCTAGCGTAGAACCTGACGGGATGATGTTTGGAGGAGGATACGGTCTCGTTAGAACTTGGGGTTCCGCAAACTGCAATACCAATCATAAATATAAATCTACTACGCGAGGAGTAAGCCTGCGTATCACCAATCCTCCTTATCTTTTTCTTATTGGTGAGAGCGAATTCGGAGCCGGAGCAACCGTCTATCCTGCAGGGAAAACATATATGGAAGTCGCCTGCGCAATCGGCGGTCCGAACTGGTTCACTTCAACCGAAGGCGTTGGCTCTGTCAGGCATAACCGCCTGGTACAGTTTGTCTCGCTTGACGGTCATGTGGATGCACGTTCGTTCGATGAGTTGAGGACTGACACATCAATATGGAGCCATTGAAAGTGAAAATGAAAAGCAAGACAGCGATGCTGGATGCAAGATGCAAGATGCTGGATGAAGGATTATTAAATCCAGTATCCAGTATCAAGTATCCAGTATCGGGTTTTACTCTTATAGAACTATTGGTCGTCATTGCGATCATCGCAATTCTCGCTGCGCTCCTCCTGCCTGCACTGAAGAGCGCAAAGGATGCTGCGAAGGGAGCCGTCTGCCGGAGCAATTTGCGCCAACTCGGACTTGCTATGTTCACATATGCAGACAGTTCCGAAGGATATCTGCCTCCTGTCAACATGGACAGTTCTCTGCCTTCGAACGGTTCCACCTGGTGGCCAAGCCTGATGTCAAAAGCCGGCGCGATCTACGAGAAGCCTGTAAGTTACGGAGATATCCGTACAGGAATATTCCTCTGTCCTATGGTTCTCCCAGACAGGATGAAGTTCGGAGGAGGATACGGACTTGTCAGGGCATGGGGTTCCGCGAACTGCAACACCAATCACAAGTATAAGTCTACCACTAGCGGAAAAAGCCTGAGGATTGACAATCCAGGAAACCTTTTTGTCCTTGGTGACTGTGAGTTCGGTCCGGGAGCCATTGTGGCAAATGGCTACATTCCCGGATACACCTATATGGAAATGGCATGCCCGATAGGCGGTCCAAACTGGGTTAGTTCGTCTTCAGGCATCGGCGCTGCAAGGCATGGAAGGATGGTTCAGTTCGTTTCGCTTGACGGACATGTCGAAGGTCGTACTCAGGGTGAGCTCATGACCGATAATGCAATATGGAGCCATTGATTAACAAATGAAGATAAAGGAGAAGTATGACTAATTTCGGAATCATCAGATACACTGTCATGATATCTGTTTCGATGGCGATAATGGGGTGTTCCATATCGGAACAACCATCCCCTTCCAAGGTTAAACCCACAGTTCAAGAAGACAAAGCAATTGATTCCGGGCCGACAGTTAAGGGCGAAAGGCGTCCAGCTCTGCTTTTTTCTGACAGTCTGAAATCGGGCAAAGACAGGACTGCAGACGCTGAACTCTCCGGAACTTCACTCCAGCAGGGAAGCGCAAAATGGTCAGCGAACAAGGGAGTTTCATTATCTGCAAACGGAGTCACAAGTTCAGTTGCAGGTGGAGCCCATCATGCAATACCTGTAGTCGCCGGAACAATAAAGATAGAGGCTGATGTCATGGCAGACGGCAGCGGATTTACGGGCATTGCTCTGGGGCAGGGGGATCTGAGCGGGAATTTCTGGAAGAATCTTGTTCTTGTGTTTCATGTGATGAAAAACAGCTACGGATTATTCAATGGAAAGGAAAATATGATCAAGAAGGCTGATTCAACATTGGTTCGGACTGACGGCCCGAATCATCTTGAAATGACTGTTGATACTGTTGCTCGTACTGTAACCGCCAAGATCAATGGCACCACAGTTGCCGAAGCGTTGAAACTGTCTCCTGAAATGAAAATAGATGCTGTCAGCGCTGCCGGGTTCCGTTTCAACGAACCGGTCGTGGCAGGCAAACCTATAGTTGCAAACTATCGAGCTGAAGTTGCGAGTTCCGCTACTGGCGGACTCGAGCCTGTTGACATAAGCACATTCTTTGTTGATCCCGATAAGGAGTCGACTTTCCGCTGGCGCGTGGCGTGTCCGGGACCTTCGGATAAGGTTCCATATGTGATAAATGATTACACCGGTCGGCAGATTGACAAGGGGAATGCTGTCTTGAGTCCGGATTCCTCCCTTTCTCTTATTCGCAAGTTTTCCCGAGGATATTTCGAGATCAGTTTCCCGGAGGCGAATCAGACTTTTGGCGTCGTTTCATTGGAATCACACAACGGAGCTGCCGATCCTTTCTTCTGCATGGATTCTGGCCTTACATGGCTCGAGCTGCGTCCGGAAAAACGTACCGCCCTGGTGAAGATCCTTGCAAGATGCGGAATTGCGATGTCGCGCGAACGACTTAGCCATGGTGCTGTAAATCCCGACAAGGACAAGTGGAACTGGGACACTGGCGAGAGGGCGGCGGAGAGCATGCGCAAAACCTATGCTGAGAACAAGGTATCGATCCTGGAAATCATCTCGGGAGGCGGGAAACACATGGACTGCATGAAGACGCCTCCATATTATCCGCAGAATCTAGCAGAAGCATCGCTCTCCTGGGGTGAGCTTGCGAAGCATTGGAGCGGGATATGGGGAGGGGTAGAGGTTTTCAATGAGCCGGATCTAGCCAACCTTCCTGCGGATCAATATTCTTCATTCGTCAAGACTGCGAGTTTCGCAATGTCGCAGATCCAGTCGAAGGCACCTCTTGTCTCAGGAGTTTTTGCGGGAATGCCTTCCGGGCCCTTCTTCAATGCTTTTGCTGCAAATGGGGTGTTGGATGACACGGATGTAATCAGTCTGCATTCCTACGACAGGGCGCCGGACATTGAAGGAATGTTCATGAGATTCCGCTCGTGGCTCAAGACACAGGGGAAGGAATCGCTTCCTCTCTGGCATACAGAATGCGGCTGGGCATGGGTGAACGGGCCAGGACGTCCGCCGGTGGATCAGGATGCGATGAGCGCGCTCGAAATAACGGCTAAGGCAATCGAGACAAGAGTCTGTGGTGCCGCGCGGCACTTTCCATTTGTCTATGTCTACTATGAGGAAGGGCTGAAGAACTTCGGGATGATGGGGCGTGAGGTCACTCCACTCAGGAGCATGGCTGGTTATGCTGTGTGTGCCAGCTTTCTATCTGGCAGGGATTATCTAGGTGACATTTCCGGACTGGACAAGACGGTAAAGCTTGTAAGAGTTTTTGGAAGCAAGGGCTCAGGAGAATGCGTGATAATGCTTTATACGGGAAAAATTGATTCGAATGCAATGATTACCTTCCCGATCAAGATAAAGAAGGTTTCCGGAGCTGATGGAAGGGAACTTCAGGTGGTCGATGGAAGAATTCCAGTTCCGGACGGTATGGCGTACATTTGGACAGATCTTGCATCGCTTGGAACATCGTTTAAGACTGATACGAACGCGGCTAAACTTTATGCGATTGGAAAGGAGCCATTGAAGCAGAAGAGGCTTTCTTCTCCACTGATCCTCCAGTTCCTTTACACAAAGACTCCCCAGAGGAAATCAGCAAGCAAGTATTTTGTCTCCATGGATGTCGCAAAGGATCTGCCCATAAACGTCAGGATCCATAATTTGTCGGACAGTGAGATAAAAGCTGCTCCTTCGCTGCAACTGCCTTCTGGTGGTAAGCCCTATGATTTGGAGCAGATCACCATTCCGGCACGGGCGGCGATCGAAGTTTCCTGGAAAATAGATGCCTCGAAGAATCTGGATATTTCAGAGATCAGGATGATCACGGTGACAGCAAAGGCCGAAACAGGTATAAATCCATCACCTCTTGCAATACCGATGGTGATGGAAGGTACGCTTGAGGAGCATCTCAAGCGTCACGGCAGCCAGAAACCTTTGCCATTAACTGACCTTAGTCTCTGGAGTAAGAACATTGCCGGGCACGGACAATCGAAATTCAGTGCAGGCAATGATGTTTGGAAGATGGATGTGAGCTTTTCCAATCCGACAGGCAGCTGGGTTTATCCTATCTATACACTGAAACAGGATATAGATCCTTCAACCGATTCAGGATTTGTCATACGTGCAAGAATAAGCAAACCTGCCGGAAATGTCGCCATCATGGCGAATCCCAATCAGCCCGACGGTTTCTGGATGAATGATATTTTTCCTGCTGACGGCGAGTGGCATGTGGTGTATATTCCCTTTGAAGACATGAAACCCGGACCTGGTCATGCGGGAATGCAGAACACACGCCTGAATCCAGCACTTTGGAAGAAGTTAGCGGTAGGATTTGGTGGAACAAAAGATAATTCCCTTGAAATCAGCCATCTGATAATAGTAGGGAAATAGCAGGTGGAGTTTTTAAATAAAGGAGGGCGGACTTTCCAGTCCGCCATTAATAAGATCCGCGGGTTAGAAAACCCGCGCTCCGTTGAAGATGAAATACGACGAGACTATTATGAGACGATTACTTGATGACATTTGATATGAGAAAGGATAAATGAAAGACAAAACAGGAATTGTAAAAGAACAGCGGCTTGTCGGTTATGATAATGCCATCAACTTTATTCCGTATTATACGTCAGATGTATGGAGCAGGGACGAAAAATATTTCATCTTCTACAGCCAGCGCGGAGGGATAGTTTCCCTGAATAGATATTTTCCTGAACAAGACAAATATGAGTTGGTACTGGAGATGGGAAAATGGTCTTCCTCGTTCCGTTCACAAAATGATCCATTCTCGGAATTCGTCTGTTCAGGACATGACAGGACTACTGAAACCGTTCTGCTTCCCTATGACAATAAAATATGCCATGTCTCGATTCCAAAGAAGACCATTAGGTTTTCTGACGCCAGGTTTCCAGATGACACACTTCTTGCTGGTCCCTTCCATGTGAGTGGCGATGGAAAATATCTTGCTGGTGTGGTTTATGGGAAAGGTCTTGCCAAGATCGAGAAGACATCGATATTCGTATATGACATGGCGGAGGAAAAGATAGTTCTTATAAAGGAGTTTGATTTCTGGGCGAACCATACGCAATTCTTCCGCAACACCGACATGATGCTTTTCTGCCACGAGGGGCCGACGGAACAGATACCTGACCGCATGCAAGTCTTCGAGTGGAAACGTGACGCCCATTATCCTTTTTATCCCCAGAAGCACAATGAAAAGGACGAACTTATCGAGTGCATCGGACATGAGATGCCGGCTGGGGATAAAGTGATCACAGTAAGATATCCAGTATCAAAGATGTCCGACTGCGGGATTGTCCTGGCGGATCCGAAGACTAAAACCGGCGAACTCATTGACCACGACGACTACCTCCATGTCGCATCCAACGCAGATGGAAATATTTTTGTGATGGACACCTGCTGGTGGGGGAACACTACCCGCAAGACTCCTGATCAGAGCGACATTTTTCTGTACGATAACAGAAGAAAGAAGAAACATTTTCTCGCATCGGTCTGCTGCTCAATGAAGAACCAGGTGTACCATGTCCATCCACGCCTCAACAGGGCGGGAGACAAGGTTCTGGCAACTGCGAGGGAAAGTCTCAGCTCTCTCAATTCAAAGATATTGTATATGAAACTGGAAATGTGAATCCATCCCAATAGCCTTGATTCTCCAATATTTCCGGTCTATCTTCCTTTTTAAGCCTAAATGAAGAATTTTACATGAACCTCTTGAAGGTGCAGATAAGAGAACTCGAGAAGCTGAAGTTTTTCAAGAAACATGATTGAAAGAGGATGGGGGAATGATGACTAACAGGAATCCCGTTGTCGGTGAATATCTAATTGCACGGCTTAGGAAGGCAGGTGTAAGGCATTTGTTCGGTGTGCCAGGAGATTATATCCTGAACTTCTTTCACATGGTCTCAAAGTCGGAGCTCAATCTTGTAAGCAACTGCAATGAGCTGAATGCAGGTTATACTGCTGACGCATATGCCAGGGTGAATGGGATCAGCGCTGTCTGCGTCACATATGGAGTCGGTGGTTTTAGTCTTCTGAACGCTGTTGTCGGCGCCTATGCCGAAAGGGTTCCAATGATCGTGATCAGCGGAGCTCCAAGGCTTGCTGAACGCCGCCATCACCATCTGCTGCACCATACGGTCGGCGATATGAACCTGCAGTATAGGATCTACGAGGAGATAACCGCTTATTCAACTGTTCTTTCAAATCCCGCAAGTGCAGGACGACAGATCGATGAGGCTATCAGCGCATGTCTCAGAAGCAGGCGTCCGGTCTACATAGAGATCCCAATGGATGTGACCGAAATGACTTGTCCGCCATTGAGGGAGATTTCCTTCGGAACCGAGATACACAGCGATCCCGATTCACTGGCTGAAGCTGTCGAGGAAGCTTCAGAACTGATGAATACAGCCAGGCATCCTGCGATACTCGCAGGTGTAGAGGTCCACAGACTCGGTATCAGGAGGGAGCTTCTGAAATTGATTTCGAAGGCCGGCATGCCCTTCGCGACAAGCCTTTTGGGTAAAACTGTCGTTCCGGAACAGCATCCGCTGTTCACCGGCATATATGGTGGTGTTGCCAGCTGGGATTCTGCAAGGGATACTGTGATGAATGCTGACATGCTCCTCAGCCTGGGAGTCCTTATGACGGACATAGAACTCGGAGGCAGGAGGACAATACTCGATCAGTCTCGCATGATTGTTGCAAATTCCGATAACGTTCGCATCAAGCACCATATCTACCAGCACGTATCACTGAGGGATTTCATAAATGGACTTCAGGTGAAGCTTAGGAAACGTTGTGCCAAGGCCGTAAGGAAAACATATCCATTCGGCGACCCCGGAAGGAAGCTTGTGTTACATGGGAGTGGAAAACTGACAGTGAACAACTTCTATTCAAGGATCAACCGTGTCATTGGGAAAGATAATATTGTCGTGGTTGATTCTGGAGATTCCTTGCTTTCAGCTTCCGGATTCCTCCTTCCAGAAGGTGCCGAATTCATCGGCCAGTGCTTCTATCTTTCAATTGGCTATGGCATTCCTGCGGTCCTGGGGACAAGTCTTGCCGCTCCCGAGAAAAGGATTTTTGCTTTTATTGGCGACGGGGCATTCCAGACTTCAGCGCAGGAATTGTCTACCATCATCAGGCAGAAACTCAACTCAGTGATCTTCATAAGCAACAATGGAGGATACCTGACTGAAAGGATGCTCCATGAGGATGGGCCATATAACGATATCAATGTCTGGAAATACCATATGCTGGCTGATGTCTTCCAGGGTGGAACAGGGATCCAGGTCAGGACGAATGATGAACTCGAGAATGCAATCAGAAGGATAAACACCGAGAAAGATAAACCGTTCATCGTGGAACTTTGCTTTGACAAATGGGACTGTTCGGAAAAACTCAAGATACTCAAGGACAACCTATGAGAAATGACACCATCACGCTGATAGACGCCTATTCGCAGATATACCGTGGATTCTATGCGCTTCCTCTCCTCTCGAATTCAAAGGGGCAGTTCACCAATGCGGTTTTCGCAGTCGCGAAATTCCTTATCTCCCTCGACAGGGATCACGGTTCAGCATACGGGGCTGTGGTCTTTGACAAGGGGCGGCCCGAGCACAGGATGAAGATCATTCCGGAATACAAGGCACAGCGCCCTCCGATGCCGGAGGAACTCAGGTCACAGCTCCCTTCCATCCGCGAACTCATCGAGGCCTTTGGCTGGAAGATAGTGGAGAAGGATGGACAGGAAGCAGACGATATCATTGCGGCAATTGCAGTGACTTTCAAGGAGAAGCAGGTCAGGATAGTGAGTGCCGACAAGGATATCGCACAGATCATCGATGATAGGATCAAGATGCTCATACCCGACAGGAAGGGCGCGGGTGGATTCCAGCTCCAGGGACCGGAGGAGGTCGTTGCCAGGTTCGCGGTCAAGCCTTCACAGATAGTCGATTATCTCTCTCTTATAGGTGACAGCTCTGACAATATACCGGGGATCGATGGTGTAGGGCCCAAAACTGCCGCAAAACTTATTGCACAATTCGGTTCAATTGACAAGCTTCTTGATTCCGTTTCCCAGGTCGAGAGCGAGAAGCTTCGTGCGAAGATCGCAGCCTCCCGTGATTTCCTCTCGAAGAACAGGCAGATAATAACACTGGACCTTTCGCTACCGGATGATTCACTCATGGAACTTGAGTTGTTTCATAGGAAGCAGCCGGATTTTGAAAAGCTCAAGGCAATGGCGGATGATCTGGACTTGAAGAGCATACGGGCGGAGCTGGAAAGGATGTCATCGGGAATGTCCGGACCTAGGGAAGTTCCTTCGCCAAAAGTTGAGAAGAAGAAAAAGGATGAGAGTTTCACGCCAGACCTTTTTGGCTGATGCCCGGCAGAGCTGAAAAATATTGATAAGGCATTGAAAAAACTGCTTGTGATCTTACCTTAAAGGCCGGTGTATATCATGGAGTAAGGATGCAAATATTTTTGTCAGTTGTTTTTCTGTTACTCTCAATGTCGCTTGCTGCGGTCGAGGTTCTTCCTGAAGCCCCGAAGGGGTTCCTGTGGAAGCAACTGCCATTCATCAAGGCTCAGTTTCTGATGCCGAATGACTGGAACTTCAATTTCGTCCCTGAGAACAAGGATGAGAGATATATCTATTATATCACAAAAGAGAACATCAACCAGAAGGGATATTACCAGACTGGCATGAACATCAGGGTGATCAGGAATGTACCGACGAAACTGAAAGGGCAGCTTCCTTCGGAATATTCCGCCAACATCGTCGCGGAAACCGCCAAAAAGGTGAAGTTCACGAAAAAATGGGATGAACAGAAAGGCATCTTCAAGGAGAGCGGCTACATATATGTGGACGATTCCGACAATAAGAATTCCATAACGGTCTACAGGCTTTATATTTCGAACGACAAGACGGGCACTGTATATATCCTTACTTTTGAAGGGCCGACAAAGGAATGGGATTCTCTATGGAAGAACATCGGCGAGGTCATCTTTAAGAATTTTTCACTCGACGAAACAATGTGAGTATGACATATAATGGACAAGACCAGCTTCAATTTCTCTCCCGAGTCTTCGCAGGAGATTTTGCTCAGGAATTCAAAGCTTTCACTTACCTATGATCCCGAAAAGAATTTCGACAACTGGCGCGTTGAGGTCAGCAGGAAACTCCGCGAGCTACTGGGCATGGATCTCTTCAAGAAGGTTAGGCCGAATCTGAGGATTGAATATTCCGAGCTCAGGGAATCATTCAAGGAAACACGATTTGTATTTACTTCCGAGGAGAATGTCGATGTCCCATGCCATCTGCTTGTCCCATTGAAGGGCAAGGCTCCTTTCCCCCTTGTCATATGCCTGCAGGGGCATTCCACCGGAATGCACATTTCGCTTGGGCGTCCTAAATACGACGGTGATGAAGAAAGCATAAAGGGAGACAGGGACTTCGCGTTGCAGGCTGTAAAGGAAGGATATGCGGCACTTGTGATGGAGCAGCGCTGTTTCGGTGAACGCTCCGATTCACGCCCGAAGGAAAGAAAATCGTTGAACTCAACATGTCAGCACGCAAGCATGGTGGATGTCCTTCTCGGAAGGACAATGATTGGAGCCAGGGTGTGGGATGTCTCCCGCGCCATTGACATCATGAAGGATTTTCCTGATGTTGATACCAACAGGATCGGCTGCATGGGTAACTCGGGCGGAGGTTCCGTCACATACTACGCTGCATGCCTCGATCCAAGGATAATGATTGCGATGCCTTCGTGTTGTTTCTGCACATACGAGGATTCGATCGGCAAAATAGATCATTGCGCAGACAATTATATCCCCGGCATCCTCAAATACCTCGAGATGGCTGACCTTTCATGTCTGGTTCCCGCGCGCATGCTTGTGATAGTCGCCGGAAGAACGGACAACATATTCCCGATAGCCGGTGTTAAAAAGGCCTTTGAAAAGGTCCAGGTGATATACGCCAAGGCTGGAGTCCCTGAAAGATGCGTCCTCGTCGAGGGTGATAGTGGTCACCGTTTCTATGCCAAGGAAGCATGGCCGGTGTTCCGCAGACTTTCCGGCTGGGATAAATGATTTTGACGTTTAGGGAGCGGGGGGATGCTTAAGGATTTGCTTAGAATTCCAGTATCATGCCATCGTAGCCTGGGACTATCCCATATCCTGAGAAGAATTTCACAAGATCCCTGTGCAGCATTCCGCCGTTGTGTGAGAAATGGTTTGCGATACGGTTGCATTTCTTTGAAAGACAGCCCATCGAACTGAGTTTCTCAAACGACTCAGCGACTTCATAGATACCCATGTGATTATTTCGGCATCTCTGCTTTCCCATCGTGCAGTCAAGTATGACCGTGTCGAAAATATGTCCCTTCAGATATTCCCATGTTTCGTCCGGGAACCAACCTGTGTCGTTTCCGATCAATGCTGATTTTCCATCAAGTCTGACGATGAAGATGAATGACTGCTGTGATTTATCATGGTTTGCGTTTAGCGGAATGATCTCTGCTTTAGGTTTTTTTATCGATATCTTTATGCCGTGTGACAAGACATGGAATGCCATTTTTGCTCGTTCAAGCTCGCAGCCGATAGTGGATTTTATTGAATCGCCCACTGAAGCGTTGCCATAAACATTCAGTAGGGAGTCGGCTGGAACCATGGAGAAGCCCGGTCTTCTCCAATAAAGGTCGTCAGGAAAGAGATGGTCTGCATGGCTATGCGTCAGGAAAAGATGGCGGAGGCGTTCAAAGTGAAGCCCATATTTCTGTGAGTGAAGCAGGTTGTCAGGGCCAAAGTCGATTCTCAGTTCTTCTCCGAATTGGTATGCAGTTCTGGACCGTCTGTCCTTTTTGCTGTCGTAGGCCTTCTGGCAGAGCTCGCAACCGCAGAACAATGCCGGTATTCCCTCTGCTGCTGCACTACCGCAAATTAAAAGTTTCATGCTCTGCAAACCACTCCATCCATATATAAGATGGCGTTCCGGGCAGGATTCGAACCTGCGACCTACGGATTAGAAATCCGTTGCTCTATCCAGCTGAGCTACCAGAACGCTGATTGAAATTCCCTTTCAGACAGGAAATATTCGGCGCATATAATACAGGATATAGGCGGCAAAGTAAAGAGGAAGCATGAAAAAACGCGTTTTGCATTAAGTTCAAAGAGGGATAACTTATGTACCTATGCATTTCAAGTTAAAATCCAATTCGATTCCGGAGTTCTGCCTCGTAGCACTGCTCCTTCTGACTCATTTCTTCCTCGCCTTCACAAGCTTCATACAGAAATCGCCGACATTTGACGAGACCGTGCATGAGACCGGGGGGTACTGCTTCTGGAAGCTTGACGACTATCGGATAAATCCTGAGAACGGTAATTTTCCTCAGCGCTGGGCCACGATTCCGCTGCTCTTCTCCAGGAACATCAATATGCCGGTGTTCACGAAGAATCCTATCATCGAGTCAAATGAATGGCTTACCGCCTATGACTTCCTTTTCAAGAGGGGCAACAATCCGGATAGGCTTTTCATGCTCAGCAGGACCATGATGGTACTATTGAGTATAGGTCTCGGTCTCGTGGTTTACTTCTGGTCAAAGAAGCTTTTCGGGATCGAGGGTGCAGCCTTGTCCCTGATACTTTATGTCTTCTGTCCGACGATCCTTGCGCATTCGCGGCTTGTCACATCCGACATTGCCGCTGCACTCGGTTTTATAGGTTCCGTCTGGGCGATATGGCGGATGCTCGAGAAGATCACGATCACGAGGGTACTCGTGTCATCTCTTTGGCTTTCACTCCTTTTCCTTTCAAAGATGTCTGCTTTCCTGATAATCCCGATGTATCTGATAATGATTGCCGTCAGACTGAAGTTCAGTTCCGAGTTGGAGGTTCACCTTCCCGGGCGGACACTGAAGTTTGCCAGACAGTCGGAACAGCTTGTTGCATTCCTCTGCGGAGCCTTGGTCAACGCCCTGGTGATAGTATTCTTCATATGGATGTCTTTCGGATTTAGATATTCGATGCTGAATGACGATACAGGAAAACGCGAGATTATGGAGAAGAACTGGCAGATGCTATTGAAGGGGAGCGGACTTCCAGGCAAGGTCATTGATTTTTCCAGGCAACACAAGCTTCTTCCCGAAGCTTATCTTTTCGGTTTCCAGTTCGTCCTGAGGAAGTCGGAGATACGCTATGCCTATCTGAACGGTGAACAGAACTTAACTGGCTGGTGGTATTTCTTTCCTTATGCGTGCCTTGTCAAAACTCCGCTGCCAGTACTCGGTATCTTTGCCCTGCTCCTCTTCCTAGGAGTAAGGAGGGGAAGGCAACTTGCGCACGATGAGCTGATAGCCAGGATTTATCCTCTCACGCCACTAATCGTTCTCACGACGATCTTTCTGATCTTTGCGATTGCCAGCAATATGAACATCGGCCACAGGCATGTCCTCATGCTTTATCCCATAGGGTATATTCTTGCAGGTGCTTGCTGGCGTCTCCTAAAGCATACCAGGTTCCTGCCCAAACTGCTGTTCATGCTCTGTTGCATATGGATGATCATGGAATCTTTCTGGATCTGGCCGCATTATCTGGCGTATTTCAACCAGCTGGTCGGCGGTCCGAAGAACGGATACAAGCATCTCGTGGACAGTTCTCTTGACTGGGGACAGGATCTGAAAGGGCTTGGCAAATGGCTCAGGAAAAATAAACTTCCGGGGGAAACGGAGAAAAACGTATATATATCCTATTTTGGGATTTCCAGCATCGACTATTATGCGCCGGGACTTAAGAAGCTTCCGAGCTACTACGGACAGGAGGACGATGTGCCATTTGAGCTCAAAGGTGGCATTTATTGCATAAGTGCAACAATGCTTCCATGCCTTTATCTTCCGGAACTGCAGTCTCCTGAAATGATAGATCCCACTGTCACCAGCAAGGATGAGCTTTATGCAAACCTGGAAGTGGAGATGGCCCAGCTTTTTGCTGTCGTGAACGACAAGGAAAAACTTGAGGCGTATATGAAGGAAAAGGGGGTCAGGCGTGTGATCAACCGTTATCGCCTTTATCAGCTGCTGAGGTTTGAGAAACTGGCGAATTTCCTGAAGGAGCGAAAGCCTGTTGAGGAGATAGGCTATTCGATCCTGATCTACAGGATCACCGATGAGGATGTGGAGAAGGCATTAAAGGTGAAATTTGAAGATTGAAACTTGTCCCAGCCCTCTGATAACTGCCTGAGGGACATTTACTTTTTAAACAAGCTTTTCAATCCGCTTATCTGCTCCCACTGGAGATCCTTACCTTTGCCGTGGAGCCTGGCTTCAAGAGCCCATGAGAGGGGATCCATCAGCTTTGATAGGAGCTCGAAAGGAAGTACGTTCTTGAATACTTTCGCCCTGACCTTGAAATCGCTTTCGCTTGTTGTCCAATAATATTTTCCGTTGGCAGAAAGTGCAATGGCATTTCCATCAGTCTGAATTGAGTTTGACTGGAAATGATCTTTTTCCAAGGTGAATTCGCAGTCGGCCTTGCTGATCTCGCCCCATTCGCTGCTTATCACGCTTTTACCGAGCATGTCTGTGAATCCCTTGAGCACCGGGATCACCCATATGTCGGCGTCGCGTACCGATATTTTACCTTTTCCATTCATCAGCAGTTCATCCTTGTCGGTATAGCTCAGATCGGCCTCTACCTCGCCGGACAGTGTTCCAATCTTCTTGCTGGTGTAGTCGGTATATCCCAGGTTCTTGACAAGTGGAGCGAATTCCGCATCATCGACAGACATCGCAACTTTGCCTGTATTGTTTTTGATGTCGTAGGTGTATGAGCAGGTCAGATCTCCATTGAACGCCTGTGCAGTCATATCCTTGATCGAAACGATCTGCTTTTTCATTGAGAGTTCGGTGCATATCTTGCTCAGAGGGATGCCATTCCATTCACCCACCGCATCGGTAAGGCTGCCATTGAAATAAGTGTTATCGTCATTGGTGAAATCAATCATTCCGCTGAGCTTCAGCGGGGACCTGCCTGAAATATTGAGGGATTCATGCTTCCAGTCGGGGATCATGACTTTCAATATGCTGTTGCCAGGCAAAGTACTTTCGATCTCGAAATACAACTTGTCAGTGCCTTTGACCGGTTTTGTAAACAGTTCTGATGCCGGGAAGATCTCCTCTTCTGACTGGCGGTTGTCATAAGCAAGTGATATCTGGGCACTGTCCTTCGCTTGCTGGAGGATTATCTTGGGAACGCTGGTGAGATTGTCGGAATCGGTATAATAAGTGCAGGTGCCGTAGTCGAAATGTACACCGTTGTAGAGGAAGTCACTTGCGACCACGGTTCCGGCAAGAGTAAAGAAAGGAGTTGACTTGTTGAAGAAGTTTATCCTTGCGGTCATTTCGACAAGATCGTTCTTTTCAGGCCATTTGACCTGGTCATATAAATCCTTGAGCATCTTGCGCAGATCACCGGAAACAGTCTTGTAGACAAATGCCGGATTTCCAGATGAGTGCAGGGAGACATAGACATGGTCGTCGGGCATATAATATTCAAGTTCCCCGTCTATTGAATTGCCTTCTGGCGTTGAGAATTCGATATTTGCCAGTTTGATCGACTTGCCGTTCATGGATGCGCTGGCGGTAAGTGTCTTATATGTTGAATCCTGCAGTTGGAAGGAAGGCAGGGATATGTCAAAGGTGGCGACTGTATCCTTCAGGGAGGAAGTCATCTTGTCGATGTGTCCTTTGAAGGCAAGGATGTCATCACCGAGTTTGACTCTATCTCCAAGCTCCTTTCTGATCTTTTCATCAAGGGCCCGAAGGAATCTTCTCGGGACCATGCGCCCTGAAACATCACCTGAAAGGAGCTTGGCCTTAGAATTGAAAGTTCCGCTGAAATCAAGCGATTCATCGCCGTTGAACGTGAGTTTCACCTTGTCGATATGAAGAGACTGTTTTTCAGGTTCGTCGATGGAAAGAGATGCGTTGAGCTTGAGGTCCTTGACGTCGATGTTGAATGCCGAGACTCTGGGTATGGAAAAAGACGCCCTTAGGTTTCCACTGCCGGTAAGTATGGAATATCCTCCTATCGTTATGTCGATTTCTGATATGCCGTCAGGTATAGAGATCCCTTCAAGGAGATCGCTTCCTGCAGACTTCAGGTATTTTGAAGGATCCGCCTTCCCGGTGGCAAAGCCATTGAAGACCATGGTCGTAAGATCGAGAGCACCGCCCGTCTTCAGCTGTCCGTCCTTGCCGAGACTGATGCAGATATCTGATAGGTTCAATGCCTTCTCTTTCAGAGAGAATGAACCGCTTATCTCGTCAACCATGAAGTTCTTCAGCTTGAAGGAGGGTATCTTGACCCGGCACTGCATGGAACTCGAGGCGACATCCTTCATGTTAAGATCGAAATGCAGCTGGAGCAGTGGCATGGACTTGAATCTGCTCTTGTTCAGGTCTTTCATCTCAGTGTAGAAATAGGATCTGGCGTCCAGTGGAATGACGGAGAGCACCGAAGAAGGGGTCATTCCCTTGCTGTTGATATCATCCTTGTTCTGGAAGACAAAGACGTTGTTCTCGAAAACATTCCTGATGCTGCCGGATATGCTCACCTGGAATCCGTTGAGGGAGCTAGTCGCGTATTTGACCTCCAGGTCGTCCCCCGTCCTCAATACCTCTGATTCGATGTTCTGGAAATGCAGGATGTCGCTGAGCCCTTCGGTGCCGGCCTCAGGGAAGACTGAAAGTTTTAGATTGCCACCGTGTATAGAGAATTTTTCAATTTTCAATCCATTGAGGGACAGGTGGAAACTGAGCTTTACACTTTCAGCGGTCAGGAACTCCCAGTTGCTGAGTTTTGAGTCCATGAAAGAAACCTTGTTGAGTACCATGCCCTGGAAGATGCCGATCCGGGCGTTCTTGATCTTGATGGTGATACCCTTTTCAAGGAACTTCCTTTCTATCATCCTTTCTATAGATGCGGGGAGTCCTTTGGTCTCGCAGTAGATATCGAATATCAGGAACAGGACGACAAGAGTAGCAAGAGAATAGAAGACGATCCTCTTCTTCACATGCTTCAGCTTCCGCTTCCGCTTTGGTTCAACATCTAATTTTACTTCAAGCGCCATATAAGGTCTCCAAGAAAGCTTCCACCCTTATCCTGAGCTGTTCGGTGTCTTCAAGGCTGTAGTCGGTCCTAACATCAAGCAGAGGGATATTGTTCTTCTTGAGTATCTGGTGGAGACGGTAGTTCTCAAGATCGCACAGCTGGCATAGGCGGAGCGCATGGTTGACAACCCCTCGGGAGGAGGTTTCCTTCACAAGATCCATCAGCCGGTTGAGCTTTGTCGACTGTGAGATGAAGCACGGACATATTGAGCCGAAGATATATTTCATCGCGAGCGAGCGCAGCATATATTTGACGCTGGATTCGTCTCCGGCGGAAGGATCGTTGCAGCTCTGCATTCCAGTACAGAGGGTATCGGCTACAATGACACTGTCGCTTTCCTCTATGACAGCAAGGACCTTGAAGTTGGGCCAGATGATCGGGGCACCTGTCAAGACTAGCCTAATCTTCTTCCGTTTGCCGGCAGGAGTCTGCATTTCTTTGGAATACCATTCATGGATCATCTGCATTTCGGCGTTCCATTCGTCAAGAGGGACACCCGCATAACTGGACTGTATGATGATGAAAAGATCCCTTATCGAAAGTATGTCGGGACGCTCAATCCTGAGTTTGGATATCTCGCGTATCAGAGAGCTTCTTTTGTTGGCAAGCCTCATCTCCTCCCGAAGCAATGACTTGTCCATCTTGTGCCCCAGTGTCCTGCCCAGGAAATCCGAAAGGCGTTCCAGCTCCTTTGCAGTCTGATCGAGATAGAGATATGAGTTCTGTTCTGCCGGGAGGTTCAGCATGAAGACTGGCTTGTAGTCAGACAATATCTCACCGAGTTTCTTCTTTGCGTCGCATGATGTTGGCAGCACGAAGCAGTCGCATTCCGAAGACAGGGAGCCCGGGCAAAGCATCATTCCTATGGAACCCTTCACAAGCGGGCACACGTCGCCTGTGATTATCTCCTCCCCGACCGGGACGGCTGCGGGATTCCCGCAGCCAAGTCTAATCGCCCGGGCACCGAATGCGTTTATAAGCTCATAGGGGATCATGTTACAGTATATCCCGACCTTAGGTCTGTTGCAGGATGGGTGGGATGTGAGGAGATTTTCAAAATAATGTATATTAGGAGGCCTGTTCCTGAGGTGTGAAAGCTTTTTAAGCTGGTCTTGTATGACGGCCTCGATCCGTTTGGAGGCGTTCGCATTGGTCGTCTGGCGCGGTGGAACGCCATATGGTCCGCTGAATTGTGTGCCTGTAATCTTATCCATTGAATTTGGACTCCGTTATTTTCCTGCCTGTGAACTCAAGGCTCAGACATGAATCCTGGGGGCATTTCTGTATGCATTTCAGGCATAGCAGACAACTGTATGAGCTTACATCGGTGTTCTTCATTTCCGCTCGGACTAGATCGATGTGCATCGGACAGACCTCGTTGCAGACTCCGCAATGGTTGCATTTCACCGGTTGTTTCCTAAGAACCATCATTCCTCCCCGGTTGAATATTGCGGAGATCATTCCCATCGGACAGAAGTAACACCAGAGTCTACGGCCTAATGCGAAGCTCGCAATGAAGAAGACGAGCATGATCACGACCGCTATCCTGTATGTACCCCATACCCATTCCCAGCCGGGAAGGGACGGATATTGAGAAAGTCCGGATGACATTACAGGACAGACCTGTTGTCCGGGGCAAATCTTGCAGAACGGATAGAGTGGGATCTTGCAGCCCATGAACTTCCCGCTCTCATCAACATGCGGGTAGAGCTTTGCAAGTGCAAGCCCGAATCCGGATATCCCTGCACCTGAGAATATGTATGCGAGCTTGACAGGTTCCGAAGGTTTCAGGTGCGGCATCTTCAGAAGGCGCCTGATCTTGTCGACAAGATCGCCGATGATTGAAAGGGGACAGACCCATCCGCAGAACCAGCGTGCAAAGATAAAGGAGAATATAAGGAAAAGCGTCATTGTCGCCAGTATCTTCGACATGAACTGCATCTCAGTTACATCTCCTCCTGATACTTTCAGGAAATTGAGCTGCAGGAAACGCTGCGCCATTTCCATGTTGCACCCCTGCAGATATCCGCCATCGGCGCTGAAACGGCAGGGGGCGGAAGGGAGATATGAATAATTCCTGTCCCCTTTTGCGGACATCACCGGAGAGGTCTCCGAAAGATTCAGAACACCGGAACTGTAGTTCTTCCTGCGTGAGAGCATCTCCTTGTAGTCCAGGTAATCCTGTCTCAGGGCGAATCCGCCATACATGAGCATCAGGAAGGCTGTGAGTCTTACAAGTGCCCTGAAACCACCGAGGGACAAGAGCGGTTCCATGACTATCAGGAATGAGACTGTGCCGGCAATCATCATCTCGGAAGGGATGAGGAACCAGTAGAAATTCCTTTCTCCGGAAGGGATCGCCCTGTACTGCAGATAGACGGATATTGTCGCTGCCAGGATGATCATTGCAGTGAAGATTAGAAAAAGGAGGTAATATTTGTTGCGAGGAAGGAAGAGGGCAGGGAATACCAGGAGGAATATTACAGGAACAAACGGACTTGACATCCCCTCGAGAAGATTGGCGATCTTTGGATTCATCGAAGCAATCATATACACCAGGAAATAAACTGCTGTTGCTGAAGCGATGACCAAGAATTTCCTTTTTGTGCTGGTCTTGGCGGTGGTCAGCATGGTTGTACCGATTACAAGTATCAGGAGCGGGGATGAGAGCATCGCCCAGCATAAATGAAGAAGATATGAAAGTCCGCCGGACATTATTTCTCCACCTCCGGGATTTTGCCTATTGAAAGCTTGCGGACAGTGAGGACTATGAAGATGATGGCCATCGGCAGGAGATACCATAGGAAATAATAGTCGGCGTTGCTGTCGGCTATGACCTCTATCCTTGCGAATGATGCGCTTGTGTCTTTCTTGCGCCAGGTGAAGGTCCTGTATGATTTGGCTGATGCCGGATCAAGCTTGATGTTCTTGACCTTGGTGTTGGTTGATTCAACATCCTTACCCCATTCTATGGTCAGGGAGTTGTCCTTCGAGAATTGTTCATCTGGCACGTCGAAGGAAAGCCATAACGATACAATTCCACCGAACTCCTCGACCAGGCTTGATTCCTCGATCCTGAGCGGGAGGATTTTTCCAGAGGAATCCTTCACGGTGATGTTGTTGATGGATGGAATAGAAAAGGACGGATCCGCCAGATTCCCTATGAACCTGGTCATGCCGGAAGGAACTGGGGTGTCCTGGCCGGCAAGCAGGTTGACAAGCTTATCGTTCATTTCCACTGGGACAATGGAAAGTGACTCGGCCGCATTGACGGCGCATGTGAGGATCAGCGCGGAAATGCAGGACATCAACAAGCAAACAAACCGTTTCAACATAAAATTCTCCACTGGCCCGGATATTGTAAAAAACATTGATGTAAACTATAAAAATAACTGGGAAAAGCTCTAAATTCAAACCAATTACCGAAGTTCGCGGTTAGCAGAACATGTTATGTTTTGAAAGTTTACTGAATTTGAACGTTGTTAAACTGGAACTGTTATTGGAATTGCATCTGGAAATATCAGCTATCTCAGTGTAATTTTTCCATAATGAGATCGATGTGCAACATGCTAATTGTTTCAGTGATGCTGATTGCTTCAGGATGCAGCACCATGTATGACTGGCTCAGGGCCGATCCTGCACCTGAAACTTCTTTCCTTGACGGCACCTGCAAGCAGGTCGTCCAGTCACCAGAATTTCCTTTCAGGAAGATGTGGATCGACAAGGATGCTGATCTTGCCAAATATAAGAAGGTGATGATTGTCCCGGTCAATACCAAGTTCCTGATGAGTGAGTCAGCCTGGGACAAGATGAATGCGGAGAGTGTTGCCGGTGACAAGAAAGGGGATTCAACCGAGATTGCCGACTATATGCGAAGATCCTTTGCTAATGCGGTTGTCTACGACAAAAGACACAGGCTTGCCTTGGTTGATGCGCCTGGTCCTGGCACCTTGAAGCTTGAGCTTGCTCTTGTACAGCTAGTTCCATCCAAAGCTGAACTGAACTATGTCGAGAACATTGTCGGGATAGTGATATGGCCTGTGGCTTTCCTCACTGTCTTCAATTCAGGTTCGACCGCTTTCGAAGGAATCCTCAGGGATTCACAGACTGGGAAGATCATCTGTACGATTGCCGACCGCGAGATGGATGAAGCAGCGATCTTCAACATACCCGGATTCACTTATTACGGCAACGCAAGATATTTTATCGACAGGTGGAGCTCTCAGTTCGTGGATTTCATGAACGCGAAGGACTATAACAAGCTCAAGACCGATTTTCCAGCCAAGCTGATTGTCTGGTGATGGAGACAGCTATTGGAATTATTCTGAAGGCTTTCGAGGTTTAAAATGAGGGATGGGAATCTACTTCGAATACTCCTGCTTTCACTCTTGCTGCTCTGTTCCGGATGCTCCACGATGTATGACTGGCTACGGGCAAATCCTGCACCGAGCACTACGTTCCTCGAAGGCACTCCAAAGCAGGAGATGCAGACGCCAGACTTCCCTTTTCGGATGATGTGGATCGATAAATCTGTCGACCTCTCAAAATATAGGAAGATCATCATCCCGCCTGTCACAACTAAATTTCTCATGGACTACAACATGTGGGAGAAGATGAATGTCGAAAGCGTTGCAGGTGACACCAACAAGGCGGCCCTTGAGATTTCAGGTTACATGAGGTTCTGTTTCGAGAATGCAGTGATATATGATCAGACAAGGAGGTTCAAGCTTGTCGATGATCCCGGACCGGACACGCTGAAGCTGGAACTTGCGCTTGTGCAGCTCATTCCCTCCAAGGCTGAACTGAACATAGCTGAGACCGTTGTTGGAATATTCATCTGGCCGGTTGCTCTGCTCACTGCCTTTAACTCGGGCTTTACTGCATTCGAAGGGATACTCAGGGATTCGCAGACCGGCAAGGTGATCTGTACCATTGCCGATCGTGAAATGGATGAGATGGCAATCTTGAACAGGCCAGGATTCCAATATTACGGGAATGCAAGATATTTCATTGAAAGATGGAGCCAGCAGTTCATTGACCTGATGAACTCTAAGGACTTTACAAAGCTAAAGACCGATTTTCCGGCCAAACTGATCGTCTGGTGAATCTTACTGGACCGCCATCTCGGCGTAGACGACCGGATTCTCAACTGAAATTGAATTCCCCCTCCAGTATGCAACGGTGTTTCCACTGTTCACCGAGAGATTGGCAAGGAAACGCTTCGCATTCTTGATGCCGGCTTCCGAGAACGGGATCTTCACTTCAATGTTCTTGTCGCCTTTTTTGACCACGATGTCCTTTGCATCTCCCTTGGAGGATGTTACTTTGCCAGTTGCATCGATAGTGATCTTAACAGGAGAGGAATCATTGTCGGAAGCAAGATATATCGTCGAGTCTCCGGATGATTCTGCAAGCATGCAGTAGAGGTTTTGGGCATCGGCCATGAAACGGAACCTCGGTTGTACCTTCGCCGGAGAGGTTCCCATATACTTGTTTTCCTTCTGGTAAGTGTAGAATGATGTGCAGAGCAGGGAGTTCTTCCATTCGGTGTCAGGGCAGTTGCCGTCAACAGTGACCGATTTTGCAACTGGTATGGCCTGGATGTCGGCGGCCTTTTCAAGCTCGAGTGTCTTGAACTGGCGTTTGTCGCCGGGGTTGAAGAGGACGAGGTCTATCTGATATTTTCCGTCTGGCTTGCCGGCCTTGCGCTTGAGACTTACCTCGAAATATTCCTTCTTGCCGCCCTTCTTGGCTGTCTTGAGGGCGGGAAAGCTCTTCCAATCAGGAGATTTCTTCACTTCAGCGTCGAATGCGTCGGATTCAACCTTGAGATTGATGTTGGCGATGTCGCGGTCCATTGTATTCAGGAGATAGACCCTGAAGGAGGCTTCCTTCGCGATCCTGAGCTGTCCATCGCGGATGTCGACTTTCACGGCGAGATCGTCCTTGGCCTGGTCGAAGACGTCGTTACATAGATGTGCAGCGGCCTGGTATGCGATTGTCGCAAAGATCATGAGCATGGTGATTCGGAAACTATTTTTTATCAGAAGGCTTTTCATCTTTATCCTCCTCCTTGTTTTTTTTCAGATGATTTTGTAATAATGTAACCAGAAGCAGTATAGTGCAAGCCTGCAATAGAGAAATTATGGTAGTTCTTAAGTCCCCCCACATCAGTGGCAGGACGCTTAGCCCTATGGCGATCTCCAGGAGATGTACCATCATCACCGCCTCCTTGCGGGTCAGTCCCATGTTCAGGAACCGATGGGAGATATGATTGTTGTCACCTATGTAGATTGGCTTGCCAGCCCTGATGCGAATCACGACTACTGCGCACAGGTCGAAGAGTGGTATGGCCAGTATGAAAAGCGGTATGAGGACCGGAAGATATGTTGATGCCATCGAAGGATTATAATAGGTGGCCATGACTCCCAGTACAGCCATGTTGTATCCGAGGAAATGACTTCCAGAGTCACCCATGAATATCGTTGCCGGGGTGTGGTTGTAGAACCAGAAGCCGAATGCGGCACCTGCCGTAGCGGCGGAGAGAACAGCTATGAAATACTGGGAGCTTGAAGCTGAGACAACCGTGAAGAAGCTGAATGCTATTGCCGCAGTTCCAATAGCAAGTCCGTCCATGTTGTCGAAGAAGTTTATGGCATTCATCACAAGCACAATCCAGAAGACCGTTGCCACCCATGCAAGAATAGGCACTTGCATCAGGAAGTTGATCTTGACGCCACCCCAGGTCACGGCTATCGCAGCGATTGCTATTTGTCCTGCAAGTTTTGTCTTTGCGCTCATGTTGAACTTGTCATCGTAGAGGCCCAGGAGTGTCACAAGGACCGCACCAAGGCATATGAAAACGAGTTCGGTGGATACTTTGGAGATGCCGGGAAGGTTTGTGATGACTGATGTGTCGAGGAAATTGTCACGCACTGATTTCGAGGCTACCATCCCTATTATAATTGTTATCAGCCATGTCGAGCAGATGGCAAGCCCTCCGAGGAGCGGAGTAGGGGTGGTATGGCTCTTGTGTTCCTGCTCCTTGGGCTTATCATAGAAACCGAAGCGCAGGGCAAGGCTCCTGAAACCTGGGGTGAGAACAAGGCCGACCGTCAGGGCCGCTGCAAATACAATAAGATATAAATTCCACCAGACCATCAGAGCTTTGCCTATTTTTGATTTTCGATTTTCGATTTGTACAAAACGCGTATATTATAGCAGAAATGGACTCATTTGAAAATTGCTCTCTGAAAAAAACGGCAATTGGCAATCGCAGATCGGAAATGTCCTATGTATAAATATCTCTTCGGTCCTGTATCATCAAGACGCCTTGGGGTCTCTCTCGGGGTCGACCTCGTACCGTCCAAGACATGCTCGATGGACTGTGTCTACTGCGAGGCAGGACATACGACTTCCCTGACACTGGACAGGAAGGAGTTCTTTCCGACCGACGAGATCATCCGGGAGCTTGATGAATTCCTGTCTGAAAAGCCAAAACTCGACTACATAACTTTTTCCGGGGCCGGAGAACCGACGCTTCATTCCGGGATCGGCAGGATTGTCGGATTCATAAAGAAAAAATATCCTGAATACAGCCTCTGCCTGATAACAAACGGTACGCTTCTTGGAGATGCGAAACTCGCAAAGGAGCTCGAATCGGTCGACCTTGTGATTCCCTCCCTTGATGCGGCCGATGAGAATACGTTCCGTAAGATCAACCGGCCATTCGGTTCCCTATCCTGTTCATCCCATATAAATTCATTGGAAAGTTTCAGGAAGCACTTCAAGGCAAGTTTATGGCTTGAGATCTTCGTGGTACCTGGACTCAACGACAGTCCGGAATCAGTTGATGCCATACTGAAGGCCATAGAGAGGATAAAGCCCGACAAGGTGCAGCTTAATTCCCTGGACAGACCTGGTTCTGAGAAATGGGTGCGCAAGGCAGGGGAAGGGGAATTTCTCCAGTTCGTGAAGGCGCTCGAACCTGTCGTCAAAGTTGAAATAATTGGAAAGACTTCCTGTCCCGGGAAGGAAATGAATGCAAAAGAACTGCAAGTTCCAGAAGTCGAGGAGAGGATACTTGAGCTCGTTAGGCGTCGTCCATGCACACTGCCCGAGATATGTACAGCCCTCGGACATGAGGAGGACAGTATCCGGAAAGTGCTAGATGGAATGTCTGTGGCGGGTATGATTCGGACGGAAAAAATGCAAAGAGGCGTCTTCTACAAGACCTGAAACGCCCATAATTATACTGTAAATTGTAAAAGTGCCTTGATTTATCCGGACTTTCGGGTATCATTATCAGTCCGTTTGAAAAAATGATTCGGGATGGTAGCTCAGCGGTAGTAGCACTTGCCTTTTAAGCAAGGGGTCCCGGGTTCAAATCCCGGCCATCCTACCATTCAACAGCCATTGATGCTTTGGATTGTTGGATGATAAATGCAGCGGACATATAAAAATAAATATAATTAATTGGAGGATCACATCATGAGCAGAGTTTGCGAAATATGTGGGAAAGGCAGAGTTGTCGGCGGAACCATCACTCGCAGAGGTCTTGCAAAGAAGAAGGGTGGTATCGGAACCCACGTCGTCAAGAACAACAAGCGCATCTTCAACGCCAACCTGCAGAACGTCCGCGTCAAGGTCGGTGGAACTGTCAAGTCAATGAAGGTTTGTACGGCCTGCATCAGGGCGGAAAGGATCCAGAAGGCCTGAAGGAACTCATAGGAGAAAGCCGTGCCCTACATCAGTTACATGGACAAGGGCATCATCAAGTATTTCAAGCTAGCTGAAGACAAGATGTCGGTCTTCGGACGAGAGGAACACGTCGACTTCCAGATCCGCAACGACGCACTCGTCAGCCGCGAGCATTTCAGCATCGAGAGGGAACGCAACGGTTTTGTAATTATCGAGCTTGGTGCTTCAAACGGCACTTTTCTAAACGACAAGAGGCTTGAACCCAATTCGATCGTTCTGCTCAAGGAAGGCGACAAGATCAGGGCCGGAGAGCAGGAATTCATATTCCGTATGAACGTCGTCAAGCAGCAGGACAATACCAAGAGTGCGATGTCTGACGTCCTGAACCAGATGAAGCAGGGCAAGGGATTTGACACAATCATGTCGGAGATCCTGGGAAAGCCCAAGTCATCTTCGAAACCATCTGGTCCACCTACTATAAAACCACCGCCGAAGACCTGAGAGTAGTCAGTAACCAGTAATCAGTAACCGGTGGCAAGAGTCCAGTAAGCATAATTCAAGAACAGCACTTGCGGGTTTAAATCTTCTCGGGTTTCAGGCTTTCTTCTCCGATGCCTTCTTCTCCAAAGCCTTTTTAGTTGTTATTTCTCTTATCGTTTTGAGCCGTTCTCTTATCGGCAGCTTCTGTGTGCACTTCTTTTCGCAAAGGCCGCATTCGGTGCATTTGGAGAATATCTCATTTTCTGCGTCAAGGCCCCAGTGCCATTTCAGGCGGTTCGTCAAGCTGTCTGGATTATTTTTACCTAGCATGTAATGGTTGTATGCATCCATCATCCTTGGGACCGGGATTCCTTCGGGACAATGGTCGCAGTAGCCACAGGTCGTACACATTTCGTTGAAGCTTTTCCTGAGTTTTTCCTTTATTGATGAGATTGTCTTTGCATCGATTTTCCGGAACCCATCTGCAGCGCTTATCGCTTCTTTCAGCTGGGCTTTGTTTGATAGGCCGACAAGAGAGACAGTGATCCTCTTGTCGTTGAGAAGATATCTCAGGGCGCCTTCTACGACACTTTCATCCTTGCGTGTTTTTACGAATTCGAAGGTTTCAGGATTCTGTGGAATGAGTCCGCCTCCGAGCGGATTCATGGCGACTACGCCTAGCCTTGCATCTGCAGCCGCCTGGATGCCTTCGTCCCGGTACGCAGAATTCATGATTGAATATCCAAGCAGTATCCCATCGAAGGGGTAATCAGCGAGCAAATTTCTGATTTCGGAGCCATGCATGTGGGTGGAAACACAGATATGTTTTATCAGCCCCTCAGATTTCATCTTCTCAAATTCCTTCAATACTCCATTGGCCTTCCGTTTCTGGTAGCTGTCAGGAGACATGATGCACCAGACATGGTAGAAGTCGATGTAGTCGAGGTTCATTCTTTTGAGGGAAACTTCAAGATCTTTCCTAACTGCTTCCGCTGTCCCGCCGCCGGTCTTGGTGGCGATATAGAAAGGTTTTTCCTTCCTTGTCTTCTGCATCTCCTTGATGGCAAGTCCAAAGAGCTCTTCGGATTTGCCATAACCAATTGCGGTATCAAAATAGTTTATGCCGGCATCATACACGGCTTTCATGAGCGATGCGCACGCCTCAGGATCATCCTGGTTCTCGAACCTCATTCCTCCCATCCCGATCGCCGATACCTTTATTCCTGTCTTTCCATATTCATTGTAAATCATGTGACAACTCCATCAAATATATTATTCTTGCAGATACTCAGGTTCAGCGTTGCCCCTGCATATTCTGTTGTTTCTTGATCTGTCCTGCCAGTTTCCTGAACTTCTTCAGGGAGTGGGAGTAGAATATCTTCCATCCCTCGCATAGCCAGCTGATCGTACGAGGATTGTTCTGGCTCTGGGGAAGCCTGTGTTTCAGGCAGTCGCCGGCGCATATCTCGAAGCAGTCACATTTTTCGCAGATGCTGTTCCATTTCGATTTCAGTGCCCCGAACTCCTTGTATTTTACAGAATCCTGCATCTCCTCCCAAGAGTTCTCCATAACATTTCCAAGTTTCAGGTCAGTTTGCACAAAGAAGTCGCACGGATAGACATCACCATTATATTCGACGACGAAATACTGGCAGCAGTTCCTGCCGATATGGCAGATGTTCCTCTGGCCGTGCACGAGATACCAGAGTATGGAGTCAAAGAGACGGATGGAAACTTTCCTGGTATCGGACTTTTCCCAGCAGTCGAATATCCCGCAGAGAAATTCTCCCCATTCCCTTCCTGTGATCGACCACTCGAGAGGTTTTCCGTTCCTGTCGAATTCCACGCATGGAATATATTGATGGAACAAAAACCCGTTTTCAAGGAGATAGCTGTATATCTCCTTCGCCCTGCCGACATTCGATTTGCTTACAAGAACCAGGATGTTGAATTCGACGTTGTGCTTCTTCAGGATTCCGATCGCTTTCATCACGCTGGCATGGCTTCCTGCGCCGGCATGGTTCTTACGGTAAAAATCATGGATCTCCGGAGGCCCGTCCAGGCTAACTCCGAGTAGGAAATTGTATTTTGCGAAATGCGCAGCCATCTCGTCGTCTATTAGGACTGCGTTCGTCTGCAATCCGTTTCCGACAACTGTTCCAGTTCCTCCATGCTTCTGCTGGAGGTCGATGATCTTTCTGAAAAATTCAACACCCATTAACGTTGGTTCACCTCCCTGCCAACCAAAGGAGTATTGCGGTTGAGGGGTCTTCATGTAGGATGAGATCATCTTCTCCAGCACCGCATCTGGCATCCTGTGGAGGTTGTGTCCGGGGTAAATATCCTTCTTCTCAAGATAGAAGCAGTACCTGCAGTTCAAATTGCAGTCTGCTGAAGCCGGCTTGATAAGAAGTGAAAATGGTCTCATATGTGCATTTTCGATTTCCGATTGGAGATTTTCGATTTCAATTCAAAGATCGGCAATCAAAAATCAACAGTAGAAAATGTTTTCACGGTGCCTTCAGTATCGCTCCTGTGTCGGCGCTTGTCGCCATGGCGGAATATCTTGAAAGCCATCCGGTCTTGTATCTCGGTTCTGGAGCCTTCCAATCAGCCTTCCTTCTCGCAATCTCATCAGGAGAGATTTCCAGTATTATGCTGCGGGCTGGAATGTCGATGGAGATCATGTCTCCGTTTTTAACAAGGGCGATCATCCCACCTGCCGCCGCTTCAGGGCTGATGTGCCCGATGCATGCTCCGCGTGTTCCACCGCTGAACCTGCCGTCGGTGATCAGTGCGACCTTCTCACCGAGTCCCTGTCCCATGATGTAGCTTGTCGGGGCAAGCATCTCCTGCATTCCGGGACCTCCTCTCGGTCCTTCATACCTGATAACGACAACATCTCCGGCCTTGACTTTTCCTGCTAGTATTCCGGCGCATGCATCCTCCTGGCTCTCGAAAATAACCGCCGGTCCGCGGTGCTTGTGCATCTCCGGAGCAACGCCAGCAGTCTTCACGACGCATCCTTTCTCAGCGAGATTTCCGTAGAGGATGGCAAGACCGCCATCCTTGCTGTAAGGATTCTCAATCGTCCTTATGACCGTGCCATCCGGTGCCGGTGCCCTTGATATTGTCTTGCCGATCGTTTTTCCGGTGATGGTTATGCAGTCCTTGTTGATAAGTCCTGACATCCTGGAGATTTCCTTCATTATCGCGCTGATCCCGCCGACAGCGTCGACGTCCTCGATATGGAACTTGCTTGAAGGTGAAACCTTGCAGATGTTCGATGTCTTCCTGCTGATCTCATCGATCTTCCTGAGATCAAGCTGTATTCCGGCCTCATTCGCGATAGCGAGTGTGTGCAGGACTGTGTTCGTGCTTCCTCCCATGGCCATGTCAAGGACAAGGGCATTCATGAAAGACTGTTCATTGACGATCTGCTTTGGCAGAGGTCCGCCTTCGGTCGCCATCTTCACAATCAATTTGGCGGCATGCCTCCATAATTTTTTACGGAGTGGATTCACTGCGAGGATTGTGCCATTGCCTGGAAGGCCCATTCCGAGAGCCTCGGTAAGGCAGTTCATACTGTTCGCGGTGAACATTCCGGAACATGAACCGCATCCAGGACATCCCTTCTCCTCAAGGGCTGAGAGCCCTTTCTCGTCGAGTTTTCCGACCTTGTATTTGCCGACGCCTTCGAATATGGAGATGAGATCGCATGCTGTCCCATCATCCATCTTCCCTGCGGCCATCGGACCGCCTGAAGCGAATATGGTCGGTATGTTGAGACGCATTGTCGCCATCATCATTCCCGGGATTATCTTGTCGCAGTTGGGTATGCATATCATGGCGTCGAAAGGATGCGCCCTGAGCATGGACTCCACGCAGTCGGCGATGAGTTCGCGGCTTGCGAGGGAGAATTTCATGCCTTCATGTCCCATGGCTATGCCGTCGCATATGGCGATAGTGTTGAACTCAAACGGAACTCCGCCGGCCTTCATTATCTCCTTGCAGATCATTTTGCCGACTTTGTCGAGATGGCAGTGCCCGGGAACTATGTTGGTATATGAATTACAGACCGCGATGAACGGTTTTCCGATATCGGTGCTTTTTACTCCGGTAGCATACATGAGTGAGCGGTGAGGAGCCCGTTCAAACCCCTTCTTGATGATGTCACTTCTCATATTTTTCTCCTTGGACGGTTGATTTTGCATGTAAACCATATTATTCTGTTCAGCTTTTTACTGAACCAAAGTCTCCATATTAGCACAAATACGGGCAATCGCAAATTGACGGGACTTAAAAATATCAGGAGCATTCTTGTTTATGTTTGAGAATCTTACAGACAAACTTCAGCAGGTGTTCAGAAGGATAAGCGGGCAGGGAATACTGACCGAATCCAATATATCCGAAGCGATGGACCAGATACGCGACGCGCTTCTCGAAGCAGACGTCAATTATGAGATCACCAAGCAGTTCGTCGAAGAGATCAGGAAGGACTGTCTCGGTATCGAGGTGCTCAAGACTGTCACTCCCGGACAGCAACTCGTCAAGATAGTCAATGACAGGCTTATCGAGCTCATGGGCAAGGAGGCCGTTCCCCTCGAGACTTCCGGAGCATATCCGGCAGTCATCATGGTAGTCGGCTTGCACGGAAGCGGTAAGACCACGACCTGTGCTAAGCTCGCTGTCAATTTGAGAAAGGATAACAAGAAGGCTTTGCTCGTAGCCGGTGACATCTACAGGCCTGCCGCCATCGACCAGCTGGAGATCCTCGGGCGTGAGAACTCGATCCCTGTTTATTCCGACAGGAACAACCCGAATGTTCCGATAATAGCGAAGAATGCCGTTGAACAGGCCAAGCGAGAAGGATTGGATGTTGTAGTTATCGATACTGCCGGCCGGCTCCAGATAGACCAGGAGATGGTGGCGGAACTCGTGAGGATAAGGCAGACAGTGAATCCCAGGGAAATCCTGCTTGTTGCAGATGCCGCCCTCGGACAGCAGGCCGTTTCAGTCTCCGATCATTTCCATAAGGCTCTGAATCTGACCGGTGTGATCCTCACGAAACTCGATGGCGATGCCAGGGGTGGTGCTGCACTTTCAATAAGGAAGGTTACAGGATGCCCGATCAAGTTCGTCGGTGTCGGTGAAAAGATCAGCGACCTCGATGTCTTTTATCCTGACCGCATGTCCTCCAGGATACTCGGCATGGGCGACATTGTCTCACTTGTCGAGAAGGCAGCCGAGGAGATCGATCGCGAGGAGGCGGCGAAACTTCAGGAAAAGCTCAAGTCAAAGAATTTCGACTTCAATGATTTCCTCCAACAGCTCAAGCAGATGAAGAAGATGGGCGGACTTGAGTCCGTTTTAAAATTCCTTCCCGGCGGCAGCCAGCTTTCAAACCTTCCGGACTTTGATGAAAAATCCTTCATACACATGGAAGCGATAATCTCCTCGATGACAAAGAAGGAAAGGGAAAGGCCGGAGCTGATAGATTTCTCGAGGAGGAAGAGGATCGCGAAAGGCAGCGGGACATCCCTGGAGGAGGTTGGTCAGCTGATAAAGCAATTCTCGATGATGCAGAAATTCCTGAAGCAGACAAGCCTTATCAACAGGCTCATGTCGGGTGCTCCTGTAATGGGCGGAAGTCCTGAGTCCATGGTGAGCAGGCTGAGGCGGGGTTCCAATTTTACACCACCTAAGAAAAAGAGAAGAAAATAGTGTTGCTTTTTTGGGATTGCCGGTGTAGCTTGCATTTTAATTTGGCATGAAACAGTAAAACATAAAATATAAAGGTTTTTGATATGCCAGCGCCAGCGCCAGGAAAGACATTCAAGATCAAGACCAAGACAAATATCCAGTTGTCCCAGACCAAGATGGGAGGGGCCCCTACGCCTGCTGCAGGCAATCCACCTCCAGATCCGACCAAGATAACCAGCAAGCCTGTCTTCGTTCCATATCAGCATGTTCCACCTGCACCACCACCGGCACAGTCACTGGCACAGCAGCAGGCAAAGATGCAGGGACAGCTACCGCAGCAGATGAAGCAGACACAGCGTCCTCCTATCCAGGGTAAGCTGATTCATAAGAAAGGAATGCCTCCAGTTGGTGCCGGACTACAGACACAGCGTCCTCCGCAATCCGCACCACCACCGCCACCACCTCCTCCTCAGCAGCAATACCAGCAGGAATCCTATATTCCCCTTGCGACCCCGCAGCAGCAGTATGCTCCACCGCAGCCTCCGCAATACCAGCAGCCCCAGTATACACCGCCACCACCTCCACCTCCGGCGCCGATCATTAATCCTGAAGCCTCAATAAAGGAGATTTCCCTGAACCCAGTCGGTTCAGCGCCATTCCAGGGAAAACAGGTTGCCCATCAGAAGACAGGCATCTATAACATAACTGATTCTGGTAAGGTTTCAGAGGACCTTCAGAAGATACTCGAGAACGAAGCCGAGAACTACAAGGACCAGGTCCAGAGCTATGTCGATGTCTGCGAAGTCCTTTCCAAGCCCGGATGGCAGGTACCGGACATAATTGACTATGTCCACATGCTCGTAAGATCTGTCAACCTTGATACATTAAGTATTGTAATAACTGATCCGGCGAACAAGGGGAAACTGCTTCCTGTCTACAACAGGGGCTACAAGGTTCCCCCAAGCATTCAGGTCGTCAATTCCTGGCTTCCAGCCATAACCCCTGAAGCAACTGTCAACTGGAACAAGCTCATGGAGATTGCTTCCGACAAGAAGACCAAGCTCGCGAAATGGATTGCCAAGCAAGGACTCAATTTCGTCGGATATGTTCCACTCCATGACAACAACAAGATCTACGGATTCCTCCTGGTGTCCGACTACGAAGGGAAGACGCCGTCAGCTCTTGCTTCACCGCTTCTGGAACTCTGCGGAGGAAGGATTGGACTCGTCTTTGAATCAAGACGCAGCGCCGGCACTCTTCCGGAGAAGGCCGTTCAGACAGTCAAGCTCATCAAGGATCATTTTTCCATGCTCACGAGCTATCTTGAGATTCTGAAGCTCTCGGGCAAGATAAATCCCGATGAGACGGTCAACACCGCTGAAAAATGCCTCCACACGATCGCTGAGAGCAAGAAGCTCCTCGACCGCTTCGCTGACGATCTGATTTCTTCCACTACGGAAGAGAAAAAGAGCTGAAGTTAGTTCTTCTTTGCGGGGATATGCTAAGTTTTTGTCCTAATGTTGGAGTTCACAGCTTTAGCGTGTCTTAAATTTTCGGCTTAGTGACATTCAAAGCTTATGGCAAAATACATCCCATACTGGCAGGAATATTTCGGAAGAGTTAGGCTTACTCCATTCAAATTCTACGTGTTGGTTTTTTGCATGCTTCTGGTTGTTTTGATTCTGGCATTCTCCCTCGTCATATATGGCAATATCTCAACTGAGAGAGAGAAGAAATGGATTGAAACAGCTAATCCACGGATTGAAGCTGAAAAGGCTTTTCAGGAAAAGAAAATCAGCTTTCTTCAAATATGGGTTGAAAAGGAACCTGCAGAAAAAGGAGATCCTTATGGAATTTGGATTACTCCGGCAGAGCGGGAGATTGGCACTGAAAATCTCAAGCGTTACCGTATGATACAGCTTTCAACCTCTTCCAAATGGGATGAAGATGTGAAGCCTTATAGTCCAAAAGCGATGGATTTTGCATCGAAGTATAATTCCAGAATGACAGAACTTGTTTCGGGGAAGAAATAGTCCTCTGAAGTCTGTGGCTAAAATTCCCTCGCCGTCAGGTAGTCCGCAAGGTTCAACAGCAGTTTTCTGTATTTGTTTTCCGGGAATGAGAATAGGAGTTCCTTTGCGAAGTTCGCAAGTGTGCCAGCCCTGCGCAGAACCTCAGTTTCGGCTCCGCTGCTCCTGATGAGCCTCTGCACAATGGCAATTTCTTTTGAGGAATAGCTCTTTTGTCCAAGAAGACCCAGAAGTTTCTTCTTCCCTTTGGCGTCAAGGTTTTTCCATGCAAGATAGACGAGGAGCGTCGGTTTCTTTTCTGAAAGGTCTGAGCCGACAGGTTTACCGAGTTTCTGTTCATCTCCGAAAATTCCGAGCCAGTCGTCTTTCAGCTGGAAGGCTTTCCCGGACAGCAATGCGAAGTCACCGAGTTTCCTGACGCGCATATCGTCTGCGAATTTCGCAGAACCAAGTCCGATCAGCGCGCCGGATTCGGCACAGTAGCGGAGCAGAGCACCTGTCTTCAGTTCAAGCATCTTCTCTATGGCGACAGGCGAGATCCTCTCAAATTTAAGCAACGGCATTTCGATATCGAGGGCTTCACCGCTTATCAGGTTGCGGTTGACATGTTCATGCAATCTTCGGCTGAGATGGATCGTGAGTTCCGGCGTTACACCGGCGTCAACCGATTTGAGCATCATGTTAGAGGCCCATGCCTGCTGGATGTCGCCTGCGAGCATCGCAAGATTCTTTCCAAAGGCATCAGCCTCTTCATTCTTCATCTTGAATTTCTTCTTTGCATCATTCTTCATTATAAAATGTGCAGAAGGCTTTCCGCGGCGCAGGTTGTCGTTGTCGATTATGTCGTCGTGGACAAGTGTCCAGTTGTGGTAGATCTCCACGGCTGCGGCTGCGAACTTCGCAGATTCAGGTCTGCCGCCGACAAGTCCACATGACCATAAGAGAATGGCTGGTCTCAGGCGTTTGCCTCCCCTGGAGGGATAATCGATGACAGCATCCCTCAAATATGCAGGCAGGATTTTATCCGGGAAGTCGTCTTTCCGTATCATCCCGTCTGTCATGCCGGAAATCTTCTGGAGCTCTGTTGTGAAGATATGTTTCATGTTGATCATTGATTTTGTTTAATATGCTTTGCAAAGTATATTAATTCCAGTTGCATCGGTAACTAAGTATAATGGCTTGTAAGGATATATGCGTTAATGAGGCGTTTTCGGACATTCATCAGGGATACCAGGCGTCGTTTCTACGAGGGGCCGGACTGGATCGAACTTCCTGGATACATTAGGAATTCATCCTACCGATCGCCGACGCTTCTGATCATGGCATGGACCTACGCATATTATACGAGCTTCTTCACGATTCCGGGGCGCATAATCATCGCCATAAGCTTCCTGATCGTTTCATACAGCCTGACGCTCCTGCAGAATCCCATAAGGCTCATGGCTTTCTCCCTTCTTGCGATATTCGCATCAGACTTCATAATCGGATTCCTTCTCCGTCCGCGTCTCAGGATCAGGAGGGAACTTCCTGTGAGGGCGAGGGCGGGAAGCAAGGTGAGGATAGACTACTATGTGAAGAACATCCGCAGCATTCCAGCCTGGAACATTCATTTGGACAATTACATGCCCGGCTCAAGCATCAAGCATGCGGATACTCCTGCCACTGCGGAATACATCCCCGCGGAAACCGAGATCAACCTCAGCTCCTATCTCATGCCTGAAAAAAGGGGGGTATACAACATGCCCGCTCCAGTAGCTGATTCGACTTTCCCATTCGGAATATTCCGCTGGATTTCCCGAGGGCATGAGATGCAGAGACTTCTTATTTATCCTGACTACAGGATTCTCAATTCCGTGAGCCTTCCAGTCGGGCAGCGCTACCAGCGGAACGCCAATCCTCGAGTCTCAAAGGTTGGGGAATCGATGGAGTTCCTCGGTTGCCGCCAGTTCCGGACTGGAGACAATCCCCGTCACATCCACTGGCCGAGTACTGCGAGGACAGGAGAACTGATCGTCCGCGAATTCCAGGAGGAATATCTTTCAAGGATGGCGATCATCGTCGATACTTCAGCGCGCGGTCCGAGTTTGCTAAGACGCTTCATATCCATCAAGGATTTTGTCTACACCGATCTGGAGGCGGCTCTTTCGCTTTCAGCGGCAATTTCCGAACATTTGCTGAGGGGCGATTTCGTGGTCGACATATTTGCTGCCGGACCTGAGATATACCATCTCAAGACCGGCAGGAGCCTGGCACAGTTCGAGAACATCCTCGATATCCTTGCATGCATTGAACCTTGTCCCGGAGAATGTTTCGGCAGGCTGAAGCCGGAGATACTGAATGAGATCTCATGCATCGGCAGTGTGATCGTGATTCTCCTGAAATGGGACAAGACCCGTGAAACTCTAATAAGACAGCTTGTCGAGGCAGGTACGGCTGTGAAGACGATTGTATTGCTCGATGACGGTGTGGAGGGACATCCGGAAGCGATAAACATAAACTGCAAGGACGTGCTTGCAGGGAACGTGAAGGAAATTTAGGATTGGAAGGTTGGGTATTGGTTTCAAGAATATGTTTGTAGTCAAGTCCGTAAGGTCTGTTCTTGATTTTTTCCCCAATCTGAAAATTGGAACTTGTTTGAGGTTTGCCCGTCACGGCGGATTGGAGCTTGAAATTTAAAAGGTGGGTTGATGGATGAGAATGGAAAACTGAATGGGAATCCGGTTCTAAGGAAGGACAGGATGTTCGTACTGCTTTCCGCAGGGATGATCCTTCCCGCGGCATTCCTTCTTTCTGCAACGCTGAACCTGCCGCACGTGATGGTCATATGCGCTGTCGGGCTCTTTATCTCGATAATCTCCAGAAAGGCGGTCAAGTTCACGGACCGTTCAATCATCTACAGCATTGTGACCTCTCTTGTCCTTGCCGTGATTCTTGATCTTGCATTCCCTGTTGACAGGAACAGGTTCATCCTGCTGGGCGATATCTTCTCTACCAATGTAACCGCTCCCTTCCTCCTGTATATGGCGGTGCTTATCACATTCTTCGAATTCAATCCGTATAGCACAGGAGTGGCGGCTTCGTTTTCCCTTTTTGCCCTGATGCTCAGCAGTGACATAACCCTCAACACCCAGCAGACCGACGGATTGCTCTTCTTTACTTCGCACACTAGGGAGTTCAACAGGATCTTCGCGGTGACGATCATGGTGGAGGTGATCTTCATTATCCTTTCCCTGCAGCCCAGGAGACTGCTCTGCACAAGCATGCAGGGTAAATGGGAGAAGCGGCTGGTGCTGGTCTTTGCCGTCATGTTCACTGTTTTTATCGGAATCACTGGCTACAATGTTTTTCGCAGCTTTGAGGAGGACATTAGGAAATTCGAGAACATGTTCCTTCGGTTCGGCATGCGGAGATATTCGAGCTCACGCTATGTGGTCTTCTCTAAGGAGGTCAATCTTAACCGCGTATTGTCTCCGGAGCTGGGAAGGGATAGGAACATGGTCGTACTGCGCGCAGAGTCAAAGTCACCTCCGGGATATCTGAGGGGAAGGGCCTATACCAAGTACTATGACGGCAGATGGACGAATCCTGATGTGCCGTTCCAGAAGCTTCCTTTCATTGCTTATGAAGGCGTGATCGCAATAAAGAGCTTCTACTACAAGGGAGGCGAGAAGGCGTCGGAGCATTCCGTGAGCATCTTTCCGGCCACACGTTTCTCAAGCGATGTACTCCTTGTCCCTGGTGGCGGGAACAGGATAGACATTGTTGCAGACCGTCTTAATGCTTCACCGGATGGCACCCTGGTTCCTGAAGAATGGGAGAAGGACGGAGGATACACGGTGTTCCTGCCCAACCTCTCAGGAGATGGCGCCTTCCCGGCTCCGGAAAAGGCTGACGATTCGAACCTTGTCAGTTTACCCAGTAAAATTTCCAAGGAGCTTGATCCACTGGTCGATTCATTGAAGGAAGGACCTCCGGTGACGGATCGCCAGGCCCTTAAGAGACTTTCCGGCTTCTTCCATGACTTCAGTTACAGCACTGACGTCGATGAACCGCCGGACGGAGTAGATCCCGTGATCAATTTCCTGAAGAACACAAAAAGCGGCCACTGCGAACTTTTTGCCGCGTCATCTGTCCTTATGCTTAGAGCGCAGGGAATTCCGGCGAGATATGTCACGGGCTTCGTATGCGAGGAGACGCATCCATCCGGACGCTATTACATTTCCAGGCTTGGTGACGCACATGCCTGGGTGGAGGCATATCTGAGGGAGGAGGGAAGGTGGGTGATTGTTGAGAACACACCTCCTTCCGGCATTCCAAATAGGGGGGAAATGGGATTCTGGGACAACTGGTTCGACAGGATCAAGGAGAGCTTCCAGACCTCCCTTGCCGATCTCCGGAGAGGTTACTTTGCCCGTGGCGTCATAAATATTGTAACCGGATTTTTCACGATGCTGAAGGATTTCGTGTGGCACCCATTCCGGGGGCTGGGGTGTATTCTGCTTCTTGCCGCCGCAGTTGTCTACTATATGCGCAGGAGGGAGAAGTTGATAAGGCTGAAGACGGAGATTCTGCCCGGTACTGCCATTCTGAAGGCTGAATACATGAAACTTGAAAAGTTTGTGAAACGCAACCGTAGCGTTACGAGACCAAAAGGGATGACTGTGACAGAATGGATCTCGCTATTTCCAGTTTCCGATGAGCTGCTTGCGAAATTCGCAGGGATAGCCGGAAAATACGTAGTCCTAAGGTTCCGGCAGAACGGCCCTTCGGAATCAGAGGTAGTTGAATTCAGGAAGTGCGCCAGGGAATTCAGGAGGAGCTGCGGAAGATGAAACAAGGTGAGAACAAGGAGCCAATGCAGGCGGCATATGAGACTTCTGGAAGGCTTCTTTCCAGAAGGCCGCACACTGTCTGCGAACTTCGCATAAAGCTCCGTCAGAGGGGATTCCCCAGTGAAGTGATTGATGAGACCGTGTCAAAGCTTCTTTCAGTGGGATTTTTGGACGATTCGAAATTCGCAGAGGCGTATTTCGAGGAGTTGAAGGCAAAGGGACTTGGGCCTATGCGTATTAGGATGTCCATGAAGAAACGAGGGATCTCGGAGGAGCTGATATCCGGGGCCATGGAAGGCAGGATATCTACTGACGATGAAATCGAAGCCGCTCTTGAAGTGCTTGAGAAGCGCAGGCTCCATTTCTCAAGGGAGAATGACAAGTTGAAAAGGAAGCAGAAAATGTTCAGGTTCCTTGCATCGCGCGGCTTTCAGTCGTCTGTTATATGCAGGGCGGTGGAAAAATACAACACTCGTAACTAGTAACTTGAAATTTGGTAATTGGGAAAATAATAAGAACAGCCCTTACGGGCTTGACTACAAACATATTCAATCAAGATGCCTTGGGAATTATGCTTGTAGTTAACGTCGTAAGACGTGTTCTTTGATTTGTCTGGGATGTGAGTTTATGAAAACACTTGAGATAAAAAGACTTCTTTCTGGTGGGCTGATAACGAACTATTTCTGTTCGTCGCGATGCCGACACTGTCTCTACGGATGCGGTCCTGAATGGGAACGGACATACATCGAGCCGGAGCAGGCGGAGAAGAACCTGAAGAAGGTTAAGAGTCTCGGATGTAATTCGGTCCATATTGGCGGAGGCGAGCCGTTCCTGCGTCCAGATTCACTCCTTGAAGTCCTGAAAATCGCAAGAAGAGCAGGGGTGGCTGTAGAATATGTCGAGACCAATTCATCCTGGTACAAGGACGAGAAGAGCGCATGTGCGATCCTGGAGAAGCTCAAACCGCAGGGATTGGACACGGTGCTTGTATCTGTCAGTCCTTTCCACAACGAGTTCATTCCATTCATGAAGGTGAAGGGAGTGATAAACGCATGCCGTATTTCAGGAGTGCAGATCTTTCCATGGATGAAGACATTTGTCCCTGAGACAGGCTCCTTCGACGAGACCTCGATACATTCTCTCGAGGAATACGAACAGAGATACGGGAAGAAATATGTGATAGAGCTTATTTCCAGGTACGGGCTGACGATGAGGGGGCGCGCCCTGAAGACCTATGCTGAAAAATTGAACAGACGCTCTCTCGAGGAGATACTCAAGGCGAACGACGGCGGATGCTATGAGCTTTCTGACGTCTCGCATTTCCATGTTGATCTCTTTGGCAACTATATTCCCGGGCTATGCACGGGGATTTCAGTGAAGGTTGATGATCTTGGTGAACCACTTGGACTTCTTGATTATCCTATGGTAAACATGCTCTATGACAGGGGGATCAATGCATTCCTCGAGTTTGCATCAGCAAGCTACGGATTCCGCCCTGAAAAGGAATACCTCTCGAAGTGCGAGCTCTGCTTCGAGATCCGTAGGCATCTTGTCATAAACAGGAAACTTGTCTCGAAGGAGCTCCAGCCGACTGAATTCTATTCGAACGTATAAAAGCTGCTTGGCTGTTGAAATATTTATATTGATGCTAAATTACCAGATAATGAAATACTAAGGGGGGAAATCCCATGAGAATACTTGTTGTTGGAAGCGGTGGAAGGGAACATGCCATCTGCTGGAAACTTGCCCAGAGCCCCAAGACCGAAAAAGTATATTGCGCACCAGGCAACGCCGGAATTGCGAATGTCGCAGAATGCCTGGACATTTCGGCAACTGACATTAACAAGCTCCTGAAATTTGCAAAGGAAAAATATATCAATCTCACTGTCGTTGGACCTGAGGCCCCGCTGTGCGACGGAATAGTTGACGCCTTCAGAAAGGAGGGACTCAACATATTCGGTCCTGACAAGTCATCTGCCCGTCTCGAGGGAAGCAAGTCGTTCGCGAAGATGTTCATGATGAAGCATGAGATACCTACTGCTGCGTCACGCGGATTCACCGAGGAAGTCCAGGCATATGACTATCTGAAGACCGTGTTCTCTGCCAATCCCCCGCCAAAGGGGATTGTCATCAAGGCTGACGGACTCGCTGCCGGAAAAGGAGTGATCATCGCCCAAAACAAGAAGGACGCGGATGCCGCAGTGAAGATGTGTTTTGAAGGCGCATTTGGAGATGCAGGAAAGAAAATCATCATCGAGGAACTCCTGATTGGAGAAGAAGCGTCAATACTTGCTCTTACCGATGGGAATACAATAGTCCCGCTTGTAACTTCACAGGATCATAAGAGGGCCGGTGACCGTGACACAGGTCCCAACACTGGCGGTATGGGAGCATATTCGCCGGCTCCGGTCGTCACCGAAAAGCTCTTCCGTGAGATTAATGAGAAGGTACTCCAGAAGTTCCTGCAGGGGCTGAAGGATGAGAAACTTTATTACCGCGGCATAATTTATGCCGGCATAATGATCACCGCTTCAGGGCCCAAAGTGCTTGAGTTCAATGTCCGTTTTGGTGATCCGGAAACGCAGGCAATACTTATGAGACTTGATTCCGACCTCTCAGATGTCATGCTCAAGACTTCCCTCGGCAGACTTAGCGAAGCCAAGCTAAAATGGTCCGACGATGCCGCAGTCTGTGTGGTGATGGCTTCCGGTGGTTATCCTGAGACATACAAAAAAGGTTATCCTATCTCCGGTATTGAGGAAGCAGAGGCTACGGGAGCGGTCGTCTTCCATGCTGGAACAGCAATACAGGATGGAAAGCTTGTGAACGTTGGCGGACGTGTACTTGGTGTGACTGCCAAGGGAGTAAACATAAAGACTGCCATCGACAACGCATATTCGGCCGTCAATGAGATATACTGGTTGGATTGCTTCTTCAGAAAAGACATCGGTCAGAAAGCGCTGGAAAAGCAGTAACGGCGTATCGGCGTGATTGCGAAGAATCTTGCCCGAGACGGGCAACTCTACATCTTATGAAATTTCATCGGTTCGAACCTTCAGCCACAGTTCAGTTACTTCGGACAGAGCCAGGCGACATATGCAATATATATTATTACCAGGACAAGTCCTTCAAGCCTATTAACTGTGAATCCTGTCTTCATCATGGGGAAGAGGACTGCGGCCGTAATCAGCATCATTACAATATCGAAGTTGCTGATTCCGGGCGCGCTGATGGGGATGATGAGCCCGGTAACCCCGACGATGCAGAGGATATTGAAGATATTTGAACCAACAATGTTTCCAATTGATATGTCGGATTCCTTCCTTGCTGCCGCCACGACCGAAGTTGCGAGTTCTGGAAGGCTGGTGCCTGCAGCGACGATGGTGAGTCCTATCACAGCCTCACTGATATTGAAGGATTTTGCGACCGAAACCGCACCTTCGACCAGAAGTCTTGCTCCAGCCATAAGGGTAAGAAGACCTGCGATTATGAAAAAGATGCACAGTGCAAGATCGTATTCGGATTTGATTTCGGCGTAGTCCCCATTTGACCTGTTTTTCTTTACTTCCTTCCTGGCCATGATGACTACCGTGACGGTATAGGAGACAAGCAGGATGAAGAGTATCAGCGCTTCAAGCCTGCTTATATGCCTATCGAGGAAGAAAAGTGCAAAGAGCACCGATACGGCTATCATAATTGGTGTGTCGAAGCGGATAAGTTGTAGTTTGACCTTAAGAGGATTCAGGATTGCTGAGAGACCAAGGATCAATGCGATGTTGATAATATTGGAGCCTATGACATTTCCGATCGATATCTCACCATGACCTGAAAGTGCGGCGTCTACGCTGACAACAAGTTCCGGACAGCTTGTGCCAAAAGCGACGACTGTCAGTCCAACCACTAATGGCGTGACACCTGCCCTGACCGCCAGGCTTGAGCTTCCTCCCACGAGCCATTCTCCGCCAAAGTAGAGCAATACAAAACCAGCAAGTATGAGAATTACATCAAACATGATAATTTTTCCTGGGGAAATTTATATTTCAATCTGCAATCCGAGTTCTATGACACGGCCCGGCGGAATCTTGTAGAACTTGCTTGCGTCAAATGAATTCTTGGACAGGAATGAGAATATTTTCCTCTGGAGGTTGGAGAATGGATTTCCGGGCTTTATGATTAGGGTCTCCCTGCCTAGGAAGAATGTGGTCTTCATCGGATCGAAATTGATGTCGGCATGCCTGATGTTGTCCAGAGCCTCTGGAATGTCCGGATTCTCGCTGAATCCGTATTTCAGGATTATCCTGTAAAGACCGCACCCAAGCTCGGTATCTTCCGCTCGTTTGTCATCTGGAATGAACGGTTCGTCCTCGTTCCTCACCGAAAGAAGCACTATGGTATTGTGCAGGACTTTGTTGTGCTTGTAATTATGCAGGAGGGTCCTGGGTATTCCAGTTGAGTTGCCAGTAAGGAATACGGCGGTACCCGATACCCTGAGTGGTTTGGTCGCCTCGATGTCCTTGATGAAGACACCTACAGGGAGTGACTGTGATTCCATGCGTTTCCTGAGTGTCTCCCTGTTGTTCTTCCATGTGATCATAAGCAGATATACGACAGCCGCGATCAGCACCGGTATCCATCCGCCATATTTGATCTTCAGCAGGCAGGAGGCGAAGAAGGCGATATTTGCCAGGATGAAGAAGACAGCCACAGGTATGAGCATTCCAAGGTGCACCGGCCATATTTTCCTGGCGACGAACAGGGCGAGTATTGTCGTAATAAGCATTGTTCCAGATACCGCTACGCCGTATGCACCGGCTAGGTTGCCGGAATTCTTGAAGCCGAGAATCAGGATTGATGTTCCGAGGAATAGCGCAAGGTTTACTCCGGGAAGATAGACCTGCCCGATCTCCATTGATGAAGTATGCACTACGTGCAGGCGGGGACAGAATCCGAGTTGTATCGCCTGACGGGTAAGTGAGAATGCGCCAGAGATGACCGCCTGCGAGGCGATGATTGTAGCGATCGTGGCAAGTATCACCATGGGATAAAGAAGATCTTCGGGAACTAATCTGTAGAATAGGTTTTCTGACATTTTCTCATTTCCCAGGAGATATGCTCCCTGTCCGAAGTAATTGAGCAGCAGGCAAGGCAGTACGATCGTGAACCAGCTGAGCCTGATCGGTTGCTTGCCGAAATGCCCCATGTCAGCATAGAGAACCTCGCCTCCGGTAATTGCCAGGACAACAGTACCGAGAACTACGAAGCCCTGGTAATGGTTGTCGAGGAATATTCTTATTGCATGGATGGGATTAACAGCAGAGATGACCGAAGGATTCTTTGAGATTGCCAGGATTCCCAGGAGACCTATGGCTATGAACCAGACAAGGAGTATTGGTCCGAACATGGAACCGATTTTGGCGGTTCCCTTTCTCTGGATGAGGAAGAGGCAGGTGAGTATCGCAAGAGATATGTATATGATATATGGTTGGAACTTGGTTGTCGCGACATTGAGGCCTTCAACCGCACTAAGCACAGATATGGATGGGGTGATGATCCCGTCACCATATAGAAGTGCGGCTCCGAATATTCCCAGAAGAACCAGTATCATGTTCCATCGCGGATTGTGATTCTTGTCTCGCTGGATCAGGGCCATCAGCGCGAGGATACCGCCTTCACCCTTGTTGTCTGCCCTGAGGAGGAACATGAGATATTTTACTGAAATTATCAGTATCAGAGACCAGAATATCAAGGAAAGTATGCCTAGGATGTTTTCCTGTGAGGCTGGAACTCCATGTGTTCCGGCGAAGCATTCACGGAAGGCATAAAGGGGGCTTGTCCCGATGTCACCATATACGATTCCAAGTGCACCGAGCGCCAGGAGATAGATGTTCTTCCTGTTTTCCGAATCCTGATTTGTTTTTTCTGCTGTTTCCATGATTAGTTCTCTTAAGGGCAAAAGTCCATAAAATAGTCTTCTTCCTGCGGAAATCAATTATATGGATGAAATGGCCAAGGCGGATTGAAGAAATCCCCATTCATATTAGATTAGGAGCCTGGTTTTAAGTCAAAAATCACAAATCTAAAATGAATACAGGAGGTTTACCGTGATCAAGAACCGGAACCTTGTTTTCCTTGGCGCCCCGGGCGCAGGGAAAGGCACCCTTGCGCAGATGCTTTGCCAGGAGATGAAGCTCGCACATATATCGACAGGCGACATTCTCAGGAACGAGATGAAGAACGGGACGGAACTCGGGAAGAAGGCTCAGTCGTATGTCACTTCCGGTGGACTTGTTCCGGATGACCTTGTTGCCGACATGGTTGCGAAGAGGCTCCAGGAGAATGACTGCCAGAACGGTTTTGTCCTCGACGGATTTCCGCGTACAATCCCCCAGGCCGACCTTCTTGAGAAATCACTGTCCAAGATCGGGAAGAAACTCGACATGGTCGTCTATTTCGAAGCAGCTGAGGACTTGCTTATCAAGAGGCTTACGGCCCGTCTGATGTGCAAGAAATGCAACTCGATTTACAATAAGCTGTTTACTCCTCCAAAGAACGGGAATATCTGCGACAAGTGCGGAATCGAGCTCTATCAGAGGCCGGATGATTCACTTGAGACAGCCAAGGACAGGCTGAGGGTCTACAACGAACAGACCGCCCCCCTTGTTCCCTATTACGAGAAAAAGAAGCTCCTTAAAGTGATAAACGCTGAGCTCTCGAAGGACAAGTCATATCCGGAACTCATCAAGGTGCTTTCGTAAGATAATAACTGAATATCGAGTTCAGGTCTTAGACAATGGCTGACAAGCGTGAATTTGTGATCTACAATGATGAGGATGTCTGCGGAATCCGCAGGGCCTCTGGGGCTGCCGCAAGAGTGCGTGAACAACTTCCATCAATGGTCAGGCCCGGCATGAGCACTAAGGAAATCGACAACATCGCCGCGGCACTGATCCATTCCACCGGAGGTGTCAGCGCCTTCCTGGGATACCGCGGTTATCCAGGTCAGATCTGCATTTCGCTAAATGATGAGGTCGTACATGGAATAGGGAGGCCTGACAGGTTCGTGAAGACCGGTGATCTTGTCAGTTTGGACATAGGTGTTAACATCGGAGGGTTCATCGGGGATACGGCGGTGAGCTTTGTTCTCGGTGGGACTAATGATCCTGATGTGCTCCGTCTCCTGGAAAATACCAAGAAGGCCCTTGATGAAGGGATAAAGGCGGCGGTTTCGGGCAATTATGTGAAGAATATCAGTTCTGCCGTTGAAAAAACTGCGAAATCCGCAAGGCTTGGGATTGTGCGGGAATACTGTGGGCATGGTTGTGGCAGGTCCTTGCATGATCCGCCGGAAATACCTAATTATGTGTCGTTTAGCCGAGGCCCTTTGCTTAGGCCTGGGATGGTGCTGGCCATCGAGCCTATGCTTAATCTTGGGACTTCCAAGGTAATAACTGAGACTGATGGCTGGACAGTGCGCACAAGTGATGGTAAGTTATCCGCCCATTTTGAGCATATGATCTTGGTAACTGAATCCGAACCGGAGATTTTAACTTGGCTAAAGACGTAATAACAGTCGAAGGTACTGTAAAGGAGCTCCTGCCGAACACGATGTTCAAGGTGCAGCTCGAGAACGGGCACATTGTGCTGGCCCATATCAGCGGGAAGATGCGTCTCAATTTCATCCGCATACTCCCCGGCGACATGGTGATGCTGGAAATGTCGCCTTACGACCTCTCCAAAGGAAGAATCATCTTCAGGAAGAAGTAAATTCTGGAATATAGAAGATAGAATTCAGAAGTCGGGAAAATTAATATACTCTTTTAAAACAACCATTCGTTCTGTCTCCTATATTCTAACTTCTGAATTCCAGAATAAATATTGGGAGTGAAAATGACAAAACTCTACCGCTTTGGGATCTCGCTCGAGAAACAGCTTATTGACTCCTTCGACAGGCATATCAGTGAACAGAACTACCAGAACAGGTCTGAGGCGATACGCGATCTCATACGCAACGAACTTGTGAAGAAACAATGGAGTGAGGGTGGTGTCGTTGCAGGCGTAATAGTGATGAACTACAACCACCACAAACGCGAACTCGTCAGCAGGATGCTTGACATACAGCATGATTTCCAGCAGCTTATTATCTCCACTCAGCACATACATCTGACCCACCATGACTGCCTGGAGATCATTGCTGCAAAGGGCAGGGCGTCGGAAATTGAAAAACTCGCCAACAGTCTCAAGTCACTCGTCGGCGTGAAGCATGTCAATCTAAGCATTTCTTCCGTAGGAGAGCATTCTCATTGAGTCCCCAGAGGAAAATTTCAATTGCCACCAGAATCTTTCCTTTTTTCAGATGGTTTCCGATGTCGAAGGAAGCGATTGGTGCTGATTTCATGGCGGGGCTGACCGTCTCCCTCCTGCTCATTCCTCAAGCGATGGCATACGCACAACTCGCCGGTCTACCTCCTCATTATGGACTCTACGCCGCTTTTCTGCCCGTCATGATCGGAGCGATATTCGGTTGGTGCAGCCAACTGCATACAGGGCCGGTGGCAATGACATCGCTTCTGACGTTTTCCGTCGTCTCACAGATACCCGATCTTGCTGACGATCCTGAACGCATCCTACATGCGGTCCTGTTCCTTTCATTCCTTTCCGGACTCATTCAGCTTTCCTTCGGAATATTCCGCCTCTCTGTATTTGTTAATTTCCTTTCCCATCCGGTGGTTGCCGGATTTACTACTGCAGGTGCCCTGATCATAGCTGCATCCCAGCTTCCACAGCTCATAGGTGTCAGCTTGGAAAAGAAGGGGAGCCTTTTGATGGAAATGCTGGAACTTGTCCTTAATCTGGGAAAAGTGCATTTACCAACATTTATAATGGGGGTTGCATCTATAATCCTGATTCTTTTCCTCAAGAAGATCATGCCGAAGTTCCCAGGAGTGATATTTACAGTCCTTCTTTCAATAGGTGTAAGCTACTTCCTGGACTTCCACGGAAGAATGGGGGGGGCGATAGTTGGACACATACCAAAGGGCCTGCCACCGCTTGACTTCCCTCTCTTTGACTGGTCGATTGCCGGAGATCTTTTTGGCGGTGCCATGATGATATCCCTCATAGGTTTCATGGAAGTTCTTGCGACATCAAAGGCCATTTCTGCCAAGACCAGGGAGAAACTTGACTTCAACCAGGAGATGATCGGGCAGGGCATGGCAAAGATCGTCGGGAGCTTCTTCCAATCGTTTCCAGTCAGCGGTTCATTTTCAAGATCGGCGCTTAACCTCTATGCCGGGGCGAGGACTGGGATGTCTTCCATTTTTGCCGGACTCTTCGTGCTTCTCGCACTTTATTTCCTCACTCCACTCCTTTTTTATCTGCCCAATACGACACTGGCAGCTGTCATAATTGCCGCCGTATCCGGTCTCATGGATTTTAAGATGTTCCCGAGAACCTGGAAGCTGAGCAGGTTCGACGGTATAACGGCCATTGTCACATTTGTCTCGTCAATAGTACTCGCTCCAAATGTATCTGAAGGAGTCATAATTGGTGTCTGCCTGTCCATAGCATTCCACCTGTATGGGCTGATGAAACCGCATTTTGCGATGCTGGCAAAACATTCCGATGGCACCTTCAGGGATGCTGGAAGGCACCATCTTGAAATCGACCGAGATATCCTTGTGTTCAGATTCGAGGGGAACTTGGTCTTTGCGAACGCATCCCATTTCGAGGAAAAAATTCTCGAGGCTATTGCTTCGAATCGTGATGCCAAGGCGTTGATTTTACAGGCTGACGGAATAAATGAACTAGATGCCACAGGGGAAGTGACTCTCAGGCAGCTGATCAAGGATCTCCGCAAGCACGGAGTGCAGGTCGCTATATCAGAAGCGAAATGGCGTGTTCTGGAACTTCTCGAAAGATCAGGATTCCATGAAGTGCTGCCAAAGGAGAATTTCTACAGGACCACGGCAGATGCATTTGATAAGATCAGATCCAGTCTGAATGATGTATCGAAGAAACAGGGAACAGGATAGGCATAATTATGTCTGAGTTTGATGCCAAGGCGAAAGATTGGGACTCCGAACCTACAAGGAAGGAAATTGCCCATGCAGTACTTAAAGGTATTGTTGGAGGAGTTCCCCTTTATAACCATATGTCTGTGCTGGAGTATGGCTGCGGAACGGGACTACTGGGAGCCGGACTCCTTCCACATGTTGGGAAGATCATCTTTGCGGACAGCTCATGCGGTATGCTCGAAGTTGTGGATGCCAAGATCAAGGCCGGCAGATTTATGAATGCGAAGACTCTGTTCCTGGATTTGGAGAAGGAGAATCCGCCTGATGATAAATTTGATCTGATCTGCGCGAGCATGTGCCTGCACCATGTAATGAAAGTTGACAAGGTCCTTCAGGCATTCCATTCAATGCTTGTGAAGGACGGTTGGTTGTGTATAGCCGATCTCGATAAGGAGGACGGCTCATTCCACGGTCCGGATTTCAAGGGGCACAATGGATTCCACAGGGAAGAATTCTCCAGGAAGCTTCTTAAGTTTGGGTTCCGAGACATCAAATATTCAACCATATATGAACGGAAAAAGGATGTGTGCGGTGTCTCCAAAGCCTTTCCGATATTCCTGGTCACGTGCAGACTTGCATGAGGACTTGACATTTTCTTAATTTCGATTATGGTAATACTATGTATTACTTAAAAAGACATTTCCAGCTTCTGCCTGCGTTGGCATTCCTCTTTGCAGCAGTACTGATGCCATACCTGCATATGGGTGGTCTCGTATGTCCTCATCATGGGCATGATTCAGAATCCAACAGACCTGGCAATTTCTATGAAACAGGCTTCATGACTTCAAATTATGAAGCCTGCAAAGATGTGCCCGAGGAGGATGCCGATTGTCCTGTATGCTCCTTCCTTGCAACCTGCAGCGCTGTCTCAGGTATCATACACACCACCTTATTCATCCATCATGCGAATTTCACATTCGCATTCCATCATGTTGAAATAGACATTGCAAAATCCATTGACTTATCCAACCCGCCCACGGCGCCTCCGCTTTTCATCTGACATTATTAGCTGACTGAATCCCACGGTGAACCTACATCAGGGGATTATTCCATCTTTATCTGAAATGAAACCATTCTAAGGACATACATGTAAAAATGAAAAAGAAATTTACTTTGATTGAGCTGTTGGTTGTGATTGCAATAATTGCGATACTCGCAGGGATGCTGCTCCCCGCGCTCAGCAATGCGAGGAAAACTGCAAAAAAGATAAAATGTGTCGGGAACTTGAAGCAATGCGGACTTGCGTTGAATATTTATACGGAGGACTGGAAAGGTTATTTCGCACCCGTCCACGGAGTCAATCCATATACCAGTCCTTCTCCGGCGGTACAGGAATGGTGGCAGTATCTTGGCGATCAGAACATGAAAAGGGAATATCTGCTCTGCGACGAGGATCCGGCGGTCCAGGCGGGGTTTGACGATGGAAATTCAGGCGATGAGTACGACTGGACCACCCGTGAAAGCTATATTTTCAACGGGATGTTTTCCTTTGGAAAGAAAAAGGATCTGATCGGGGACTGTTCTGCCAGAATTATGATCTCTGAGAGGGGGGATGCTGGAGATGTTCTCAACCATCAGGGATATCCTGCCTTCAAGGCTGTCAGCGTATGGGAAGGCAAGCTACAGAAACAGAGACACATTAAAATGTCGAACTACTGTTTTGTGGATGCACATGTCGAGACGTTGTCATTCGAGGAAACGGTTGGCGACAGGACGGAATCCCAGAACCGACATTTCGTCGGTGAGTTCATGTCGCCGGGCAGTCCAACGTATGTTCCATGATTGATTTCGTTTCGCGGGTAATGCATTTTGAAAGTAATATCCATAGGAGATGCTGGCATGAAAGAGATTAGGTCGATAAAGGAAAAGATTGAAATTGCTAAAAGGAAAAAAGAACAGGATAATTCTGACCTGAAGAGCAGCGAGAAAAAGAGTATCTACAATGAAATCCTACAGAGGAAAAGGGAGGAGGAGAAGAAGATAATCAAAGATAAGAAGGCGCAGTCAAGGCTGAAAAAGAAGTTTATTTTCCTCAAGACAGTGGCCACTGTATTATTTCTTGTCGCTTCTGGAATAGTTTTATATGGAGGCGTAAATGCCTGTGTTTCCTGCAATGGTGCTCCTGTCGACAAGGGCGAGAAGGTAAATGAACGTGAAGCGGCATCCGCATTCAGGCAAACGGGTGAAATACTGGAAGCGGCAAGGAGAGAGGATACAGGAGACCGGGAAGGGATTTGGAGTCCGCATGTGGATCCGGAATCTAAATTCCATGGTGAATCCATTCTGTCGGGCATTGATTCCAGAACCATAGTACCTGATGCTGTTAAAAAACTCCCTGGTGGAAAACTGAAGGCGATGTATAGGAGCGATGGTCGAATCCTATCATTTGTACTGGATTCATCCTCGGACAAGCTTTCACTGATCTCCATATTTTGGGACAGGAGATGAAAGATCGGGATATGAACAATTCTCACATTTGATGAAAGGGAAAACAGCAAATATTGTTGAATTAAATTTGAAATAGATAAATGCGGATTTAGTATAGAAGAAGATTTAGCGAGGAACTCCGTGAAATCCGGAGGCGGTCGCGCCACTGTAAGCAGAGCAATCTGCGAGCCAGACCTTCGCTGAAGACGACATGATGGGATGTCTCCGCGTCAGGGACGAAACAGTTGCGAACGAGATTCAAACTGCCGGTGTTTCTGACAAGGAAGCATCGGCAGTTATTTTTGTGCGCGCAACACAGCGGTAGGAGGAAGAACAATGAAAGAGGAGCAAGGTGAAGTTCAAACCGTAGAGGAGGAATTCAAATTATGGGAGATGATTGTCGCGGTTGACGATTATCGATTGCAACCTGAGAAGACAGAATCGGACCAGGCAGAACCCGGTTCCAAAAAAGGTGGTCAGCGGTGCCTTCGAAAGCCATTTACACTCGTCGAACTTCTGGTGGTTATTGCAATAATCGCGATTCTTGCAGGGCTTCTTCTGCCAGCACTGTCACTTGCCAAGGAAATGGCCAGGAAGGCATCCTGTGCAAACAACTTGAAGCAACTCGCGCTCGCCAACCACGGCTATTCAGTGGACTACAAGGTATACTGTCCGGCAAGAACCTCTGGCGGGATGACCTCAGGCGAGCATTGCCTCGCATACAGAAGCGCGACAACAGTTCCATGGGATACGTCCAAGGGCACCCTTTCCTCCTATTTCAAAGACGGTGATAAGATTGCAAGGTGTACTTCGGCAAGGGTAATAAATGCGGAAGGTCTTAGCTTCATTTACGGATATAACTGGTATGGGGCGGGAAGCAACCATTATCTGACTGGATATTCTGCTGCATGGAACTATGGCTCTTCAATGCGCCCTGAACAGATAGGCTCTCCGGAGTCCACGATACTTTTCGGAGACGGTGCACACTACACGTCGGGCCAGGTCCAGGAGAATCCGGCATTGAGTCCGCCATATACTATAAATAATGCGACTGCCGACAAACTAAGGACGAAAAAGCCCACGACGATAGTCAACACCGCGAAGATTCACTTCAGACATATAGGTTCTGCAAACGTATCCTGGGTCGATGGACATGTGAGCCAGGAAAAATTTGATCCCACCTACATTTCTGCCGAGGGGAGCAGTGCGGATGACGATAAGCGACTCAACAACAGGATAGGATTCTTCGGGCCGAAGGACAATTCACTGTACGATCCTTGGAAGGACGATATTCCGCTTGAATGATCGGATAGAGGAACCAGTTTTCAAACTAAACATGGAGAAGTTCATTATGAAGATGAGAAAAACATTCTATGAGCTTTCAAGGCAGATTGTGGAAAGGAAGAGGCTGATGCTGCCAAGGAAAAGGCGATACTCCGTCAAGGCGGGCTTGATTTCTACAGTTGTCATTGCAATCATAGCCGGAATGACCATTTATTTCACAGGCAGGTCCAAGGATCCTATAGCTTTGGCGGGCAAGGCATACGAGCTCATGTCCTTGGAGCCACAAAGCCGGGAATATAGGGATGCCGAGGTTTTCACAATGGAAATGATAGCCGGATATTCCAAAGGAGGTGCCAGCAGTATTGAGAGATTCTGTCTCGTTAATGATGATTGCTGCAGGGAGGATTTGCCATGCATGCTCTCGAAGATGGATGTCCTCAGGGGCGGCCAGCCTGAGATAGGCAGGATATACAGGTATTCCGGATGGGATGGCACATACAAGGTCGAGGTCAGGACCCTCCAGGAAAAGATTGTCCTGAACGTCAGGAAAACAAGAGATATAGGCATGGGGATAACTTCAATAGAATGAAAAAGATTGTCAAAGTCATACTGTCCTGTGCCGTCTTGCTTGGAATTTACTTCCAAGGCTGGGCGGGAGACGAGATTAAAATCGTTTCCCTGTCACCAAACCTCACGGAGCTGATCTTCCACCTCGGGAAAGGCGATTGCATTGTCGGCAGAAGTTCGGCCTGCGACTATCCCGAGGAGGTGAAGAAGATACCGGTGGCAGGAAAGTTCGGTGCGCCTTCGATGGAGGTTGTGGCCAGGCTGAGGCCTGATTATGTGGTGTCATCTGGCATAAAGGATGAAGGTGTTCGGAAGAACATCGAAGGCCTGGGGATCAAAGTCCTTCTTCTCCCTAATGAAACAATAGATGAATATTATCTTGCAGTATCGGAGCTTGGAAAGATTCTGGATTGCCAGAATGAGGCAGAGAAGGAAATACTGAGGGTCAGGAACATCATTGCGGAGGAGAAGAAGCTGACAGAAGGTGTCCCGGTCGGAAAAAGGCCCAGGGTCTATCTTGAGGTCTGGGACAATCCCCTCATGACGGTCGGGAAGAAGTCTTTCGTCAACGATCTCATTTCAATTTCCGGCGGAGTGAATGTCGCCGGACAGGAGGAGATTGGCTATCTGAAATGTTCCAGGGAATGGATTATTCTTTCAAAACCGGAAGTGATTGTCGCGCCGGCTATGGGAAAGTTTGCGGGAGCGGAAATCAAGAAGCGGCAGGGATGGGGCGAAACTCCGGCCGTAAAGAACGACAGGATATATGTCGGCATGGACGAGAGCGTCATCTACAGGCTTGGGCCCAGGATGACCGAGGCATTGAAGCTGTTCAGGAAATGCTTCTATCCTGAAGATAAGTCCTCCGTCAATTCCAATGGCAAGGGAGATCTTGCAGGACAAGGCGGTAAATGAGAGCGTTGTCAAAAGTAAATACAGGCCTGCTGATTTGTGCATCAATCGTGTTCTTGCCTTTAGTCTTTTGGATATGCCTATGCTTCGGCACTGTATTTATAAGTCCGCTTGATCTCCTGCATGGTGCTTCCGGACTGGGTGTCATTGTCGAGCTCAGGAGCCAGCGCCTCCTTGCAGGATTCATTGTCGGAGGGACTTTGGCAGTATCGGGAACTGCATATCAGGCGGTGCTCCGGAATCCTCTGGCGGAACCATTCATCCTCGGAATCAGCGGGGGAGCCGGACTGGGAGCGGCCATTTCGATCGCCCTGGGACTTACTGCGGTCAGCTTCCTCTTCCTGCCGTTCCTTTCGTTCATATCCGCCCTCCTGATCCTTTCGCTGGTACTGCTGATGGCGCGAGGCGTCGGCTCGGAATATTCGAACAACATAATGCTTAGCGGAGTCGTTGCAGGAACCCTGTGCTCAAGCATGCTCATGTTCATAATCAGCATCCTCGACAATCACAAGCTCAACAGCGTGACATGGTGGATGCTTGGGAATTTGGAACAGGGGAATCTGACGCTCTTGGTTTCTACAGGGATTGCTGCAGTTGCCGGAACCGCCGTCCTTTTCCTTTATGGTCGTGAGGTGAACGCGCTGACTCTCGGTGATGAAATGGCATTCTATCTGGGGGTGAATTCAAAGACGCTCTTGCTTGCTGTGCTGGGGATTGCATCATTGCTTACAGCTGCAGCTGTCTCGATTTCCGGAATAATAGGTTTTGTCGGTCTCGTAGTTCCGCATATACTCAGGAGGATGTTTGGTGCAGATCACAGGAAGCTGTTCCCCCTGTCCCTGCTATATGGAGGAATGTTCCTGATGGTCTGCGATACATTTGCAAGATCCGTCATGAGCCCGAGAGAGATTCCCGTTGGTATTATAACATCCCTCATAGGAGGACCGTTCTTCATCTGGTTGCTCAACAGGAAAAGTTCCAGGATCGGAAGCGGTGAGGCAACAGTATGATATCAATGGAAAACATTGTCTGCAGATATCCGGGATCCAGCAGGGAGGTGGTTTCAGGAATAAGTTTTTCGGTTGGCAGGGGGGAATTCGTATCGCTCATTGGTCCGAATGGTGCAGGCAAAACGACTGTGTTCAGGATACTTGGCGGCTACCTGAAGCCTTACTCGGGAGACGTGAGGATCAAGGGAATGAATATCCTGGAAATGAACCGTAGGATTCGTTCTAAGGTGTTAGGAGTTATTCCGCAAAACATATTCACTCCATTGCCATATACTGTCAGACAGATTGTCGAGATGGGAAGAGTGTCCCGCCTATCACGATTCGGTGTCCAATCAGGACAGGACAGACGTGCTGTCTCTGATGCGATGGTGGAGATGGAGGTGGATCGATACTCTGGGACTTTGTTTGGCAATCTTAGCGGAGGAGAGAAGCAGAGGGTCATGCTGGCAATGGCTCTCGCGCAGGAACCGGAGATACTCCTTCTCGACGAACCTACGGCTCATCTTGATATCGGACACATATCCCGGCTCATGGAAATCCTCTGTAGGCTTAACGGGAAAAGAAAACTCACCATCATCCTGATCACCCACGACATCAATCTGGCGGCCAGATATTCCTCGAGGATTATTTTGATGAAAGAGGGTAGGATATTTGAAGACGGAAGCGCTGAGTCCGTCCTGGAGCCGGAACTTATAGAAGCCGCTTACGGATGCAAGTCAAGAATTCATGATGATGGAAGTAAGAAATATGTTCTCCTGTGATGTTAGGGAAAATCCTTAATCTCAATCAAAGCTGGAAATGTTGACTTAACTCATGTGGCATGCTTAATTTAAAAATCACTTTGCTGCATGATTAGAAATAACTGTCATGTCAATATAAAACAGGGAGGGTGGATATGAGTGGCGAAAGCAAATGTCCAGTTACGGGAAGAACCGGCAAGAACACTTCAGGCGGTGGAGCGACTAACAGGGACTGGTGGCCAAATCAGCTCAACCTTAAGATCCTGCACCAGCATTCCAAAAAATCCAGTCCGATGGACAAGGATTTCAACTATGCAAAGGAGTTCAAGAGCCTTGATCTTGCAGCATTGAAAAAAGACCTTCATGCGCTGATGACAGATTCGCAGGATTGGTGGCCGGCGGACTTCGGACATTACGGTCCGCTGTTCATCCGCATGGCATGGCACAGTGCTGGCACATACCGCACTGCCGATGGGCGTGGTGGAGCCGGTGCCGGACAACAGCGCTTTCCTCCACTTAACAGCTGGCCTGATAATGTAAATCTCGACAAGGCACGCAGACTCCTCTGGCCGATCAAGCAGAAATACGGCAGGAAAATCTCATGGGCCGACCTCATGATCCTTACTGGGAATGTTGCGTTGGAATCGATGGGGTTCAAGACCTTCGGATTTGCCGGAGGTCGGGAGGATGTATGGGAGCCGGAGGAAGACGTCTATTGGGGTTCTGAAAACAAGTGGCTTGATGACAAGCGGTATTCCGGAGATCGTGATCTTGAAAATCCGCTCGCAGCAGTTCAGATGGGGCTGATCTACGTCAATCCGGAGGGGCCGAACGGCAAACCGGATCCTGTTGCTGCGGCCAGGGATATCCGTGAGACTTTTGCCCGCATGGCAATGAACGACGAGGAGACAGTTGCCCTTATCGCAGGAGGTCATACTTTTGGAAAGACGCATGGTGCCGGCCCTGCATCCCATGTAGGTCCGGAACCGGAAGCGGCAGGACTCGAAGAACAAGGCCTTGGTTGGAAGAGCAGTTTTGGAACCGGCAAGGGAGGAGATACAATCGGAAGTGGACTGGAAGTCATCTGGACCAATACTCCGACAAAATGGAGCAAGAATTTCTTCAGGATCCTTTTCGAGTATGAATGGGAACTGACGAAGAGTCCTGCAGGCGCAAACCAGTGGAAACCGAAAGGCGGTGCAGGTGAAGGCACCGTGCCGGATGCACATGACAAGTCAAAGCGTCATGCACCAGCCATGCTGACAACCGACCTGTCGCTCAGGTTCGATCCAGCCTATGAGAAAATCTCAAGGCGCTTCTATGAAAATCCAGATCAGTTTGCTGATGCATTCGCACGTGCCTGGTTCAAGCTGACGCACCGCGACATGGGGCCGCGAGCACGTTATCTTGGTCCGGAAGTTCCAGCCGAAGAGCTCATATGGCAGGATCCAATTCCAGCGCTCAACCACAAGCTTGTTGATGAGAAGGATATGGCTACACTCAAGGCCAAGATACTTGATTCGGGCCTTTCCGTGTCGGAACTGGTTTCAACCGCCTGGGCGTCGGCATCCACCTTCCGTGGATCTGACAAGCGTGGTGGCGCCAATGGTGCACGCATACGCCTTGCCCCGCAGAAAAACTGGGAAGTCAATCAGCCCGATCAGCTGTCGAAGGTTCTCAAGACGCTGGAAGGAATACAGAACGACTTCAACAAGGCTCAGTCCGGTGGTAAGAAAATCTCACTTGCCGACATGCTCGTTCTGGCGGGTTGTGCAGGAGTTGAGAAGGCGGCGAAGAACGCCGGCCACGAAGTTAAGGTTCCCTTCACATCGGGGCGCATGGATGCCTCGCAGGAACAGACTGATACAGTCTCCTTCGCCGTGCTCGAGCCGATCGCTGATGCTTTCCGCAACTATCTCAAAGGCAAGTATACTGTGCCAGCTGAGAAGTTGATGATTGACAAAGCCCAGCTTCTGACCCTCTCAGCTCCTGAAATGACTGTTCTCTTGGGCGGAATGCGCGTACTCAACACATCCTTTGGCAAAACCCAGCACGGGGTTTTTACAAAAAGGAAAGAAGAACTAACCAACGACTTCTTTGTAAATCTTCTCGATATGGGTACAGAATGGAAACCGTTATCGGACGCAAAAGATGTGTTTGAAGGCCGCGATCGCAAGACTGGCTCTATAAAATGGACTGCTACAAGGGTTGATCTTGTTTTTGGATCTAACTCCCAGCTCCGAGCCGTGGCTGAGGTCTATGCAAGCACAGATGCACAGAAAAAATTCATCCTGGATTTTGTGTCGGTGTGGAATAAGGTGATGAACCTTGACCGATTCGATGTCGCCCGATAGCCATAGGGGTTTCAGGATTGAAGTAGGATCATGCTGGCGTTTTGCTTGCATGGAATGCATTTGGATGGTGATTTAACAAAAAAGAGACGCCAATATAATAATCATATTATTTTCAATATATACCTTGACACGGTAAATTATAAGCTTATAATTGAAAATGATTATCATTAACAACAGGCTGAAAAGATGAAACGAGGCAGATGCAGGGAAGCGCACTGGTGGCACGGGAAGTTCCGAGGATGCGGATACAGGGTGACTGTCGCACGGGAAGCGATCCTGGATATCCTTGCGAGGACTGACAAGCATATGAGCGCAGAGGACATCTACATGAAACTCCACCCGATATACCCGAACATTGGCCTGACTACGGTGTATAGAACATTGGATGTCCTTTCCAATCTTGCCCTCATTTTCAGACTTGACATTGGCGATGGAAGAGCCAGATATGAACTGGCTGAGAGTCCAAATAAGCCCCATCACCATCACCACCTTGTATGTACCGGGTGCAGGAAGGTGATAGACTATTCGGATTTCATTGATCAGGAAATCAAACTGCTTCATGAGACAGAGAAGGGGCTTTCGAAGAAATATAACTTCAAGATTACAAACCATCTGATCCAGTTTTATGGTCTTTGTGGTGATTGTTCTTCGAAGCTATGACTTGTATATATTTTTTGTTCATTAATGGAAATGATTGTCATTAAGGAGAAAATGGACGGGATTATAAAGGGACTTAAGCATTGGCCGGCGCTTCTCTTCGGAGTAGTGGTCGCAGTCATATTCCTTCTTGTGATATTCACCTATCAGCTTAGAAGTTCGGAGGTGGCGGTGGTCAAGACACTGGGAAGGATCTCTGTCCAGGAGGAAGCGGGACTGCACTTCTGCTGGCCGTATCCTGTTGAGCAGATATACAAGTTCGACAGACGGATTCGCTGTTTCGACGGTCTGGCAGGAAAGCTTGAAGAGACCAGTACCTCGGACGGACAGATGATAGTCACTCAGATATATGTGGTATACAGGATAATTGATGTTGAAAAATTCTATACCGCTGCCGGGGATGAATTTATATGTGAAAGCCTTCTGAATGATATAACCAGGTCAGCCAGGAATTCTGTGATTGGCAGATATTCCATAGCGGATCTAATAAATACCGATACTGGCAAGTCAAAGCTCTGCTTGATCGAGAAGGAGATCTGTGACAGCTTGAGAAAAGCATCCGGAGTCCTTGGTTTGAAAATTGATTCTGTCGGTATCAAGAAGCTCATTTTGCCAGAAAAAACTACTGAAAAGGTTTTTGCTAGGATGAAAGCAGAAAGGAATGTGCTCTCGGAAGAATATCGTGCTGAGGGAAAGGCTGAGGCTACACGTATTAAGACTGAAGCAGACAATGCGAAGAGGACAAGGATCACGCTTGCAGAATCAGAAGCGAAAGGAATAAAAGGAGAAGGGGATGTCCTTGCGGCAAAATTCATGGCAGGCTTCAGTGAGGATCCAGGTCTTGCAGTTTTTCTTAGGAAACTCGAATCCATTGGGAAAATGAATTCAGGCAGGCTTACTCTGATTTTAAATACCGATAATAATCCACTGGGAGTTATTAAGGACGCTGGAAAAAATATTTCCGATGGAGAAAATAAATAACAAAAGGAGGCTTTTATGCCGTGCGGAGATGGAACAGGACCGATAGGAATGGGATCGATGAGCGGTCGAGGAGCAGGATATTGTGCAGTATATGATGTCCCGGGATGCATGAATCCGATGCTTGGCCGTGGGGCAGGACGCGGATTCAGGCGTGGTCGTGGACTAAGGCGTGGGTTTAGAGGAGGAAGAGACGGCAGTAGAGGCCGGGGAATATGGCGGAACGTTCAACCTGCGGCCTATCAACAGATGGAGCCAGATCCTGGAATGGAGAAGGAGTATCTGAAGAACTACGCTGAAGACCTTGTGTCCGAACTTGAATCTGTGAAGAAACGTCTGGCTGAAATAGACAAGAAAAAATAATGATTTGAAGTAGAAGCTGCAAGGAGTGAGGTGGTATATGAATGTGGTTGTCCTTGGCGCAAGTGCCAAAACGGACCGATACAGCTACAAGGCATTGAAACTCATTGTCGAAAAAGGACATGTTGCGTATCCAGTCAATCCCGGCCTGGATGAGATTGAAGGCGTCAAAGTCTATCACAGTCTTCAGGATATCAAGGAGAAGATCGATGTGCTAACTGTATATCTCTCACCGGAGAAATCATCTGCCATGGCGGATGAGATAATCTCAGCTTCACCTGCTGGGGTGATATTCAATCCAGGCGCAGAAAACGAGGAACTTTGCCAAAGGCTCAGGGAGAACGGGACGAGGACGCTGGACGCATGCACGATCGTCATGCTAGTGGGTGGAGAATTCGATAAATGGGGGAAGTTGATGAACTCTGGGAATACTGACAGGAAGGTGTAGGTGAAATGAAAATAGCTTTGAGCACAACGGGATATTGTCTAGGCGCTCCCTTGGAAAGTCGTTTTGGACGTTCGCCAAGATTCATAATCTACGAACTCGATAACGGTAGCTTTGAAGTGATTGAAAACAAGCTTAACGCCAATGCTCCACAGGGGGCCGGTGTACAGACAGCTGCAAACCTGATAACAGCCGATATCAAGGCGGTTATAACCGGTCATTGCGGACCGAAGGCATTCAGCATGCTGGATAATGCAAAGATACCAGTATATCTGGCAGGAAACGTGTCTGTGTCAAAGGCGATCGAACTTTACAAGTCAAAAACGTTGAGTAAGCAGGAGTCGGCTGACGTAGATGGACACTGGCAGTAAAATACCTATTTCTCCCTTCACGGTTGCAGTTGCATCGGGGAAGGGGGGTACAGGCAAGACATCCGTTGCTGTGGCGTTGTCGATCGCGGCTGGAGAAGGTGTCCAGCTGCTGGACTGTGATGTCGAGGAACCTAATTCAGAAATCTTCCTCAGACCTGGAAACATGAAGAGTGAGATTGTAACTGTTCCTGTTCCGTCATTAAATGAAAACAAATGCACCGGCTGTGGCAAGTGTTCCGGAATATGTGCATTTAATGCGCTCGCATTCCTCGGGAAACCGGTCTTCTTCCAGGACATGTGTCATGGCTGTGGACTCTGCATGAAGATGTGTCCAGAGGGGGCGATAATTGAAATGCAGAGAAATATCGGGACAATGCAAATTGGAGACAGTGTAAATGTAAGGCTCGTTTCAGGTTGTCTGAAGGTAGGAGTTGCCATGGCCACTCCGCTTATAAGATGCATCAGGAGCCGGGTATCTGCGGAGGTGTTGAGGATAATCGACTGTCCGCCCGGGACGGCATGCCAGTTCATGGCTTCAGTCAGGGATGTTGATTTCGTCCTGCTTGTCGCGGAACCCACACGGTTTGGACTTCATGATATGATCCTGGCCATAAAAGCTCTCAAGCGCACAGGGCTGAACTTCGGTGTTCTAGTAAACAAGTCCGTCTCAAAGGATGACTGCATCGGGAGATTCTGTAAAGGTGAGAAAATCAACCTGTTGATGAGGATACCGGAGGAAAGAAAAATTGCAGAGGCATATTCGAGAGGAATTCCCCTGTTGGAATCGATGCCTGAATTGAAGCAGGACTTCATAAGGTTGATTGAAGAGATGAAGAATACTGCAATGGGGGATCTGATGGTATGAAAGAGATAGTCATATTGAGCGGGAAAGGAGGTACTGGAAAGACTACAGTCGCCGCAAGTTTCGCAAGTCTTGCCGGTAACTCTGTAATAGCGGACTGTGATGTAGATGCGGCTGACCTTCATCTGATACTGAGGCCTTCCATACGGATCAGCAATCAGTTTTTCTGTGGGCATCTGGCGGAAATAAGAGGGAAGGACTGCATACACTGTGGGGCCTGTCTCACCCATTGCCGTTTCGAAGCCGTAATTATGAAAGGTGATGCCGCCGGGGAAGCGGAGTTTTCCATAAGCGAGTCTGCGTGCGAGGGATGCGGGGCATGTGTGAAACTATGTCCTGTGAAGGCGATAGATTTTAATGAAAGATATTGCGGTGAGTGGTATGTCTCGGGAACCCGCTTCGGACCAATGGTACATGCGGTCCTCGCTCCCGGCGCTGAGAATTCCGGAAAACTCGTAGGAATGGTCCGGACGAAGGCGAGGGAACTTGCAATGGGGTCCGAGGGAAAAATGCTTATTACCGACGGGCCTCCCGGGATAGGGTGTCCTGTCATATCCTCAGTGACAGGTGCTGAGGAAGTTCTTCTCGTTGCAGAACCTACGCCGCCTGGGATACATGACCTGCAGAGGGCCATAAGTCTTGCGCGGCACTTTGACACCAAGATATTCATATGTGTAAACAGGTTTGATATAAATATTGAGCTTACTGAGAATATTGAGAAGATAGCGGCGGAGACAGGCTCGAAATTTGCCGGAAAGATTCCCTATGACATGGATGTCGTGTGCGCAAATGACAAAGGTATCCCCGTTGTCGAGCATGGGAAAAGTGATGCTGGCAACGCCATCGCTGAGATATGGAAATATATGCAAGCAAATAAACAATGACACAGGAGGGAGCTTATGCTTATAGCATTGCCGGTTGAAGACGGAAAACTCTGCATGCATTTCGGGCACTGCGGATATTTCGCACTGATAGAAGTTGATGAGAAGACGAAGGAGATATTATCAACGAAAACAATGTCACCTCCGCCGCACGAGCCGGGAGTCCTACCGAATTGGCTTGCATCACTTAAGGTTGGAACTATTATTGCAGGGGGGATGGGCAGGAGGGCTCAGGAGCTGTTTGCCGCAAACAAGATCAATATCATCGTCGGCGCCCCATCGGAATCTCCGGAGGAGCTTGTTAGGAAATTTCTGCTTGGAAAGCTTGAGACAGGTAGTAATGTCTGCGACCATTGAGAAGGAGAGAATCAGTGAGTGGAAGAATCGCAGTAAGAGTTGTCGTGGAGAACAGAGTCTCTTCATCATGCTTTATGTCAGAACATGGGCTTTCTTTTTACGTTGAAAAGGATGACGGAAGAATCCTTTTCGATTGCGGACAGGGAAAGGCTTTCTATGCAAATCTTTACCCGATGGGGATATATGCGTCACTAATCGATTCGGTGGCCATCAGTCATGGCCACTATGATCATACCGGAGGCCTTGAATGCGTGCTTAGCAGGAACAGTAATGCTGTGGTTTATGCACATCCTTCAGCTTTTCTCCCAAAATTCAAGAAAGACAATGATGGTCATTTGCGTGATATCGGTATGCCAGAATATTCAAGAAATGCGGTTATGGGAAGAAAAGGTCTGTTCAAGGAGGTAAGCATTCCTTTGGAAATCCATGAAGGAGTCTTCCTTACGGGTGAAATTCCCAGGAGGCATCCTGAGGAGGACGACCTTTCAGAAAACTTCTGTCTTGATGAAAAGGGTGAGAAGGTTGATCCGCTGCTCGATGATCAGGCGATGTTCATTAAGACGGGAAAAGGTACAGTAGTTCTTCTCGGTTGCGCGCATTCAGGTCTTGTGAATACATTTGACTACATATGTGAACTTACAAAAGGTGCACCTTTCAGGGCCCTAATTGGCGGTACCCATCTCCGATCTGCATCCAGGAACAGGATAAGGTGGACCATGGAGCAAATGAAACGTTTCAGGATCAAGTTTTTTGCTCCCGGGCATTGTACTGGTGCACCGACAACCAGGACGATCGCTGAAGCATATGGGAAGAAGTATGTGGAATGCGTGACAGGTTCAGTCTTCCGCTTCTGAAAAACACTTTCAAGATTATCTGCGAATTATGATTCCATGGGTAGCACGAAATATAATATCATGCTATCATATGGATGTCTTAAGGAGATTTCCAATGCATATGTCAGACTCACTTCTCTCTCCTGCCGTTGGAGGGGCCTTCTGGCTCGCTGCAGGCGGGATGATTTCATATTCGGCAAGAAAGATAGCTGAAGAGAAAGATGCTTCCAAGACTGCCCTTATGGGTGTCGCGGGCGCCTTCATATTCGCCGCCCAGATGATAAACTTCGCCATCCCAGGGACAGGCTCGAGCGGACATCTCGGGGGCGGACTCATCCTTGCGGTCCTTCTTGGACCGTACCGTGCCTTCATAACCCTTGCCTCGGTACTGGTAATCCAATGCCTTTTCTTTGCGGACGGTGGACTTCTCGCCCTCGGTTGCAATATCTTCAACCTCGCCTTTTTTCCAGCATTCATCGCTTATCCATATATATATAGGACGATAACCGGAAAAGCTGACAGCAGGACAAGGCTTGCAGCAGGATGCATGACTGCTGCCATGGCAGGTCTGCTCATGGGGGCATTTTCTGTCGTCATCCAGACAACAATATCAGGAATTTCGGACCTTCCTTTTACGACATTCATGCTTTTCATGCTTCCCATTCATTTCGCAATAGGGATAGTTGAAGGAATTGCTACATTCTTCGTGCTCTCATATGTCAGACAGGTTCAACCGGGGATACTTCACATCCATGAAGAAAAGTGGCATCCATCAAGACATATTCTTGCGACCTTCGCAGTTGCCGCCATGCTCATAGGAGGAGTTGTTTCCTTGTATGCATCGAGTTGTCCCGACGGACTGGAATGGTCTATAACGAAAGCTACAGGCAAGGAGGAGCTGAATCAAAAAGACGGAGGGATTCAAAAATTTCTCGGAACCATTCAGGAGAAGTTGGCATTCCTGCCAGACTATTCCTTCAAAAGGTACTCTAAAGAGGAGTCAAAGTATTCAGAGGAGATTGGAACTTCAGCCTCCGGGCTGATCGGTGCATTGATGGTTTTTACGCTTGCGGGATTCGCAGGTCTCATTCTGCGAGGACGATTGAGGAGAACTCAGGATGCTTGAACAAAAGGCACAAGAAATGGTTCTATCGCAGAAACACCTTTCCGTTAAGGAGAGATACACGGCTTTTGACGCCAGGATCCTTATTGCTGTCTGGTTCATATTCGTGATTTTTACTGTTTCAGTCCCGAAGTTCGCCATCTCTACCGCTCTTGCCTTCGCAGCATTTCCGCTCTTTGTGGTCATGGTCTGCAATCTTCCGGCAAGGAAGATCCTCGGAAGAATGCTTTTGTTTTCTCCGTTCATTCTGCTGATCGCAGCAGCAAATCCATTCATTGACACAAGGACCGTTTGCGAAATATCAGGATTCCCTGTGAGTGCAGGGCTTTTGTCCGCATCTGTGATAATTGTCAAGGCGATGGTTTCTCTTGCCGCAGTCCTGACCCTTGTCGAGATAATCCCTTTCAATATGATATGTCATTCGCTGTCCAGGATAGGGATGCCGGAAGTATTCACGACACAGCTTATGCTGGTTTACAGATATCTCTTCCTCCTTTCGGAAGAGACAGAAGTCCTCGGGAAGGCGCGAGAGCTTCGCAGTTTCAATGGTAGAGGCAGAGGGATGGGAACTACGTCCAAGATGATTGGTTCACTTCTCATCAGATCGGTATCTCGCTCAGACAGGATCTACCGTGCCATGCTAGCCAGGGGATACAACGGAACCTTCCCCATGTCTGATGAAAAAAATGTTGGAGTCGCTGATCTCGTTATTGCGATCTTCGCATGTGCCAGCTTCCTCCTTGTCAGGATATTGATCTGATGATTACAATTGAGAAGCTTTCCTTTGCTTATCCTGATGGCACACGTGCCCTTGAAGCTGTTTCAATGGAAATTGCCGACGGCGAATCGATCGGAATCATTGGTGCAAACGGTGCCGGAAAATCAACTCTTGTCAACCACCTTAACGCATATCATCTTCCACAGGCCGGGAAGGTAATGGTCAATGGACTTGAATCATCGAAGACAAATGCTGAAAAACTCAGAAAGGAAGTCGGGCTCGTGTTCCAGAATCCTGACGACCAGCTGTTCATGCCGCAGCTTATAGAGGATATCCTGTTCGGGCCTATGAACCTTGGCACAGACAAGGACGAAGCCCTGCGTGATGCTGAGAAGGTAATGCGGGAACTCGAAATATGGAACCTGCGCAATAAGCCTCCGTTCAATCTTTCACAGGGACAGAAGCGGTTTGCGGCATTCGCTACTGTCCTCGTGATGAAGCCTTCAGTACTTGTAGTCGACGAGCCGACTTCCGATCTCGATCCCCGCAATAGGAAAAAGTTGATACGTCTTCTCAAAAATCTTAAGGCTACGCGCATAATAGTGTCCCATGACCTGGACTTCGTCTGGGACACCTGTGACCGCACAGTTATCATTTCGGCAGGTAAGCTTGTTGCTGAAGGTGCTGCAAAGGATATTCTTTCAAATAAGAAACTCCTTGAAGAAAACGGCCTTGAACTTCCGATACGCCTGCAGGATTGATTCACAGGAGGATCATTTCCATTTTGAGATCTTCTTGAGCATCGCTGTGGCAGTTTCCTCATCGGGGATCTCATTGATCCTGATCCATACGCCTTCTGGCCTGAGATTTTCCATGATGGTGTCGAGTTCGTCCGGAGATATCCAGAGTTGGATTCCTTTTTTCGCGGTCTGGCATTTCTTATACACATGCAGCCAGTCGGAGGCGCGGCCTTTCCCTGCTCCGAAGACCCATTGGATCGCATTCAACTCCCTGATCTCGAGAAGGGAGTCAAGATGGGTCAATGACTGAGGGCCATCGAGATGATAGATGCTCGCTTCGGCGTTCTTGCATTCACGGACGATACCCGGAAGGAAAATGTCATCGAACATTTGCTTGGAGATCATGCATGAGAAATCGTTCGAGGGGACGTGCCAGCGTTTTGATGAAACAATTCCCGGCCATGAGCTGATGGCCTGGTCGGCCTTCTGCAATTTGTCCATATAGAAGTTAAAGATCTCAATGAAGACATCATCCACGTGTTCCCGGAGTTTCCTGACATCTTCGGGACAGTCGATCATGTCCATATTGAGATTTAGAGGGTCGCGGAATGCGGCGATGGCATCTCCGCCAGGATGGATATCGGTGTAGCCGGTATAGAATTTCCCTTTTCCTTTTTGCAGGAGGATGTCGGTCATTTCATTTATCTTCTTCCAGAAGAAGTTCTCCCTTGAGAATTTCAGTTCGGAGACCTTGGACCAGTCGTGGAGGTTTGGGATTCCCCAGCTTGTGACTTCACCGTATTCCATTTCCATTCCGAAGAAGGCACTGAAGACCTCGGGACCAAGGTTGGGGATTGTGAACGGCAGGGAATCGCCACAGTGGACGGTGTTTGCCGTGTTATAGAGGACATTGTCGGCGATCTGTTCGGCATCCATCCAGCGTTCCCTGTGGCTTGCGTAATTCTTTTTTACCGGAGGCTTTCCGCTCTTGTTTTTCTTCGCAAAATTGATGATTGTCACTGGTCTGTCGATTATCTCGCGGTTCCAGAAGGCATCCTGTCTTTTGATCCTCATTTCCCAGTCCGGGATATTCTCGATCGGCATGATCCTATTTTTCATCGTTTTTCTCCTTGTGATATAGTAAATGTTGAAAACTGATATATAATATTTATCTATATACATAGAAGACAATATCATTAATGTTGCAATAATAGAATAATTGTTGCAGAAAGAGGGAATGAACACGTTCAAGCAGCACAGTTATCCTGCGGATCCTCGATTCAGGGAGGAGGACGGGTGGAACGTATTCATATCATACATCGGATTTTTCAAGAGCAGCGGTGACTTCCACTGGGAACAGACTTCTCCAATGTATGCTGTTCATGCCATACAGAAGGGATGCGGGGTCTTTGAGAGGGGCGGACGCAAATATCTGGTGAAGGCTGGAGAGTCATTTACATTCTTTCCTGGCGATCCGGTGGTCTACTATGATTTTCCAGAATCCCCCTGGGAATATATATGGTTCAGATTGTCAGGCAGGGACACTGAAAAGATCCTGCGGGTTTCCAGCATCCGCCGTGAAAGGCCTCATGTCAGGATCGCAGAGCCTACGAAGCTGGAAACTTATCTTCATGATGCAGGCAGTATGTATGACAAACGAAAGCATCCACCACTGTTTCCAATGACTGCCGCTTTCAACTGCCTTGACATGATCTCCGGTGGCGTTTCCGGTCACAAGATCGCTGGAACTAGGGGAGGGGGGAGGAAGAGCATGTCTGAATCATTTGTCAGTATTGTGGAGAGCCGTCTTGACAGGACGCCGTCGGTCAATGAGATTGCAAAGTTGATGAAGATTGACCGGACGACCCTTTTCAGGGCGTTTGTTCGGGAGCAGGGGATTTCCCCAAAAAGGTTTTTGGAAAACCGCAGGCTTGAGAAGGCGAAGGGGCTTCTGTCCAGTACCCAGCTGAGCGTAAAAGAGATATCTGACGCTTGCGGTTTTTCGCATCCGGGGCAGTTCTGCAGGATTTTCAGGATGAATTGCGGTGAAACACCGGCGAAATGGAGGAACGGCTGAGGATAGATTTCCAAAATCAAAATCTACTTGAAGCTTGGAATTTATCATGAAGGTTTGCCCGCATTGAATTGAAGGTTATATTAACCGCCTAATTAGAATATTATAACTCAACGGAGAAACTTATGACGAGGACACTGGTTTTTGCAGCGTTCCTGTGTATGGTCATGGCTTTTGGCTGTCTCCAGACTAAACATGAGATAGAGGTGAAGCCGATGGTCATAACTGTCAACGTGAACGTAAAAGTTGATGAAGCCTTGAAGGAGAAGTTCAATAAGACTGACGAGGTTTCGAAGGAGATCAGTGACAAGGAGGCCGAGGAGGCCCTTAAGAAGTATCTTGAATCACAGGGCAATTAAAATCAGAAAATCATTACGGAGGAATATTATCATGAGGACTTTGACTGGAAAGCTGTTGTTCGTCCTGGCGCTTCTGGGATTTGCATTTTACTCTTCATATGGATATGGGATGGATTCAAAGCAGAGGCTTGCCATAATCAAGGGGTTGAAACTTAATGGAGCGGTCGGTGAGAATAACAAGGGGTTCCTTGAGTTCCGGACCGATGACAAGAAGGCTGCTGCAGTGGTTGATGAGGAGAATGCTGAACGCAAAAAGGCTTATGCGGAGATAGCCAAGAAGACCGGCACGAGCGTCGACGCGGTCGGAGCTCAGAGGGCTGCACAGATTGCCAAGGAAGAATCCGCCGGCGTCTGGGTGCAGGATGCCGAAGGCAAATGGGCAAAGAAGTAAGGCATTCATAATCTGATACTCTCCAAGAGAGGAATAGACATTGGGGGATTTTCCGCGTCTGGAGGATTCCCTGTTGAGATTTGTTAATGACAGAGGATCCAATGAAATCAGGCGATTCAAGGGAAAGCAGGAGAGGTATATCGACCAAGGAGGGGATTGTTCTTGCGATACTCCTTGGACTAATTTTCCTTCTTCCTATAGTTGTCTCACACTTTTCTGTAAAGATCTGGCGGGAACTGTCATGGCACAATCCCATTGACATGGCAATGATCGAATGGACCGGGGCCTTCATCAATATCTTCCTTTTTCTTCTTCTCATAGAGCATTACAGGCAGACTGGCAGGAAGGTGCTGATATTCCTGAGTTCCGGATTCCTGGTGATGGGCACACTGGGTTTTGTATATGCACTTAGCAGGCCTGGCACCGAGACTGCTGCATGGATCAAGGGGATGTCCCTGCTGTTGGGTGGGTTCTATTTCTTTCTCGGGATTTCTGCCTGGAAGGATACGGGAAGGGATCTGGGAAGGGCGTTCATATGGACAATCATACCATCACTCTTCGTTGCCCTCCTGTGTGCCTGGATACCATACGGGCTCAAGCCTGTTCTGCCGAAGCTGCTGTCGTCCTCTGGTTTTTCCACTGTCTTCGGTGAACTCTTTTTCTGGATACCCGGTGCCTTCTTTTTCGTTTCAGCTCTGCCATGGTTGCATGAATACATGAAGAAGAGAAACAGGGAGGACCTCATTTTTGCAGTCCTCATCCTGATATATGCCCAGGTCTCGCTGACAGTTAGATACTCCCATTCCTGGGGAGTCCTTTGGTGGGGCTGGCATATCGGTCTGCTTGTGGCTGGTGTGGTGGCAGGATTATACCTTCTAGTGCTATGCCTGCGTTATTCGCTGATCTGGAGACTTCTCCTCTCCATGGGCTTCTGTTTCGGACTGACCGTCCTTATCTCCTCATCTGTCATGCAGAGCTATTTTGAAAAAAGAACGAACGATGAACTCAAGAGGAGGCTTGCCATACAGCAGAGGAACATCCTCATGGAATCGGCAGCCTCGATAGCTTTCACCAATACGAACCTCCAGCATTTGATGAGGGATTTCTTCCTATCCGGAGAATACCAGTCCAATCCGTTGGCGGTAGCAAAAGAACTCTGCCAGAAGAGCAGGGCGGAATGGTCAAGGTACATCCTTGAAGCCGGTTTTTATTCCGACAGCGGTATCTTCACATGTTCGGATATCGAGACCGAAGGGGCCGCATTCAGGGAGAAGGCATTGAACGATATCATGCAGGCTTCATTCAAAAACATCAGTGGCAGGACGGTCTTCAGCGAGTTCTATTTCGATTCCACCAGGAACAGATGGGTCGTGGCGGCAGTGCTCCCATTCAATCTTTCCGCAGGCTCGAAATGCTTTTTCTATAATGTAATAGACGTCTCCAGGCTTAAATACTCCAACATAATGAGCTCCTCGGACAAAAGGCTGAAGGACTCCTCCGGAAGGATGATCATATGCAGCCGGAGCGGGAGATTCATTGAATGCAGCCTGCCTAAATCTTATAATGAGGCCTTTGATGTCAGGATCCCGCAGCAAGATCTTCCATTTGCGAAAAAGATGTATGGACAGTTCTCCGATATGGCGGGGGCAAAATCTAAGATCGTCAGACTTGCCTTCCAGGGACGGGATTATTTGATATTTGCATGCTATCTTCCCGTTGCAGAATGGATAGTACTCGATATCCTGGACGAGGATGGGATCCCATACATAGACTACAACAGGTCTAAATACATATTCGAGGCTACGGGAATGGTAGTCCTGCTGCTGGGATTCATAATACTCCTCATACTTCTGAACTACCAGATAGCAAGACCTCTCAACCAGATCGTCAAGGCCACCGAAAAACTTGAGGAAGGTGATTTCTCCGTGAGGATCCATTCAAGGGAATCCAATGAGTTTGGAATTGTTGCCAGATCCTTTGATACAATGGTTATCCAGCTCCAAAAGACATACACGGCCCTGCACCATACGATTGCAGAAAGGACAAAGGCCCTCCAGGACGCCAAGACTGCAAGCCATGCAAGAACCTCTTTCTTCACCAATGTCAGTCATGAATTACGGACACCCCTTCATGGTATTCTAAGCTTTTCGAGACTTGGGATGGACAAGGACAGGATTTCCGAACCTGGTAAGGCCATGGAATTCTTCAAATGCATCAATGACAGCGCCCAACGCCTTATGAAGATGATTAATGAACTGCTCGACTTTGCAAAGCTCGAATCGGGACACATGGAATTCAATTTCACTGACACAAGCCTGTTCATGATCACACTCCAGACGTATGAGGAACTCAAGGCCAACTTCGAGGAAAAGAATGTGAAGTTCGTATGCAAGAAACCAGAATTTGACACTAATGCCTGCATCGACAGGGAAAAGATTGCAATGGTCATGCGCAACCTGATAGGGAATGCTCTTAAATTCACTGAAAACGCTTCGGACGTAAAGGTGACCTTTGCCAGGGACGAAGATTCACTGTCAGTAACCATTATTGACAAGGGGCCGGGAATACCAAAGGAGGATATGGATGTGATATTTGACAGGTTCTTCCAGTCTGACATTGCCAAGTCCAAGGGAGGCAGCGGATTAGGACTTTCCATATGCAGCGAGATAGTCAGGCGCCATAATGGCACAATTTATGCTACTAATAATAAAAATGGAGGGGCTTCTTTTACCTTTACGGTTCCGGTCAGGCGCAACACCGAAGACAAGGCTTTGCAGGATAATAAGATATGATGAAGACGAAGAAGAACACTATATTGATTGTCGACGATGACAGGACCAACGTAATGATTCTCGAGGAAATTCTCGGGAAACAGTTCGATATCAGGTCCGTGAGCGACGGCAAGACTGCCCTGGAATCCGCTGTTGATTTCAGGCCGGACATCATCCTTTTAGATATAATGATGCCGGGCAAGGATGGATATGAGATCTGCAGCAAGCTTAGGCAGATGCATGAACTCGCATTCACGAAGATAATCCTCCTCTCAGCCAAATCCATGTTGAATGACAGACTCAAGGGATATGAGGCCGGTGCTGATGATTTCATTACAAAACCCTTCGACTCCGAGGAACTTCTTGCCAAGGTACGTGTCTTCATCCGTCTCAAGTCCGTTCAGGAAATAGACAGGATGAAGGACGATCTGATCGACCTGTTCTCACATGAGACACGGACTCCGCTAAACGCAATTGTAGGTTTCGGAAAGATCCTGAGTGCCTGTGACAAGCTGGGGGAACACGAGAAGGAATGCGTCAAGCACATCATCTCATCCAGCACAAGCCTTCTTGAACTTGTGAACAAGACAATCCTGCTCTCCAATCTGAGAAATGGCACAAGGCTTGTCATAGAGACGAGGACTTCATTTGAGGATATCTTGGAGAAGGTTGATGTGGCAACTGCCGAAAGGATCAGGGAGAAGAACATAATACTCTTGAAGGACTGTTCGGCAGACAAGCCTTTCAGGGCCGATGGGGATCTTCTGGTGACTGCACTTGCCTATGTGATCGAGAATGCGGTGAAATATTCTCCGTATCTGGGAAAGGTCGAAGTTAATATCAGAAAAACTCCTAATGGCATTGCATGCGACGTGAAGGACAACGGCAAGGGGCTCGGTGATGTGAAGATGCTTGACAGGGTATTCAGCGAATTTTATGTGGAGGACGTGGAACACCATGGACGCGGTCATGGACTGAGCCTTGTCATAGTCAAACATATCATGCAACTTCATGGAGGTGCGGTATCGGCAGTCAACAACGATACTGAGCCAGGATGCACGTTTACTCTCGAACTCCCGTCAAGTCTCCTTGTCTGAAAAATATTTTCTCCGCTTTTCCATTGAATTTTAGTAAACTCGATATAGATTCTGTGCCTGCTTACCTGAAAATGGGCATATAGCTCAGTTGGTTAGAGCGCCACGTTGACATCGTGGAGGTCGTTGGTTCGAGTCCAATTGTGCCCACCATCATTCTTCATTTTGAACTCATTTTTGCACTTGTTTTGACCTCTCCGTGTCCCAAAATAACTGAAATTGGGACACATTTGGAACACATTTCTTCTGAAAAGGTCCCATATAGGGCGCTCTAACCAACTGAGCTATATGCCCATAGTGAGGTAGAAAAATGAGATACATTTACCGCAGATCTAACGGATACTACTATTTCCGTATGAGGCTTCCAGTTGATCTTCAACCGCTTTTAGAGGAGTCGTTCCTTAAAAAGACCCTGAAAATCAAAAGGATTAATGATAAAAAACGATTTCAGGATAGATTATTAATTGAAGTGCAAAGGTTCCTACACTCCTTGAGGTTGTATATGCCTAAGAAAAAAGATGCAGACCTGATGTTCAAGAACATGCTGATCCATGTCATTCAGAATGATGACACTGGCGTTATCGAGGACATCGAGGTAACCAAGACAAGGCACGGCAAGGTTGAAAACAGTTACAGGATTCCCATCAATGGTTTACCGGCAACTGCCATTCCCATTCCCCAAAAGCCGATTTCCGAGGTTATAGCAGAATTTAGCGCTGAAAAAACCAAAGGGGGTAGCTGGAATGTTAAAACTGAATTTGAATTCAAATCGTTTCTGAAGGTATTTCTGGAGATGGTAGGTGACATAGATGTAAAAGACATCAACCACCAGATAATGCGTGATTACAAGAATACCCTTGCAAGACTGCCTGCCAACAGGAAAAAATCTCCCAAGTATCGGGATAAGACCATAAAAGAAATACTTGCCATCCCTGATGTTAAGCCCATGAATCTAAAGACTGCAAACAGACATATATCCCTTGTAGCAACCATGTTTGGGTGGGCAGTCAAGCAAGGTTACGTGGAAAGGAACTATGCCGAAGGTCTTTCGTTCCCTATCAAGACAAAGCCATCTGAAGAAAGATTGCCGTATGGCACAGAAGAAATTGCCAAAATAGTCAATCTGGTAAACAGCATTGAACGACGTAGCAATCCTGAGCATTACTGGATCCCCCTCATAGCCATGTTTTCCGGTATGCGTATGGGTGAAATATGTCAGCTCCACAAGGAGGACATCAAGAAGATAAATGGAATTTGGAGCTTTGAGATCAGTTACAAGCATGGCAAAAAGAAAATTAAGACCAAGTCTGGAGAAAGGGTGGTTCCAATCCATAAACACCTTATCAGCCTCGGGCTTCTTGACTATGTAGAAAAATCCAAGCCAGGACACTTATGGGGGAATCTGAAATATGATGACAAACACGGCTATACACACCAATTTCAAAGATGGTTTGGGCGTTTGAATAGGAGAGTAATCACAACAAACCCTAAGAAGACATTCCATTCTCTGAGACATAATGTGGCAGATTTCCTTAAGCAGAACGGTGTTTCTGGGGACATCACTGAAGAATTGCTTGGTCATGAACTGAAATCACAATCAACCGGACGCTATGCCACACAGTATAGACCGGATGTACTTAAGCCTTATCTTGACATGGTAGACTACGGGGTGAAGCTGCCAGTGGGGTTCTATTCAAAATAACAATAGGCATTGTCTTTCATCAAACCCAAGCATAGCAATGCCTTGACTTTCAACTCTCTCATTGTCTATTTTATGTTGATTGAAAGGCATATCTATATACTCGGATCAAGGGGTGCTTGTGACATTCATGTCTTTGATGATGAATTATAACTTTCGTAAGAACTTAATAGCTAGCGTGATACACTATCATGTTTTAAGGCAAGAAAAGAAACCGATGGGTATGAGTTGTTGTTATTATAAATAGCGCAGTGTGACACATCTTTTAAGCGAATGTAATATTATGCTTAATATACCCTCAATAGAGTCAATTCTTGAAAAACATGGGCCTCTCCCTGCATCAGATATTCAGAAATATTTGACAATTGCTGGCTTGTCTGGCGCAGCAGCTCGTCAGCGCATATCTCGTTCACGACAGAAAGTGAAACGTTTGTATGGCTTACCCCTACCCAAGAATGAGTCTTTTCTTCATCTAGAAGAACAATATGCGAATAGTGACTTTTGGATAGCTCTATTGAAAGCACATATATCCCGCAGATCTTCTTATGGCATAGCACTTCTGAGTATTATTGCCAGGGATGGAGTGATTCCATTGTCCCATATTAAGACAGTGACTGGTGCGCCTGACCGAATGAAGAAGCACATTTCTTGTTCAACTGTTATTCAACGACTAATTAAAGCAGAATTCCTGCGGAAGGGATATGATCTTGATTTTGGAGATTATGTCGCCATTCATGCCAGAGATAATCTAATGAATTTTGATCTTCGTGCAATGAGGAGTCGCTTGCAGGTTGAAGCAATCACTATAAATGCAGTACGAGAGTGGGCTAGAAAACTTGGACTCGTCAGCTATAATGCCGTTAAAATCAGGGATAACCATAACATGCCTGTCTATGGTCAGTTTGGGTGGGATATTACTGGTCCTTCATATATACTTCCTTTGGCATCATATTATAGGACAAAAGCAATCCCTGGCTTCTTCGTGGCAGATATTGTCTATACAGAACTCAATCATGAAAATGTGCTATACTTTATTAACAAATGCTTGATGACACGCTGTGTTAAAACAATGAAACCCTTCCTTGCAATGCTTATTGCAGAACGCTTTACTAAAGAAGCATTTCAATTGGGTAAACAGAACGGTGTCATATTCACAACACCTAAAGACCTTTTCGGGGATGAGGTAGCTGCTGAGTTAAGTTCTCTTGCTGCAACTTTGAAAAATGCCGCTGCCACTGCTGTAAAGAATCCAGAATCAGTTAATAAACTTCTGTCTTCATTAAGTCGGATTGAAGGTGCTGCGCTTAATTTGCGAGGTGCTCTATTTGAACTTGTTGTTGGTCACTTGGTTTTTAAAGGTGAAGGCAATTTAATCGACATTGGCTTAACAGTTCACAATGACAAGGGCATAACGGCAGAGATCGATGTTCGTCGCATCAAAGGAGATCACGAAATAGCAATATATGAATGCAAAGGGAAACAGCCTACTGGAATAGTGACTTATGCAGAAGTTGACAAATGGCTATCTCAGAAAATTCCCATTATAAATGAATCTCTTCAATCTGAAGAACGATTTAAAAAATATTCAGTAACACATGAATTTTGGACAAGCGGCAACTTTGAGCCCAAAGCCAAGATGAGATTACAAGAAGCAAAGAAGATAACAAAAAAGTATGCTATAGATTGGAAAAATGGTCAAGATATTCTTTCTTATGCTCGTGATAAAAAGCTCACATCAATGGTTGATTTCATAACGCAGCATTATGCCCGACATCCACTTAGTGACAAATGAAAGGAGAAATGGTTTGATGAAACATTGCAACAAAGATAAGATAAATATTGATGATGAAATAGATAACGTTTTGCGGGAATCTGATTCACTGTTAAAGGCATCTGGAATTGATAAATATATACTTAATCCAGAAATGCAAAATCGTTTTATAAGGGCAGCAGCGAGAGGGGGTAATTTCCTTCCACGGTCTCATAATAAGACTGGTTTAAAAAATGTAACAAGAAATGAATTGACTAATGCCAATTTTGACTTTTTTATTAAGCAACGCCCCAAGTTTCGTGATGATTATTGGGATCGACTAAGCATTTGTCTTACTCCTAAGAAAAGAAAAATGTTTGTGGACTTAATCTGTAATTCATGGACTGATGGGTGGACTAAACGTAATTCAGAAGATATCCAATCATTGAAAGCAAGCATCAAGCAATATACTAACAGAAAAGCAAGAGGTGGGATTGTATATGTGAACGAAACAATAGACACAGCCATTAAGCCACTCTTTACCTATGATGAGATTCTCGGAATAATTGATGCAACCACACGACTAACTGAACTGCTTATGAATGAATATGTTTCACAGCTTCCGCCACACATACCTATAAAATCTACAAACCATATTTGGATTCATCGTGGAATCCACCTTTTTGACCTGCCTGATGAAAGCAAAAACTATTTTGAAAATAGCTACATAACATCATATTCTCTATCAATATCAGTTCCAGAAAAGTTTTCTAAAAACGTAAAAAGGGAAAAGCCTGTGTTGATAAGTGGAACTCTTAACGAATTTTATGAGCGTTGTATCTTTTTTTCAGAACTAATTCCAGACCTTAAATTGGATCAGTTTGAATTCGCAACAATTCCTCACTGGACTCCGATAACACTGAAATACTTTGGTAAACTCGCTGGAAGATACGAATATGAAATTGAGAGTAGATGAAGCCCATATTCAGATTTTATAACGTGAGCCCATCTCATATAGCTAATCAGTTTATCTTTGATACTTTATCTTCACCCTTAGGGATATCATGCATTTCGATGGGCAGATTCAGAGATGTGCCAGTGCCATAGAAGTCTATCATATTCCCTGAAGCCTCAACTTCTCCTCCCTTTTTGAGATAAACTGGATGCTTTATCCACTCTCCTAACTTCTTGTCCTTGATCTCCGCATGCCAGGAAATCTGCTTATCCATGGAGTCCACAGTAACGAAGACACATTCCTTCCTGTCCTTGCTCTCTGATGGTCGTTCAAATTTATCGCCTTTATGCAAATCAAGATAATACGCCTCGCATATCACTGCCACAGCCATTGGATTGTGCTTCTTCACAAGTTCCCTCACCACAGTATTGAACTTTTCCTTATCATATATCATCATGTCAGATAGGTTTCTGGGAAGGGGGGAAAGCTGATAGTCAATGATGAGGAACGCCACTGGCTGAACATATCCATGCTTTTCGAAGTTCTTTTTCGCCCCATCGCTCAGATCAAGGGCTATTTTATCAAATACGTCCATTGCTGATCCTTGAGTTTATCGATTATAACCTTGCACCATGAATGCTCATTTCCAAGAAGGGAGCTGCAAAATCTTCAATATCATTGACATAGTTCTGCAGATGCATGCAAATTGTCCATGGAGAAGATTCCCTCGGAAAAACTTATTGGATATTCCTAGTCATACTTATCCATGTCTATCAGCAATATCTATGTTAACATCCATGAGGATAACACTTGACTTTCCTATCCTGAATGGTCTATTAAACTCTCTTAAGGTTAAAGTGTAATAACGGGGTTGGTCATGAATTATTACAACAAGGCTTACATCGTAGATATAACTCTGTTGTGTACTAACCAGCTACCTCGCCAGTATGGCAATTAATTTGAGGGGATTATGGGGATACGTGCGCTTGATCTTTTTTGCGGAGCCGGAGGTAGCAGTTGGGGTGCTCGAGAAGCTGGAATCGAGATTGTCGCTGCATTTGACCTATGGCATCTAGCTGGCAAAGTCCATGAGGTAAATTTCCCCGAAGCTGAATTCATCCCCGGGCGCCTGGAAGATCATGATGTCGAAATTCTGGTAAAAAGACTTGGTCCTATTAACCTCATTCTCGCATCTCCTGAATGCACCAATCATAGTCCTGCCAAGGGAAATAAGCCACGGTGCGAGCAAAGCAAAGAGACGGCATTCCAAGTTGTTCGCTTTGCAAAAGCTTTCTTACCCCGTTGGATTGTTATCGAAAATGTCATCAATATGAGGAAATGGACTCGTTATAAAGAATTTAAACATGAATTAGAAAAACTAGGATACAACTTGCATGAACAGATTTTGAGTTCAGCTCATTTTGGTGTAGCGCAGTCACGTCGACGACTCTTTGTTCTTGCAGATCGAATCCAAATGCCTCCAAAGGTAAAACCCAGGAACAAGAGATTAAAAAGCATCAGCGACATTCTAGACATAAATGGAGAGTATCGGTGGACTCCTTTACATATACCGAACCGTGCAAAAGCAACAATTGAAAGAGCTAAACGCGGATTTGCCGTCATGGGTAAGTCCAAGCCTTTTCTCATTGTTTATTACGGTTCAGATGGATGTGGTGGTTGGCAACGGCTAAACCGCCCTCTACGTACCATTACGACAGTAGACCGCTTCGCATTGGTGAAACCCGATCCTAAACACGGTCATGTCATGCGGATGTTGCAGGTGCCGGAACTCCAAGCCGCAATGGGTATGCCATCAAACATGAAATTGACATCTGGAACACGACGAGATCGCATCAAAATGATTGGCAATGCAGTTTGTCCACCAGTGATGAAACGAGTACTTCAAACTTTAACCCTTGAAATGTAATTAACATGGCAAAACCAGAAACTTCTACCCCAAATTTACCTCTACGTCCTAGAGCACGACTGCTCCGCACGCTTGGCGAAGAACTTATCAGCAGCGAAGTTGTTGCAGTTATCGAACTTGTGAAGAACTCATACGATGCTGAAGCTACACATGTTCTTATTCGTTTCACCGGTCCAGTGGAGCTAGGAAAAGGATGCATCGAAGTAATAGATAATGGACATGGGATGGAATTGGAAACAGTTCGAACAGTATGGATGGAGCCTGCAACTCCTTCAAAAAGAGGAAAGTTACGGCGCACAGATAAATTCAAGAGACGTTTTCTCGGCGAGAAAGGAATTGGAAGGTTCGCATCATCTCGGCTAGCAAATGAACTGGAAGTGATTTCACGAAAGAAAGGTGTAGCAAAGGAGGTGTATGGACTCTTCGACTGGCAACAATTTGACAATGATGAAAAATATCTCGATGAGATTCTGATACTTTGGGAAGAACGTGCTCCAATTGAGCTCAAGCCAGGTGGAGCTATAGATCTTCTTTGGGGGAGTGAAGATGAAATGCCGACTCAGCAATACAGAGAATATGGCACTATTCTTCGAATGACAAGTCTCAAACAAAAATGGGAGCCACAGCATTTCGAGGCACTTCGTCGGGCTCTTGCCCGCCTCGTCTCACCAAAGTTTGTGAAAAAAAAGGTTGAGGATAAGGATCCCGGTTTTGAAGTTGAATTGAGCTTACCTTCTGAATTTTCTCAGTTCAGTAGCAAGGTTGAGCCACCACCTATCCTTAAACATCCTCACTATATCATCAAGGGGTCTGTCAATGCAAATGGCTTATTCAGTATCAGCTACAAGGTTTTATCTGAAGGAATCGACAAGTCGTTTGATGGACAGTTTGTCCGGGTAAAGGATGTAAAAGGAGGATTTGAGCTTCGCGATATTAAAGCATTTGAATCTAAGAAAGAAGATGAACCTACAGATACAAGGTCTATCGAATGCGGTCCTATAGATATGGAATTACGTGTATGGGATAGAGACGAACTTGGAAACGTGGTACAGAAAACACATTCTACGATTCAGGATGTTCGTCGAGATCTTGATGCCATAGCAGGCATCAACATTTACCGGGATGGCTTTCGAGTGCTTCCCTATGGAGAACCCATGGATGATTGGCTGAGGCTTGATTTGCGCCGTGTGCAAAATCCCACACTCCGGTTATCTAACAACCAAATTTACGGAATCGTTCATGTTTCTGCCGACACCAATCCAAAACTACGAGACCAATCTAATCGAGAAGGATTAGATGAGAATCAAGCTCTTCAAGACTTGCGTGACATTGTAACGGAGGTCTTGAGTCGTCTTGAGACGTTACGATATTCCGCACGACCGAGGGAGGCATGCAAGAGTGGAAAGCCGGTTGGTGGATTGTTCGCAGGATTTGATCTAAAACCACTTTCAGATTACGTCTCCAAGCGTATTCCGCAAGATAGGCAAGCCAAAGAACTTCTCGAAAAGACCGAGCAACTCTTAGGTGGTCAACTTAAGGAAATTCAAACCGTTCTTGGCAGGTATCAGAGACTCGCAACACTGGGACAGCTTATTGATCATGTTCTTCATGAAAGCCGACAGCCAATCGCCTCTATCAACAGCGAGGCGGCACTCGGTTTGGAGGATGTTAAATGTCCTCAAAAAACAGAGGATGACTTTTTCAAGAAAGCAACTGGACGATTTACAGTCATTCGCAAGCAGGGAGATGTATTGGCGATTGCCTTCAAAAGAATGGAACCATTTGGGGGTAGACGTCGCGGGCGACCAACGCAAATATATCTTGAAGAGAGCATCCGGGATGCATTTTTACTTTTTGATGATGAAATTGTGCGTCTTAAGGTAAAATTAAAATTACCTCATACGCAGACCTTAGTTCGAGTTGATCCCGCAGAAATTCAAGAGATTATAATCAATCTATTACAGAATAGCCTTTACTGGTTGGAGCAGGTAAATGAGTCAAAACGCGAGGTTGAAGTAAATGTCGAACGTAAAGGACCAGATCATGTTGACATTCTTTTTTCAGATAGCGGTACAGGTGTCCAGCCTGAAAACCGCGAACTCATTTTTGAACCATATTTCTCAACCAAACCCAATGGTATTGGATTGGGACTATCTATTGTCGGAGAAATCGTAAGCGACTACTATGAGGGAACTCTTGAACTACTCAAAAGCGGACCTCTTAAGGGCGCTAATTTTCTAATTACTCTGAGGAAACGAGTATGAGTATAGGTGTCAAGTGGAGATTCCTCATCGTTGAAGACAAAGAAGACCACATTCGTCAGCTTTTGGAGATTATACCAAGCTGCGTGGATGCACCCGATGAAACTGCCGTTGTTGTTTACGATAAATTTGAAAAAGCAATTGAGCATTTAAAAAGGGAATGTTTTGACATATTGATTCTTGACCTCAAAGATGACAGTGATACCACTCCTGCGGCTGACTCAATCCCTAAGGGATTGACTGTTTTTGAGGAATTGAAAAAGACGCGCTTTGTTCCGGTGGTCTTCTACACAGCTCTTGCACACAAGGTTCGATCTGAAGAAACTAGCTTTGTTCGTGTGGTTGAGAAAACTGAAGATGTTACCAGAGTCAAGGAAGAAGTGCGGCGAGTCCTTGGTACCAATTTGCCGACCCTAACAAGGTACTTGGAAGAGCTCCAGCGCAGTTACATGTGGGATTTCATTAACATACATTGGAAGGAATTTGACAACACTTCTGGAAAAGCGGACATTGCTTACTTGTTAGCGAGACGGTTAGCACTTTCTCTTCAAAGAGAAGCTCGAAGGATGGCTCGAAAAGTAACCGGTAAATCAGTGCCCATTGCGGATCCAAAAAACATTCATCCGATGGAGATGTATGTCAATCCGCCAGTTAGCACTAACCGACTCGCTGGAGATATTGTGAGAGGCTCAGTTGGAGGTGAAGCTTCTTATTGGTTGGTCCTTACACCATCATGCGACTTTGAGCAGGAAAGTAGACTTGATAATGTTCTCCTTGCACAGTGCATTCCGCTGACCGCAGAGCCTGAATATCTGAAATGGAAGGATAACACATCTGCCAATATAGGTCCTCTAAAGTCAATGATTGGAGACAACCGAGAAAACGTTCAATCCGAGCGATTCAAATATTTACCTGGGACATATTTTTTGCCTGACTCAGTTGTGGATTTTCAAAAACTAAGAGCAATTTCACCTGATGAATTAAATAAACTGGATGTGATTGCTTCGCTTGATAGCCCATTTGCTGAGAGTGTTCTAGCAAGATTTTCCCGATATTATGGACGCATAGGAACTCCTGACATTGATAAGAATGTTGTCATAAATCGGCTGCAAACAGAAATTTCCCAGAGTTCAAAAAAGAAAATCACTTTATCTGCTTCTTGATGCAGATAATATTTATTTTCTTCATTTCCAGGAGTGATTATGGTCAATTTTACAACAGAACTTGACAGGTTGCCAGACGAAGATTTGTTACTTCTTCGCGCAGGTCTTCGTGCTGAGATGCGTAAAAGGGGTATTGCAGACTCCGTTGGATCTGTGGGAGAGCAACTAGTTATTGAATATTTTCGCGAAAATTCGGGTTTACCAAAATTACAACTAGCCCCACGAGGCACGAAGAACGTTGATGCCCTTTCCAGAAATGGTGAACGCTTCTCAATTAAGACTGTTTGCGATGGGAAAAAGACAGGAACCATTTACCCTGAGCCTGATGATAAGGACAAACAGCTCTTTGAATATGTCCTCATCGTAAAGCTTGCTGAAGACTGGTCACTTCAATCTATCCATCAACTATCTTGGGCAGACTTTGTAAAAGTCCGATCTTGGGATAAACGCATGAATGCCTGGTATGTTGCTATTTCATCCCGCACCCTCAATGCAGCAAAGTTGATTTTCAAAATTGAATCAACGACAAGATAGTCAAAGATAAGCAATGAAACTCAAAGAATATATAGACCACCTGCAAGAAAAACGGAAATTGAGCGATGTGAAACTCAAGATCCTGACAAGATTATGGGGAGATGACAAGACTCCTTTCCCTAAACTGTGGGTTTCATCAGCTGAGCTTCTTGAGCTAACGAATCAAAAGTATTTTGACAGAAGGACCCGAGAACTTAAAGATCAGGTTGGATGTGATCTGGAAACTAAGTATTGTGAGGAGTTTTCTGGGCATGCATGGAGATTAAATTCAGATACATTGGCACTTCCACAAGACAGAGAATACTTGACTCAACCTCAAAAGATAAAGCTGTTTGAAGAACACAATTATACCTGCGCAACTTGCGGTGCTAAGGTTTCAGCAGGAGTCAGAGGGCTACAAGCCGACCATAAAATTCCTATCTCAAGAGGCGGAACTAAAGACTTGGACAACTGGCAACCCATGTGTAATAACTGCAATGTAGGCAAACGTCGCGCATGTGAAGGATGTAAGCTAGACTGCCAAACATGTTCATGGGCTTTTCCAGATAAAGTTGGTGTCAAAACAATGCTTTCAATAAGTGAAAATACTCTTCGCAGGATAGACAGTTATTGTTCTAAAACTGGACAGGCTCGCAATAAAGTCATGGAAGAAGCGGCTGAATATTTCATTGACACCAAAAAAGATTAAGCCGCCTTTTTGTTATTTAAAGATACTTTTTTAAGAGCTTTCAATATTTGTTTGCCTACAGCTTCCGCAACTGGTGGGGGAAATGCATTGCCTACTTGTCTGTATGCTTGTGTTTTTCCCCCATAAAATTCCCACCAATCGGGAAAGCCCTGGATTCTTGCTGCCATTCTAACAGTCAATAGGGGCATATTTTCAAATCCTTTTTGCTCCTTGTATCCAGTAAAGCCCTTTTGCGGCGGTTCATTGCCAACTATACTTCCATTAACGTGTAATTCTTGCCAAGCCCTCCTGGCTCTACTTGGTCCTAAATCTGGTCCTCCATGTTTTTTAGAGCCACCAACCAAGGTTGGCGCAATTTTATTTGCTTTTTTCCTCCATTCATCTGCACCTTCCCAGCCGCTAGATGCCATAAGGTCATAAAGGGCTTCCCCTACAGTTGGAGGTTTGATGAACCTATCGGGCCAGGAGAAATAATTAGCATATTCAGGCTTTAACGCAACCAAGGTAACTCTAGGTCGTAATTGGGGCACCCCGAAGTTGGATGCATTGTGTAGCTTCCAGAATGTCTTATACCCCAAAGCGTTTAATGAACAATCAATTTCATTACGATAATCATCAAATTTTGGATCTAAAAGACCTGCTACATTTTCAATCATTACAGCCTTTGGTTCAATCATTTTTACAATTTTAATAGCTGCAGGAAACAAGTCTCTTTCATCATCTTTTCCAAGCTGCTTACCCGCCTTTGAAAACGGAGGACATGGTACGCCGCCAGCAACAAGATCAATGCCCTTATACTTGAGGGCCTTGTGTTCTGCGAATTCCTCGACACATCCTTCTAAAATCCTCTCCCACCCCAAGAAATGTGTCATATTATTGTATTCCAAGGTCCTACAGGCATTCTTGTCTATTTCTATCAGTAATTTATGCTTAAAACCTGCTTGATGTAAACCGAGAGCCTGCCCTCCAGCTCCAGCGCATAGCTCTATTGATGTATATTCTGTTTTCATTAAAATTCCTCTTTTATGAATATATGACGCGTTGGGGTACAGTCAAGATTTCCATCAACTGCTTTATTGTCTCCTTTAACATCATCTGAAATACTGACTGTTCTATTGTTCATTATCTCAATCGCCTATCCAGTTTCTTCTTCTTGCAACTCTTTCAAGCTTGTATGCAGTATATCTGAACCTTTCATATTCTGAATAATGAGTAATATTCTTAGGAATCTCTCCGCTGCCGACTGGTTTCACGCCCAAGTATTTCAATACTTCACGATCAACAGGCAGGAAATCAGTCCATCCATAAAGCATCAGCAGGTGATTAGCCGCGTAATCTCCAAATCCTTTGAGTGACTTTATATCCCTTTCAGCCTTATCCCGACTTCTTCCGCCTGAAGCCAAACATGCATCAAGGGATATAATTCCATCGGTAACCTTTTGTGCAAGTTCAGAAAGATATTTCTCTCTATAGCCAATTCTGACTTCTTTGAGCTTGGCGTAACCTTTGAGCACTTTTCTTGCAGACGGGAAAGAGAAATTTCCATTTTGAGTTCTATTCCCAAGAATTTCACATAGGTTCTTTGCCATTCTCTCCGTATTTCCCCATGTGCAATTTGTCGTAAACAATGTCTTTACAGCATCCTCCCAGGTTGACGTGCTTCGCAATATTCTGCCCCATCCTGCCCTTGCCATATTTTTCAACTTCTTGTTCTTTTTTGCCGTACAAAGCTCAATGAAGTCTTCAAGCGGAAAATCCAAGGACAAGGCATAGCGGAAAATAGGGATAAAATCATCTTCCGAATATCTGCTTGTTCTACCAACAAGTTCAATAGTTATGTTTCTGCCCTTCTCCATAACTGTAAAATCAAATGCATCATCTTTGATCGAGAATGCCCCGCAAAGAGCGTAACCATCCCAATTGTATGGGGGCAGATAAACCCATCCGTGAGCCAATACGGTATTTTCTAACGAGAAATACGGAGGCTTTTTAAACAATATCCTCATACTTATCCTCTACCTGTTGCTTTACCTTCTCAGAAACAATTACAGCATCTTCAGGCTTACGACTGAATATTGACCAGTAGCATATTCTCTTGACATAATAATCAACGTCACCTATGTCAGCATCGTCTTCCTTCATTGAATTCATGACTTCATCTGCTATGCCCTCAATGTTCCAGTCAGACTCCATAGATTTAACTCCTATTTTCAAGTTTCGAATATTGCCATAAATCCAATGCAATTCAAGCTGATTCCTGGTAAAATCATAACCACCTTTCATTGGCTATTTCTCCTAGGTTATCCCCATATTTCTTCAGCAAGAATTCCTTGACAGCTGCATCAAATCGCCTAGCTATCACCCTATATGTACCCTCATTGTCAGTTTTGAGCCTGAAAAGAGTCTTTGTCTTGCATAGTCTCTTCAGCTTCTTTTCTGCCTCATATACATCTACAAGCCTTGAGACAAATAAATCTATGTCAACAGTCATTTCCCCGCATGGACTCTTTACCTTTGGCAACGTCTTGATATGCTTATTCAAGGCATCCTTTTCCATGAGATCAGCCCATTCATAGTGCAGACAGCCCCCGCAGCCTTCATCTATAACAAAGGCTATCTTTATGCCGTCCTTCATCAGATCAGTATTGAATCCGTAGCCATCACGCCCCCTGAAAGACCTTACTTTTGTGACCGTATACATGTTTTTCCTCCTCTTTAAATTTTGTCAGCCTTCTTATCCCTTCTCCCGTATCCACGAGGATCATTTCAGGTTCAAACTTCCTTATTAGCTCATCTCCCAATTCCTCTGGTACTTCAAGTTTCCCTAGAGTACAAAGCTGCAATGGCGGTATAACCGTCACTGTACCGCCTTTATCCTTTGTGGCTCTGCCTCTCCAAATGTAACCAACCATAGCTCCCTTTACGGAAAATATGTGGAAATCCTTGCCACTCGTATTGGAAATATCCATTTTTACCTTCTCTTTGACATACCACCAGAGAATTTCCCCTGCACCACGAGATAGGAGTCCAAACTCCTTTATATGGACTACTTCAACGAGACTATACTTATTTCCCATGTTCATTCCTCCTCCCTATGAAATAGCCCTTTTATCTCAGCAAGTCTACATACTCACCAAAATGTTTATCAAACACGGTAATTAGGTTCTCATAATCGCCCGCTGTCATTTCCTTCTGAATGGCATTGTAATCAAGTCCCAGTTGCCTCGCATAACCCTTGGCATACCCTAGCAGGACAAATGCATTGCCCTCTGATCCTGTCAGGTCGATTTCCTTTTTCACCTTGCGCCCCTGTTTCTTTTTAATAGCCATTTTTCACCTCCCTGTTATAATTGTATGGGCTTATCCCCTCAAACCCCGCATGGTTGCCCATATGACCGCCCTTCCTCGCATTCTTATGCGATTCATAGCATATTCCTTTCCCTGAAACTGAAATACTGCCCTTCGCCGACAATCACATGGTCAAGCAGTTTCATCTCCATGAGTTTGCATCCGTCTTTAATTACACTGGTCAGCCGTATATCATCTGTGGAAGGCTCAGGCAGTCCTGAAGGATGATTATGGACAACTATGACCGAACTTGAATCAGTCATCAGCAACCGCTTGAAAATCATCCTTGGATATACGATGGCGGTATCCAGACTTCCAAGAGAAACCATTTCCTTGCACATCACCTTGTTTTTCACATTCAACCCGAGAATCCAGAGGCTTTCCTGATCCGCATCTGCCAAGTCCTTGAACTCCTCGTATACCTGTTCAGGGCTGGTCGTATAAATGCTGAAACCGCATTTTTCCTTGATGTATAATTTCATATACCCGTCTACTCCTCCAAAATCCTCAATCCTTTCTTGGTATCCACTAGAATCATTATTGGCTTGAATTTCCTTTTCATTGCCCTGACCAAACTACCGGGTATGCATAAATCATCTCCGGCATAGACCTTCAACGGCATTGAAACCGTCACAATTCCCTTTTTCCATCTCGTCGCCCTGCCTCTCCATATATTGTCCGCATCCTTGAGGATACGGTAATGGAAGTCATTGATTGTGCCTTTGGATACTTGTGTCCTGATATTCCCTTTAAGCAAAAACCATATGATTGCCCCCTTATCATGGGCTATTTCACGGTACTTGAGGCTATAAACCTTGCCCAGTACATATTGGGATTTTGCTTTCATAATTCTCCTTTGCTCAATAATTCTACGTTTTGAATAAGGATTTAGAGCTGACTTATGAGCAAGATTTCAATGCACACCCGCTTTTGGAGGTTTTGAGCAAGGTAGGTAGTATCCTCCTCAGCGTAGCAGATGAAACACCTATCTTCTTTGACAATTGAGCCCATGACAAGCCTTCCTTTTTCAATTTCAGAGCCTCATTGACATCGAATCCCGCCCTCGGTCTGCCCATCTTTACACCTTGCCCTTTCGCGCGTTCAATGCCAGCCTTTACCCTTTCCTTGATGATTGCTCTCTCAAATTCAGCAATGCCTCCCAGAAACGTGAAGACCATACGCCCGACAGACGTACTCGTATCTATGCCCTCGTTGATGCTAATGAAGTCAATCTTATGCATCTGAAAGAGGTTGAGGCATTCCAGCAAATGCTGGGTAGATCTTGCCATTCTGTCAAAGCGAAAGCAAACAACTGCCGTCCAGCCTCGCTTGCTGTTGGCGCAATCCTTCTTAAGCTCGTTCAATGATGGTCTGTCATCCTTTGCCCCAGATATGCCTTCATCCCTGTAGACCTTGGAGATCTCCCATCCTTGATTATGGCAATACTTCCGGATTGCCTCCAACTGGCTATCAATGGATTGTTCCATGGTAGAGACTCGGCAGTAGCAGCAGACCTTCTTACTCATGTTTTTATCCTCCCTGGGAAATGGTTGTTCTTACCTTGCGTCTGGCGCACCTATATATTACAGATTTTGGCATTTCCAACAAGGAATGTGCATTCCCTAAAGGTTAGAGTGTAAAAGGGTTATTAACTCAGTGTATGCGGATCACGTTTTTTGGGCGTAAAAGATGAAATAACTCAGTGTGACCATGAGCCCTATCTGGTAAGAAGTCCGTTAAAATAAAAGGGGCTATGTATCCTGTTAAAAAGATACACAGCCCTATATTTGATTCGTCCTATAAATTTACTTTATTTTACCGGAGCCATCGGTTCCCCTATTGGCAAGTCATCCTTAACCTCTGTCTTCTTCTCCACTGGCTTTGCTTGAACTGGTGCCTTGTCTGCTTCCCTGCGCTTCTGCAACTCAGCCTTTATTTCCTTGTATGATTCCCTCTCCTTGATTTCATCCCAAACTCCAAGCATACGGCTCAAGGTATCCAAACTCCGATTAGATGATGTATCCTTGTACTTCAATAGTTTGTATCCGTAGGTCATCTTTGCCACCTTCGCCCACACCATGGTCTTAGATACCATCTCTACCGCTCCTGTAGGTCTATTTTCAGTCCGCCTGAATGTACCAATGCCCCATGTCCATCCTTCCTTCTCAATATTGGTCATGATCTCCTTGGCATGGTCAACCGCTTCCTGTGCATATTTTTCCTTGTCGGTATCTGTCCAATCCAAGTTCAGATATATGTATGCCACCTGATCTTTGATTGCATCCACATCATATTTGATGCGGAGATAGTACCTGCCTTTGGCATTGCTGATGCCAGTGGCAAGCAGTTCCTTGACTACTGCATCCGGGGTACTGTCATCCACCTTGATATAGTCAATCCTCTTGAGAGTGTAGGTTTCATTCAGCTTGCCATCTTCCGTAAGCGAAAAGGCATTGCCAAGCATGGCTCTGTCTCTGGCGGCTTCCTCATTTATGATACCTTGTGCTTCCCGAAGCCCAGCATATGCACCAACTGCCATCACCATTAGGACTATTGCTGTAAACATTTTCATAAAAGTCCCTTTTGCTTTTATTTCAGTAATTTTGGATGTTCCCAGTCCACTTCTGGCATAAAACCAGAAGTCTCTGAGCGTGGAGCCGCAAACTGAGAATAGGTGCTATATACCTTATCGCCAATCTTAACCCTAAAGCTGTTTTTTCTATCCTTAATATAATATTTCCAGGTGTCCCATCGTTCAAAACCACCTTCCGTACGATATTTAACATTAACGCTAAACTTGTAGCAATTGGTTAACGGATCAAGTCCGCTGTTGCTTATGGTTTTTTCATCGTAGGAGATGACTGCATCATTATTTTTATCCTTGTTAAATATTTTGAAAAACAAATCATCTGGGCATATGAATTGTCCTTGTTTAATTGCCCATTTTCTTTTCTGTAGATCGGTCATCGAAGGCGAACCTCCCAAATCCCATATTTCCTCAGGCTTGCTCTCTGGTGGTGCATTTTCCGGCTGTTTCAAATCTTTGAAATCAAAGATCTCTTCCTTGGCAGAATCTCCAATCGCCAAATCTTTTCCACCCGCCACAATGTTTTCTTGCACCAGACCTTTTCCACCGCAAAAACCGCATTTAACTGTCTTGGCTACATTGTTCATGTCTGTATATGTCCTCTCGCCTTTTCCAGAACATGTAGGGCAATTTACCATGACATTGCCCCATCCATCATGAATCACACCTTTTTCATCCTTTTGATAGCCAAAAGCCTTCTTAGCTTCGTAATCTGCCTTCTCTGCAGTCCTAATAGTGTCACGTTTTTGTTTTTCTTTATTAATATAATCTGCTTCCTTTTGAGGAGTATAACTAAAAAATGACTGATACCCCGGACTCATGTCAGCAAACTTCAAATACGCAGAACCTTTCTTTACAAATTTTGAAGTTACAATTACTCCTATTGGATTTATGTTGCTTAATTTTACCTTTTCATAAACTGTTCCATCCCTCATCACAATATTGAGCGCAGGGAATGAAAAGAAAGAATATTCCTTTTCCCCTTCAGAGTGTTTAAGCAGTAAATGGAAGCTCCTGACCTTTCCCTCCTTGTCTAATTCATCTATCTTGCATAATTCCATATCCCTGAAATCCAATCCTTCAATAACAACACCATTCTTTCTCTTGGCATCCGCAGCCGCCTTCTGCCTTAATGCTTCAGCTTGTTTTGCATCTTCTTGCTTTTTTAACTGCTCCTGTCTCTGAGCCTCAACTTTTTGAGGGTCATAATTGAATTCTTTTCTGATATCGTTAGGAAGATCGGTAAATGGAATTGACTTAAGTATATTTCTGGCAGTAGCATCTTTATATGATATCGTTAATTTCGTATCATCGGATTCGAGAACCGTGGCATTATTGTAGGTCGTTCCCGACAGTGTAGTGATGTCACGGGGAAAAAGAGTCAAAGGAACCAGTGCTAACAAAAAGGATGCAATTATAAATTTCATTTTGTACCCCCTCCTGTATTTTGACATTGCTGTAATAATCATTGGCAAGCGTTCTGGCAAATATGAAAACGTCCATAAAAAGAAGAGGGACGTATCACATCCACACTCTTTGGAGGCACTGGTATGCCTTTGCAAGGATGCAGACGGATACGCCCCAGATGGGGCGTTCCTCTGACATCGTTCCTTGCATTTGAAAATTACCAGTTTTCCAAAGAAACGTCGCCAAAAAATAACGCAATATTATTAAATCAATTCATCTTTTTTATTCAGCCATCAAATCCTTTCCTTAAAATTCACATCAAACATGGGTAATCTACTACATTACATCCACAAATAAAGCCCATCAGTCTATTTTCGGTATCTCCTTGATATCCATATGATGTTCATCTTCTTTATTATCACTATTGGATTAGTAAAAATCTTAAATTCTGTCCATGTAATATATTCAACTTGTCCACGTCTCGTAGAAGTTGCTCTGCAAATCCTATAGGATACTGTCCCACATGAGCCTGCCCATGACGATGTGCAAAAATCATCGTCTCGCTTGCCGATTTATAATTCATTCCAAAATCCACTTCGACAAGACAGAACACCACGTATGAAAAAAGCGTTACATTATCGTTCAGGAGGACGATTGAAGCCATCCCTTCGTCCCCAGTGCGTCCAATGCAGTTACGGTCTTTCGGGATCACTCTCGTTATAAATCCTGGCTCAATTACTGTCGGCTCCTTATCCATTATAAGCCTCCTGTTTAATTTTACTGAATATTTTAATGTTTCCATCGACTGTATTCAGCCTTTATTTCGTTTGTAAATATTGCATCAAGACCGAACGTATCCTCAATACTGTCAATGCACCATTGGATATCATCTTGGTCTTTTGAGGCTTCAATAGCCTTGCGGTAGTAGTCCTTGGCAAGCTCAGGATTATCAAAGCCATCCTTGATGAAAACAGTTTCGGCAAGCACACACCAGTCTTCCGGTTTTTCAATTTTTCCCTCGGTTTCCAACAGCAGTCTTTTACCCCAGTCCAAGTCATGTAAAATGATAATCACCTCTCCGGTAAACCGGACTAATTCTTGCACGTATAGGACTTCAGCATATGCCTTCTGGAAAAGTGCAACAGCCTTGCCCCTTGCATCCGCATCGTCCTTTCCAAAATAGCGAATGAACATTTCAGCTAGGTCAATTGTAAGGTCGTAAAGATCTGACTCTGATATCACCATGGGATAGGCTTCATTGCAAATTCTTTTCACCCATTCCATATCACCAGTCAGTTCAGCCACATTCTTTGCCAGCTTTATATATATGAATATGTTCGGCTCGCTCTTCTCCTCCGGTTCATTCTCAAATCTCCAATATATTTTACTGTAAAGGGTTATCTCTTTACGGATTTCCCTTTCGGCAAATTCGAAAGTTCGTCTCACGTTCTGAGGCTCATTTAAGACTTTGGCGTAAAATTCGGCTATTGGCAAATAATACCTGTGGATGATTGCCTCGTAGTGTAACAATCCATCAAGGATTTTGCCCGCCCATGCCTTGTCATTGTGCATGGTATAAATCTGTTCAGCGACAGCCAGAAGATTCTTTACCGCTCGTTCAGTCTTAAAAGGATTAGTGTCCAAAAGCGAGTCTGATATGCCGTGATTCCAGTAACTGACCAGTATTCCATATATATCCGGATTAAACTGCTCTGAGTTTGCAAGAATGGTTTCAAACACGGACTGCTCAATAGATTTCCGGTCATCTTCCAGAACCCGTGTCAGATAATTCAGCAGTGTCTTGTCTATCATCAATCCTCCTTCCCGGTATTTCCCTTGTTGGTTGTTGCATCTTCATGTATATATTACGCTTTTTTCAACACTCAACAAAGAATGTGCAATCTCTAAAGCATTGGCATTAAGTCTGTTATTGACAAAAGGCTTTGAAGTTCAGTCTAAAGTGCATCAGGGAACAGGAATGATTATAACGTTTTGGGGGATAGATTTAAGGCGGAGCAAAGACAGGTCGTCTGAAGGCTTTTATGTGGCTTAAACTCGCTGGGAACCGTATTTTTTGAGATTTTACAGGGATGGGATTGGAGTCAGTCAGGATAGTAGGTAAATGTGCGTTCTCTGACTTTGATGGGCTTGTCTTTTGCATTGAATGTTTTTTGGTCGAGAATGTTGTCCTTGTCATCGAATTTGCTTGTCATCTTATTTCTCAATGTTCCATCAGCATTGTATTCTGCACGTTCTACCAGTCTGCCTTTGGTGTCATACTGGAATTTGGCTTTTCCAATTAGTTTATCGTTGGCATCATAGGCATCTATTTCCAGCTTCTTCCCATCCTCTGTGCCGATGTAGACACGTTTTATATCCAGAGAACCATTTGCCTTGTAGTCTGACATCTCTTTCATTTGGTTTCTGTCGTTATATTTGTAGGTTGTCCTGTGTGCCAGAGTTCCATCTGGACTGTATACTGTAAATTCGGTTCTGTTTCCCCTGTCATCGCATTTTGAGATGGCTTTTCCCTTTACAGTTCCATCAGGCTCATAATTAAATCTTTCGAGGAGTATGCCCTTTGCATTATATTTATAAGTTGTCTTGTCGCTGAGCTTGCCATCAATGTCAAAACAGGATTCTTCTGTCATGTAACCATTATCATCGTACTTATAGGCTATCCTGTTCGCCATGGCTCCATCGCTCCTGTAATCCTCGTATTGGATGAAATTCCCCTTCTCATCGTATCTTTTAACGGTCTTTTTCTTCAACGTGCCATTTTCATTGTCATATTGTGTTTCGTATGTCAGTATGCCCTTATTGTCATAGCTGAATACGGTTTTTCCATGGAAGGAGCCATCAGAACTGTAGTCAGACCACTCGGTTCGATTGCCCTTTTCATCTCTCTTGATGACATCCTTGTGAGTCAAATCACCTCTTGCATCAGATATGGTTCTCTCAAGCAAGTTTCCGTTCTCATCGAATGTTTTGATGGTTTTGCTGACCATTTCCTTGACGCTTTCACCATTCACTTCCTTTATGTCATAGTTGGTTTCGACCATTTCCTTGACCTTGCCCTTCAGCATGTCTTTCTCAAGGTCAGTCTTCTTGTGTACTTTCATCTGCGGGGGAACTGAAGATAGGCATCCAGATATGATGAGGATGGATATAAGGGAAATGTATATAAGCAGGTATTTCATTTGTTTCTTCGGTTAAGCCCACTGAAGAAGTCAAATATTTGCTTCCTATAATGTGTGTAAAGCAAACACAGGGGAATAAGGATGAGCAATGCTGACATTATTGCCGATATATACAAGTAAGGGGAATATTCAACCATGTAGTTAATTTGTCTGGCGTTGACAGGAGATACAAAACATCCAACTTCGTCACCCATGAAGCCATATAAACTGTAAAAATATCTGTCCAAGTTTAGGCTCCATAAAATCATCAGGAATCCAATAGCCAAAGCAGAAAGAATCTGCCATTTTATTCTGTTTTTAACATATTCTGAGATTCTATATCCTGTCAGACCTGCAATCGTACTAAACACTGCAAGAGCGAAAAGGTTGCAATAAATCGTAATATTTGTCATGTATGTAGGCATGGCACCTCTAAGACTGACGATGAGCCAAAGGAACAATAGACAGGAAAGGATAGCGGTGGATTTCCTGTATTTCCTCGTGGTTATTGCAGAAAATAGTCCAAGGATTATTGACATTAGAAACCATAATGAGAGTGTTATTATAGGTCCGTACGTCCCGAACAAGATATTCAGGAAAGTCAAAGTTCCAAATTTCCATGTTTCCCAAGTTCCGTAGTCAGGGACAAGAAAATATTCATTGAATCCTCTATCTGCATAGTCCATTTTTATCTCAGCTATCTGCTTTGGAGTATACTTCGGGAAAAACCAGTTAGTCCTCTCAATCATGTCATATACTTCGTCAGTCAATGGCTTGAAGGTAAATTCGGTTTCGCTGTGGGCTGTGTTAAAGGCAATTTTTCTGATTTGCTTGGTCGAATACGCAGGTGGAAGCAAGCCAAGTCTGCCAGCATCTTCAGCAAGCCTGTCCATGTCAGCCTTGATAGCTTGTTTCTGCAACTCATCAACATCACATCCTTTTGACTTTAGGAATTCAATCTCATCAGCGTCAAGCTTTCCATTTTGGTTTCTGTCTGCGAAGGTAAAGGCGGTTGTCTGTAGTCTTTTCTTCTCGACAGTCTTGTAGTATTTGCACGTGGCATCTTCGCACATGGGGATACTGCCAGCAAATATCGCATCACAGGCAATCTTGACCAAATCGCTTATAGTCTCATGTCCCCTGATTTTCTCAAAGAGGATGGGGAAAAATATCAACAGGATGATAATGGTTCTGGTCAGCCAGTATTTCTTCCGCCACTGGTTGAAGTAAGTCCAAACGACCTTTAGGTATTTTCCAATCTTTCCCATAATCCCCATATTTGGCTGGTCAGTTAAAGCTACTTGTTGCTCTGCTGGTTCTTCACATGAAAATATTTTATCACATGTGGTCTCATCGTGGATAGATAAAAATGCCCTGTTGTAAAAATAAAAATGAAACCAAAGAAGCAGGATATTAGGTAATGCAGGATGGGATGGTTCAATGAATTGTCGATTATTGTGCATGACAGGTACAAGACTATCATGTACAGGCAAATGCAGAATGCGACAGCAAGAATGAATCTCCAGTTTGCCAGTGGTTTATAGAAACATGCCATCCACGCTTCTTTGCGCTCTTTTGGACTACGACAGGCTAATTCAGGAATTGACTTTTCTGACCAATAGAATTTCACCATGCGCCCCCAGGCTAATTTTAAACATATGATACTGCTATCCACTGCTAAAGGCAAGGTCTTGTGGCGCATTGGCATAACGCATCATCTCGTGCTCTATTATGGTCTCCTGAGTTTGGTGGATGTTGTTGTCGCTGGGGTGGAACCACAATTTCGAGTCATTGGGTAGAATATGCTTAAAATGTCTAAACCCGTTGAGAGAATCTTAGGAATCATTTTTGCACTACTATTGCTCTCGTTTGGCATCGCAGGTGTTATGTCAGGGCATTACATCCTTTTCAACTGGCTCAGGGATTTCCCTATATTTACCCCATTTTTTATTCTATTCGGATTGCTCATGCTTTATATTTATATTTTCAGGTGGAAGCATGTGTAATGAATGTGGATATATAATTATTTGCTCTGCAAGGAACATAAAATGAAAAAATTGCTCCTGCTGTCATGTATCTTCATATCTGGATGCTTTGTCCAATCCCTGAACAAGTTCTACACTGACGACATGAAGGTTGACCTGCCACAGATTGAAGGGACATGGGACTCGACAATCCAGATGGGAGAGGATGTTGCTGGCAAGAAGATTTCACCATGGAAGTTCTCCAAGGACAAGGTTGAATCATATGATGTAGATGGCATTTACTCTGAATTGTCAGTTGTCTATTTTAAGATTGGCGATGACCTTTTCGTGGATTTTACAGCAGGCGAACCAACAAAGGATAAAAAGCCCATAGCCAATTTTTTCTGGATGGCTGGAATCACCTTAACGCATTCGCTGTGCAAGATTACATTCAAAGATGACACAATGGTCGTCATTCCCATGAGCTTAGAGTGGTTTATAAAGAAGATTGAAGACAAACAGATGCCATTGGGTTATGTAAAAGTGGAAAGTATCAGCAAGCATGTCTTCACAGCATCCACAGAGGAATGGATATCTTTCCTGAAGGCACATGCCAGCGACAAGGATGTATTCTCAGAAAAGATTCAATATGTATTCAAGAAGCATATCAAGGCAGGCAATGAGGACTCCACGCCATCTGAACCGCAGAAAATCATAATCCCGTCCAGAACCATTACTGCAACATGTGCTGACATCGTGAAATATGATGCCAAATACTTTTTCTACAAAAAGAAATGCTCTGGCTGTGGATGGATTTCAGATGACATGACAGGCTCAGCGATTTCTCAAAATAGCGGAACACTTGGAAATGAATTCACCTGCCCCAAGTGCGGGAAGGTGCAAAAGTTCAAGATAGTCATATCAGATAAGCTGGATTGAGATATTATGCTCAATAAAAATGTAGGATATATCATCAAAGGCATCTTTATCCTGCTGTGCATGTTTGGAATCATATTCATTGTCTATTTCATGGTGCACAAGGGAACTGCGAATCAAACAGGATTTTTCGATTTAAAAATCCCATATAAGTCCAAATCATATGCTCCATCTACAGGCAACTATTACCTTAAAGGGTTCAAGGCTGGGTACAGGGCTGTGTTTCATGGAATTACTGTTGAAAGATTTTCAAACGATATCAAATCTCAATTGACTCATAAGGTCAACAAGAATATCCTCATTGCATGTATAGTGGATGGAGAATGGACAAATGCTGAGCTTGAACAAAGGAAAGCGTTTGCAGAAGGTTCTAACGATGGGCAGGAACGAGCAAGAAGTATTATAAATAAAGCATTGAACGAACATTATGGGAACTCAAATATCATTGCTGAATATGCAAAGGCAAGGGAAAATATAATCAAAGGCACAGGCAATGAATAATTTTTACCTGTCACTTTTGCTTACGATTCTCATTTCAGGTTGCGCTTCCAATCCTCCTGTAATCCAAGAAAGGACATGGCACCCAGTTACATGTCCAGCAGGCAACAATACTGAAACTTTCCAGTACTACCGAGAAGACAATAAGACAATCAGGCACGGAATCTATGTCTTCAAGCAGGAAGATGATGATGGAAAGACAGTTTATTTATCGACAGGAGCTTATGTCAATGGCTTGAGGGAAGGTCTTTGGATTACGGAAGATAAATACAAGAAAGATTATACCTTTTTCATCAATGGTAAATTTACTTCAACAGACACGTATAACCTTCGCAATGAAAAAATAGCTTCATACAGAAGAGTTGGGGAACCTATTCCTGGCGGATGTGAACCTGACAGTTATCTTGTCGAGGGGACAATTTGGAACATGGGTGAAGATGACCACGGAAAAGGCAAGAAAGGAAAGATAACCACCTATGGGAAAGATAATCTTATCAAGACAGAGGACTGCGATGAGAATGGATATATAGTAGCTGTGAAGTCCAGTATCACACTCAAAGACAATATTGCATATCTGAAAGGAGAAGCCATTCCTTTCACTGGAGTATTCGTTACGTATCATCCCAACAATGAGTTTGACACGAAAAAGTATTACAAGGATGGTGTTCCCACAGGTAAGGCAGAATTTTTTAATCCAGATGGAACTCTGAAGAGCGTGACGATAGAGAAGATTGTTAATGAAAAAGGAAATGTTCCAAGCAAGATAATATCTACCGATAATGAAGAAGAATAGGAGCATGGATGTCAAGAATATGAAGCTGACAATATTATCAAGTGTAATGGCTTTGATTATGGTTGGATGTGCAACTGCGCCTCAAATTGGATATGCAGACCTTAAAAACGCAGAAGAACTGATTGTTCCTCAAGGGGATGGACAGGAGAAGCATTACGAGGGCAAGGAGCTTTCAGACTATTTATCCACATTCCAAGAGAAACCATTCGGCTTGACTTTAGTGGTACATACTTATAAGGGAGAAATAAAAGTCAATGGCTACTGGTATCCAATCACCTATTCTGTGAAGAAACAGTATAATCAGTCAGCCATCATTACGATACTCTGTGAACCGAAGCCTTTTGCCATAGAACAGAATTGACAGCAAAAAGGAAGTAAGCATATATGGGAAAATGGTTCATTACACTGTTGCTGATATTTTTCCTCTTAGGTTGCACTTCATATGTTGAAAAGACCTGTGACGTGAAGACTATCCCCATGAAGATTGACTACAAGGAACTGAAACATCATGCGATTAATCCTGATGGCAGTGATTTTGATTACAAATACTCAAAATATGCCTTGGTCAAGCAGTATGCTGATGAAGTAAACGCCAGAACAACTTTGCAGGACAAAACCCCATACATTGAGATTGCTCTTTCTGAGAAGGGATTTTCACGCTATGCCTCCATCCCCAACTATGAAATCCAAGGAACAAATCTGGTTGTCCATGTATGTCCATGTCGCTGTAACGGATTAAAGATGGAGGATGCTGAGCCAAGAGTCAAGGAACTGCTATTGCCGTTGGCTGAAAGGCTTGGGGTGAAGGACGCAATTATAACGAATTATGGTGTCATGCCCAGCCCCAGCAAGGCAGGTGCATATCTCTCTGGTTCTGGAACTCTCTGGTGTTTTGACAAGAACAATTATATGTTCGTGAACTCTGATGACAAGGTTACGTGGTGGGGTTCTGAGAAGGATTGGAAGGAAAAGCCGAACGATGACAGCTACCTAAAATCCAGCAATTCCCCAAGAGATGTATCCAAAGCTCCAGTTCCCAATCCTCCTTCATTCTTTACAAAGGAGCAAAGGGAGAAGCTTTTCATAATCACCAATAAGACTGATAATCTTAATCCATAGGGTGGCTTTTACAGATGACCATGTGTAAAATTATCGCTGGATTGCTGTTGCTTGTGGCAATCGCTGTTATCCTGTTTCCTGGCAAACCAAGCAAGGCAAAACGATATTTGCTATGCATCAGCCTATACTTTGCAATAATAGCAGAGCTGTGGTATGTCGAAAGGATTGGAATGTTTTCTACAGGAGAATCGACTTGGAGTGGAATTGGATACTGGATTTTATGTATAATCTACCTGCCATCGCTAATTATAGGCATGCCTCCAGCTTATTTCTGTGACTTGACAGGATTGAAAGGTGTTCCTTGTTTTATACTGATTGCGCTCTGGACTGCGTTCTTCTACATCTGTCCAGTTTGGCTATGGTACGGCAAATACTTATCAGATGAAAGCAAATGATTATGGACACAAGAGACCAGAAAATCATTGATGACGACAAGCGAATGCTCAGATATGGCAAGCTTTACGTCTTCCTGTACTGCCTTGCTATTCTTTTGGTCTTGCTCATATGCTATATCCTCTTCAAGTTGTCATATGATGCTGGTACCTTGCATTCCAATGGCAAGATTAACGATGCTGAATATAGCAGAATGATTGGCGAGAACATACAGTTTTTCATAAAGGCATCATTCATCCCATTTATAATTGCCATATTTGCTTATTTGCGAATAAGGCATCTTAAGTCTATTGCTGTTTACAGGAGAGATTTGAAACTGGAGCCAGAGAACAATACTCCACCTCCAGCAAGTGCCATCCCTGAAGGCAGTACTGTCAAATTTGAAACGATAGTCACTAAGGGTGATATGTCCTTCATGATTTTATCAATACTTGTCCTTTTGGGTGGCTGGTTCATCCTCCTTGGCATAGGATGGCTGTTGCTGAGCCATTTCTCATATCCATTGGCTATATCCATATCCATGATTATCCTTGGTGTCATAGTAAAATATTCCTCTCTTCTGATGATACGATATCGTGCGTTGAAGATGACCTCAGCTTCTCTTCAGGAGGTTGCAAAGTCCCATGAAGCCAAATTCAGATTTTATGTTCTGGCGTTCATTGTCAGTGTAATTCTGGTCTCTGGGGTTGCTTTTGCGTGTCTGTATAAATGCTATGAAAGGAAGATTCCAGAGTCTGACTTATATGTGGCAAAGCGTCTTGGATGGGAAAAGGAACTGTTGCAGGGGCAGAAATTGATAAATATGCTAAAGGAGAACAACAAGCCTCAGGGAATCAGCAGAAATACCTGTCGAGATGAGATGGTTGCTTTTGTGGGGTCTGCCGCACCAACAGGGGGAACAAATGACTTGTTTGCCCATGAAGGTTGTTATCTGAGGGTAATCAATCCAGAGGGAAAAGACCTTAGACCACATGCTGTATACTGGACAGTGATAGTTAGAGGGAAGGTTCAAACTGTTTTTCCTGAGAACAAAATCATTGTCATGGAAGTAAAGGCTGAAGACTGGAAAATACTCGAAACTCTCTGATTCATTCGATATCAAAACAATTGTCATAACTGAAAGCAGGACTGAAAAGAATGAAAATTGTCTATTCAATAGCTATCGCTTTTTCGTTGTGCATCTGCCTTGTCGGTTGCAAGCACACGATTCTCGTTTCTAAAGATTGCGAAGACCCCGTCACCAACGCCTATCTGATATATGGATTCCAACCCAATTTGACGAAGGTGGAGCTTGGAGAGCTTACTTCTTCCCCTAAAAAGGTCGAATGCATATTCTCTGAGGGGAAGCAAGATGTGCGGTACATAAACTGTTACTCTGTATTTTTGGTCTACAAATACAGAGATAAATGGTATATGACCGATTACACCTGCGGTGATGACGAAAAAGGCTTCTATGGAACATGCGATGAGATTGTTGTTCATGGAGACAGCTTTTCTGAAATGGGAAACTATTTTTTGGCGAACAGGCATACTTCCAAAGCAGAGGACAATCCGAAAAGTCCCCACAATCCATGGGTCTTGAAACGAATGGTTGATGAACCTGTCTTTCAAGTAAAGACCGTTCTACGCCCGTAGCCCCAATCCTGTTCGGCTTAGATAACACTTAGGGAAAGAAATATCATGGAGATTTTGAAGGATTTTGGAAATATAGGATTTGTCGATGGTAGAGTATTGCCGTTTTCTGGAAAGGATTGGCTGAAAAATGCAAAGACAGATAAATAATTCAACAATTATACCTATAAAGTTAATATACTTGTCCTTGTTTCTTGCCTTAACCGCTGGCTGTTCATGGTCAAAACGTTGGGTTTGTAGCTGTGATGATTTCTCCGATACACAATATGGAATGATTCCGCCCCCGATTAATTCAGACGGTAAAATTGAAAGGAAAACCATTGATTCAGGCAAATCTATAAAGGCAGATATCACGAGGGCAAAACCAGCGGAGTACAATCTGAAATTGAATGAAACCATTACCATTCAAGGTAGATTTACAGAATGGAATGGTTGGTCGCCAAATATACGGATACTTACAAAAGATGGTGGAATAGTTGGAATCGGTACTTCGGAAAATGATTCAATTCTGCCAGAGGAACTGAGGAATTTGAAGAACTTGGAGGACTGGGAAGTAACTGTTGCATTGACCTACATTGGCAATACTGGTATCCCATATTATGAAAAGCCAATGCAATGTTTCAAGATAGTGAAAATTGTCAACAAAAGAATGCTGAAGTAAAATCAATTCTCCATGCGACTGTTAAGAGGGTTCAGGAAATAATTATGAAACCCAGAATAGCCTTTATCTTAATCATGCTCTTTTCCATAGACGCTCTTGCAAAGATGGGGGATTCGTCATCCTCCTCGGAAATCAGTCCTGCAATCAGGGACAGGCTTGAACCATCCAGCCTCTATTTCCCTGTCATCATCCCAATATTCATTTTGTCGCTTGTCCTGCTTTATTTCCTGTGCAAAATGTATTGCATCAGCCAAAATCCCAAGAAGCATCTTATACTGCCAGCCTTGTCAGGATTTGTCCTTTTCATTTTATTCCCTCACATATATGCAAAGTTCTTCAGGATATACGTGGAACTGGGGATTGATTCAAATTTTCCAAGGATTGACTTCCCATACCTTGCAAGCGGGAAGGTTTTATATGGCATTCTGCTGATTGTCATATGGCTGTCCTTTCAACCTGTAGTGTTGCAGGTGTTTCTGAAAAGGAGGGAGAAACCTCTTTTATATCCACCATTCATTATTATCTTCATCGGATACGCAATATGGCATATCTGGACATTGTTCGCACCGCTGATGGTTATCATCCATTAGAACTACCCTTGTCGCTGTCACAGGCACGCTAGATTCAAGAAAAGCCCAGCAATGCGCTGCAAACGCCCTCAGAGCCCCAGAGCCAACCAATTCCCGCAGAGATGCCATAAAGCTTGAAACTGACCCGCTGCAATGAATAATATAGGGGTCAAAATGAGGAGGAAGAGAAGAGAAAGCGAGAGACAGAGGTAAGAGCGACAGGAAAGTTCTAGAGAAAGAGAATATAGAAAAGCAAAAGATGGGAAACATATCACCCTACCATCCTCCATGCCTTTTCACCAGATGACAGGTTAAAAGCCTCCATATTGAGCCTCTTAGCCATTCTACAAGCTTCAGATCTTCGGGAACGGATGTCATCAAGATGGGAAAAAAGGTTGACGAAATCAGAATGGAGGATGAAATTGTTCTTATCAAGCAGTGTACAGACATGAGACTGGACAGACTTCACAGCCAACCTGTCACGCTCATAGGGGAAGACAAGCACTCCTGAAGGCTTATGACCATTCTTTGAGACTGAACGTACATCCCTCATATATTTCCCGCAACAAGCCAGATGATAACTGCACATATCCATAACAGCCTTCTCAAAATCTACGGCAGGAACAAGATGCTGGCTGATTATCTCACAGTTCAAACCCCAAGATATGTACCTCCTGTTGACCATGCCAACCTCATAGACAGAAAGATGCTCTCCAGAAGGGAGAAGTTTATTGGCATGCGTGGTGATGTTCAAACATCTATTTAAAGGCAAAGCGACATCCGGAAGATGAGAAAGTGAATGAAAGCCCGCTGATTTCAGGAAAGACTGTGTTGGATAACACTTGACCTCAAGCCCTTTGGCATGAAACTCAATGATATGAACCTTGCCATACAGGAACTTGTAAATGTGGGAGGGGAGAAGTCCATAGCCAGAAAGGGTAACTTCAAAACATGAATGACTATCCTTTTGAATGACAGAATGCGATAATCCATATTTGATGACAAGTTCGTCAAGGTATGCCCTGACCTTGTCAATGGATGATAATCCACCCCTGCACAATTTGAACCTGATGGGATAGTCAACGCAGTGAATCACAAATCTGAAGTCTGGTATCTTCAAATGAATCTTATATATATCCATTCCCTGCCTCTGACAGGCAGGAGTCTTCCTGTCATACCTAACATCTCTCTCCTCTCCTGCGCCTGCAACCTCACTAATCTTGTCATTCTTCATAATCACCAACCTCATAATGCTTATTCAGCCATTACAACCTCTCTTTCATGGCTATGATTTGGAATACACTTTGTATCTCTCTTAAATACGTTGTCCTAAACTAGCTTTTGAAAAACACCAGTTTTCCATAGACAAAACGAAGCAAGCTTTCAGGGATGGGGGTCACTTTAAGCAATCTCCATTTTTATCAATATTCTCATTGATTATCACCTCAGAGCAGGAACGGATGAAATCTTCAACATCAGACTTGATCAGTCTGATACACCGTTTGCCCGTAGGTCTTAATATCTTGAGCTTCCCTTGGTCAATGATCTCATCAAGGGTCTTAATGTTGATAGACAGGAGATCTGCTGCCTGGCTTCTTGTGATGGTCATCATGTTGCTTGTTACCTTTTCTTTACTCTTCATGGATATTGCCTCCGTTTATTTATGTTAAAGTCTTTTTAATACAGAAAAATATAAAGAGAAAATTATAAAGAAGGTGAAAATGGGCGTGGGATGGGGGGAGAGACAAAGGGAAGATAAGAGATAAGGCAACAGAAGACCTGTTATCCATTTATCATCCCTACTTGTCCATCGCCAAGTATTCCATATTCCATATTGAGGGAACTGGCTGTATCATTTTAACTTTACCGTGTGTTTTATTGATTCATCACCGTATGTTCAAGTTTGTACGGACATTCGTCTGGAGGCTCATCATCAATGACACGATGTCGGGCAAAAGGTTGTCTGATTACGCTGTGGTAGTACGGGCAAAAAACATATCCATCATCCCAATTCTTATTCCATTGCTCACCCTCGTGATACCTTGAATCGTTTTCATTGCAGCACTTTTTGCAAACATCCTTTTTTAACTTCACATTTATAGGAACTGGTCCCGGCTGTAAAATATGCTCAGCCTTGTGAGGGCAGTCATCAGGCAGAAGACATGTATCATCTTTAACGCAGTTACTGATCCTGAGTCGGTATGTGATGATGTATGGCATACAGGGAATTGCATTATTTCGCCAATTAGTCTCAGCTGTGAAACACCAATCCTTAGATTGCTCTCTAAAGCAGTTCCTGCAAATTTCCTTGTTCAACTTCTGTACTATTATTGCTTTCATGTTCACTTCACTTTCTGATTATCCGAAAGACCACCACCGTGCATCCAGAACTTAAGCGCCCACACTTACGCCCTATACGTTGCCCTAGATGCACAATGATGATGATATTTACATTTTAGGAGCTGTCAATAATAATTATCCGCACCTATTCAGATAATTTTGCGTAATCAAATTGTTTTTTATATATGCGCTCCCTATGAGCGAGATACCCTTTACATAATCAGTTTCAACACCCAATCCAAGGCAGTACATTCTGCCCATAACTAAGTCTGCATCCGTATCTCCTGCTTTGGATGCCTTGTTAAGGAGAGTCATAGCCGCCTTATAGTCTTTCTTGCATTTAAAACCATTGACATGCATTAATGCAAGTATGATCTGGCAATGAGCGTCGCCTTGGTCGGCTTTCGTTTTAATGAATTCATAAACTTTCTTATTGCTAGTGACACATCGCCTTCTTGAGCCATCACCAATGTGTAATATAAATCTCTCCATGAAATCAGAACCTATCTCCTCGAGAGTGAACAATTCTTCCTTATAAATCGTGTCATATATATTATTTTTCATCTTCATATTCCTTCCTTTTATTTATGTCTTAAATTCATTTTCAAACCATCGTCATTTTCACCATGATCATCTCCACAGTCCTATTTGGGCGCAAAAGTCCCCCTGCAAGCCATGTTACTGGCTTTCATTTATAGTTTTTTAATATTGCTAATCTGCGTCTTGCGCTGATTCAGGAGCGTTATTGGCAGGGCGGTGAATGGTTACGAATGACATGCAAGTCATACCAGCCAATCAGACCTGATGTTAAGTTTGCTGTTATCATTTTGATTTTTCTTCCTATGTTCTTGTCTCGTTTATGATTCAGGAGAGCGAATCTCCCCCGAACCAAAGCATTTCCACTGTCTTCAATTACAATCCCCACCATGTTCTCGGTGTTATTTACCTCTTACTTGCCATCGTAAATATCTACATAATCCCACAGGTTTGTACCTATGACATTCTTTGCGTGTAATTTATTTGCCAAATCTTCCATATGCTCCTTGCAAACAAAGAGTATGTTGAAACCAATAAAACACACGTTTGAATGCCTCTTTTCCCCAGATGCTAAAGTTTGAGTGATTGTCAAATTCCCATCGTTTACAAAAAGTATCTTGAAACAATCATGCAAATCCACGTTGAACTTTGCTGGCAGTCCTTCAACAATTCCTCTTTCATCCATGTCAAAATTGCCAACGTGCTGGTACTGCTTGTCCTCCATTCTCTTTATTTTTTCAGCACCTGCTCTTGGCGCATAGGGCAGGAGATTTACAGGAATTGAATTTTTCATGATAAAAATCAATTCCTTTTCCCCCTCCATCCTGACTAATGCACAAATCAGGAGGTTGATTTTCCTGTCAATGTCACAAATCATTTCCTCCAAGTCATTCCCCTCGCAAGCAATCTTATTCGCCATGAGAATCTCTTCTTCCACTCCAACAGCGACAACTTTTTTCTCTTCCAGCTGTGCATCCGAGATATTCATTGTTCCCTTTTTCATTTTCCATTCTCCTTTTATTTATTATTTCTATTAATCAAATAACCGAAAACATAACCTCGCAAAACCATCGTCATTATCACCATGCGCACCTCTCTTTCATTACAATTTTACGGCTTTCAAAGCATTTCATATTATCCTTCTCCATGAGTCAATATCGCTTCAATGGAACTGGTATGCCTAGAAGACTTACCAGAAATAAAAAAGGCGGAACAAATGTTCCGCCTTCTTTAAATTATCAGGTATTGATTCTTCTATTGTCTTGCTGGATTCTTGACGTGCTTCCTTACGGTCTCCCAACTTACATTATAAATATCCCCAACTTCTCTTGCTGCTTTTTCATGTACATATCTTTTTGGACAACTTTTATAAATATTGTCTATTTCAGGTTGGTATTTCAGCCTGAGTTCCTGAAATCGCTTGTTTAATTTGTCGCTGGTTGCTTTTGAAGCCTTTGAGATTATCTTGCCCGTTCTTGCCCTATTTTCATGTGGGATGACGCATGTCCGTTCGAACATCCTTCCGGCATAAAACATAAGCTCTGAAGCATAAGCCATTTTACCAGCATCAATAGCATTGTTTATTTCTCCAAACACTCTACTCATTTCCATAATGCCAATTTTCACAATTTTTCTTCGCTCAGCTTCTTTTAAAAGATTATTCTTCTTGGTGATTATCATCGAGGTAATCATCCTCGCAATACGTTTCTTCTGGATAGATACAAACTGTTTTAGATCACTCATCCTATAATTGTCGAAATGATTAAAATTCTCACCAACCGCCTTCTTGTTTATTTTATCATCGCCATAAATGCCGTTTGATTCATCTGAGTAATCAAGCTTATTAATTTTTGTCAAGAAGAATTCATGATACAGGGCGCGTTTCACTAAGTATCGCAAACGTTTCCCCTGTTCCCCTTTGTCAAAAATATTATATTCCCCATCACAAACATCATCGCAATGCTTATTGTTCTTTAAGTATTTCTTGCATTTGAATGGATTAAAATCCAGAATAAGATGTGGCAAGAACCAGTAAGGAAAAAAAATCAATTCTATCATGTTTGTTCATTGTAAACCATTCTGTTATGTCGTTGTGATTGATGTCAGACATAGTGGTGATTATGATTAATTTATCATATTGTTTATAGCAGTCCAGCAATTCTAATGAAACTCTGTATAATGATTTCTCACGTTCATTAAGAAGATATTCAGAAGAAACAAGTAGGTTTCTAAAGGACTGATTCCAGCATTCCATAACAACCGCCGTGGAGCGCGCCGGTGTCAAAGTTGCAAACAATCCTCTCAATTTTGCTCAAAGAATTATGAAAATCACAGGCAGTTGGCACAGGCGCGCTGATGCATAACGTTCAAGCTGTTATTCGCTGAAATATTGAAGATTTCACCACTGCCACCTGATGCCGTTCCGGTCAAATCTGGTGAGTTTTACCCAGGATCTGCAGTTACATGCCAATATTACCCATAAAACGCCCGGGAACCAGCCCGGGATGGCAGGGATCGCCACTCCGGTATCACGGTAGGCTTAATATCCGCATAACTAGTGGAAATCCAAGAAAGTATGCTTCTGTTCTCCCATAAATGGCTGAAAACTATCAAATTGGAGGATTTTTGACCATGGAATTGAAAATCAAGACTGCTAAAAGGCTTAAGGCTGGCAATGTCATTTTAATGAAAAGCACGGACATCAGTTTCATACCAGCCGTCTTGAAGTCCGTTAAATCCTATGGTAAAATGGATGTGTCGATTGAATATGAATTTACAATGTACGGCAAGACCTATGACCGCAAACTGATAGTGCCGAACACGGATGTGGTGCTGATGGCGGATTAAAAGATTGAGATAAAACTGGTGCACGTATCGAAGTGGAGCAGTGAAACTGACATAATCTTCCGTAAGTCTTTGAGGATTTACGAATATTTATACAAAAATACATGGCTTGTCGTTTGAAACTCTATCCTAATGTGGTAAGATATATTACCAGTTAATAAATATATCGGTAAGAA